>CAYRUP010000043.1:0-3223 GCA_964427485.1 uncultured Coxiellaceae bacterium | reverse complement strand
GGGTGCGATTGCAGCGCTGGATCCCATTATGCAAATGATTAAAATGCAGAGCAAACTGGGCAAACCCGTTTTAGGCATCTGTAACGGCGCGCAAATTTTAGTAGAAACAGGCTTAGTGCCTGGAGTTGAAAACGATAAAGTTTGTATGGTATTGACGGATAACAAACGTATGCAAAACGGCAAAGTCTTAGGCACGGGATATTATAACGCCTGGATTACGCTGCGTTTGTCTGATCAATATCAATTGAATGCATTCACACGACACTTAAAACCAAGTGATTTGTTACGTATTCCCATCGCACATGGCGAAGGACGTTTTGTGATTCCGCCTGCTTTGTTAACAGAAATAGAACATCACGGTTTGAATGTTTTTCAATATTGCGATGAACAGGGCAAAATTGTGGATGAATTTCCCATTAATCCCAATGGTTCAATCGCGAATATTGCCGCAGTCGCAAACAAGATGGGTAATGTGATGGCCATGATGCCCCATCCAGAGCGTACTCCCAATGGCGATCGAATTTTCCAATCCATGCGTGATTATATTCAAGATGGTTATGTGCAACGTGTTGTGCCATTAAATTATTATCCACGACCCAATGATATTGCACGCTATCCGCGAGAAAATCAGCACTATGAATTGATCATTGATTTGATTATCTCAGATAACCAGGCAATGTCCGTTGAAAATGCGTTAAACCATGCGCATATTCCAGCAAAAATTAAACGTCGAGTGCACTGGGAAATTGAATGTGATTCGCCTGAGATTTTTCAGCAAATAAAAACCAGTGGTGTTTTGTTCAATGACCGTAAAGAAAAAATCGTGGAAGCTGAATTGAAAAACCAAACTGCCACACAAATTTTAGTACGTTCCAAAGATGACATGCTGGGACGACAAAAACAACAAATGTTGGAAGATCATTTCAACATCAAAGGAATTCGTGCAATTCGCCATAGTGTTTTGTGGCAAGTTGCTTGCGATAAAACTCGGATGCAAGACATTATTAACTCACATATTTTACATAATCCCTATGCCCATGACTGCTACTACTATTGAAAATTATTCAGATCAAATTAAGCGTGCATTGCCTTATTGTTTAAAAACCACGGATCTTTCAGTTGGAAAAAAATATCAAGGCAAAGTGCGCGACACCTATGATTTAGGTGATAAATTAATTTTAATTACCACCGATCGCCAAAGTGCATTTGACCGCGTATTGGCGTCAGTACCCTTCAAAGGCCAAGTGTTGAATTTGACGAGCGCTTGGTGGTTTGAACAAACCGAACATATTATTCCTAATCATGTGTTAGTGATTCCTGATCCCAATGTCACAATTGCGAAAAAATGTACGGTATTTCCCATTGAATTTGTTGTGCGTGGATATATTACCGGTACGACGAGCACTGCACTTTGGACTCAATATCAAAACGGTGTGCGAAATTATTGCGGCAATTTTTTAGAAGAAGGATTGCGAAAAAATCAGCGTTTGGAAAAACCCATGCTGACACCGACTACCAAAGATGAAAAACATGATCGTCCCATCAGTCCTGAAGAAATTTTGCAGGAAGGTTGGATGAGCCAAGAAGATTGGGATAAAGCATCGACAGCTGCCATGCGTTTATTTGAATATGGCATGCAGGTGGCAAAAAAACACGGTTTGATTTTGGTGGATACCAAATATGAAATGGGCAAAGATGCCGATGGCAATATCGTTTTAGTCGATGAAATTCATACGCCCGATTCCAGTCGTTATTGGTTAGCGGAGAGTTATGAGACACGTTTTGCAAAACAATTAGAGCCTGAAAATATAGACAAAGAATTTTTGCGTTTATGGTTTGCCGATCATTGTGATCCTTATAATGACAAAGTATTACCAGAAGCGCCGGAAGAATTAATTGTGACTTTGTCTTCGCGTTATATTCAACTTTATGAAATGATCACGGGAAATAAATTTAATTTTCCGGAAGCCAAATTTTCAGTTGCAGAACGAATTAGGCGAAATATTGCGGCCTATTTAGCTTAAATCGCGGGAGCCATTTATGTGTGGAATTGTAGGAATCTTTAGTCATTCACCCGTGTCAGCTGAGTTATATGACAGTTTGATTCATTTACAACATCGCGGGCAAGATGCGGCGGGGATTCTGACCTATCAAGAACGCTTTTATTTGAAGCATGGCTTGGGTTATGTTCGAGAAATTTTTTCACCGGATGATATCGCGCAGTTAAAAGGAAATATTGGTATTGCGCACACGCGCTATCCCACTGCGGGCGGTTACGATATTGCTGATGTACAACCGCTCTGGATTGGCAGTCCACGCGGTATTGCGCTGGCGCATAATGGCAATTTGGTGAATTACAAAGAATTAGCCGAAAATATCACGCAAAAAAAACATCGTCATTTAAACTCTTCGATTGATTCAGAAGTGTTGTTGCATTTACTTGCGGATGGCTTGGACGGAAAAAATTACACGACAGATGAAGAAGACGAATTTTTTTCTAAACTGTGCGATGCGATCAATTCTATTTTTACGCGTGTGAGTGGTTCGTACTCGGTTGTCAGCACCATTATTGGCAAAGGCTTAGTCGCATTTCGTGATCCGCACGGCATTCGTCCTTTAGTGATAGGTGAACGCAAAAAAGCGAATGGCACGAAAGATTACATTGTAGCTTCAGAGACAACGATGTTTTATGCATTGGGTTTTGAGCCGATGGGTGATGTACAACCGGGTGAAGTGGTTTTTGTGAATCGTTCCGGTGACTTGTTTCGAAAAATATTGACTAAGAAAACCTTTACGCCATGTATTTTTGAATATGTTTATTTCGCGCGTCCCGATTCCACCTTAAATGCAATCAGTGTGTATCGCTCACGTTTGCGCATGGGCCAGAATTTGGCGAAACGTTGGAAAGAAAAATATCCTGACATTTTACCTGATGTCGTGATTCCAGCACCTTTTACCTCGAACACGGCAGCGCTGTCCTTTTCGCATGAATTGGGTGTGCGTTATTCGGAAGGATTATATAAAAATCCCTTTATTGGCCGCACATTTATTATGCCAGATGGTCAAGAGCGAAGTCGCAGTGTGCGTTATAAACTGACGCCGCAAAAAACGGAAATCAAAAATAAAAAAGTTTTAATTTTAGATGATAGTATTGTGCGTGGCACAACCAGTCGTGAAATTGTCAAAATGGTTCGCGAGTTTGGCGCAAAAGAAATTTATTTTG
>CAYRUP010000042.1:0-14550 GCA_964427485.1 uncultured Coxiellaceae bacterium | reverse complement strand
CCAGCGGCCCCTGCCTCCCGAAAGCAGTGCTCTACCAGGCTGAGCTACACCCCGTTTATTAGGGTCTGTTTACAGACCCTAATATTTTCTTGCCACAACAAATTCTGCTAAATCATGTAATGCCTTGCGATAAGGCGATTCGGGAATATGATTTAAGCTGGTGACGGCTTGTTGTGCGTATTGTTTTGCAGCGCTGGCAGTGTACTCGATAGCGCCGGTGGATTCAATAATTGTAAGAATAGAATCAAGATTTTTCGTGGAACCGGTTTTAATTGCGTTGCGAATGAGCTTAATTTCTGCTTTGCTGCCATGCCGCAATGCATGAATTAAGGGAAGAGTGGGTTTGCCTTCAGCTAAATCATCACCCATGTTTTTTCCCATTTCTTCAGCAGAAGAGCTATAGTCCAATGCATCGTCAATCAATTGAAAAGCAGTGCCAAGAGACATGCCGTAACATTGCATGGCCGACATTTGTTTTACCTCATACTGACAGAGCGCAGTGCCAATTTGTGAGGCAACTTCGAATAATTTAGCTGTTTTACGCTGAATCACATCAAAATAAGATTGTTCAGTGGTATCAGGGTCACGACAATTAACCAGCTGCATGACTTCGCCTTCCGCAATAATATTGGTGGCATTGGCGAAGATATTCATGATATCTAAGTTTTGTAACTTAACAATCAGTTGGAAGGCGCGTGAATAAAGAAAATCACCCACCAAAACGCTCGCTTCATTTCCCCAAATATGATTAGCAGTCTTACTGCCCCGACGTAAGTTGGAACTATCCACTACATCATCATGCAATAAAGTAGCTGTGTGAATAAGCTCGATTGCGGCGGCCAAATCAATATGCTGTTGACCTTGATGATTCAAGGCGCGTGCAGTCAATAAAACCACAAGCGGTCGAATACGCTTCCCCCCACATAGCAAGATGTATTCAACTAACTGGTTAATCAGGGGAATATCAGATAAAAGCTCCGCACAGATGAATTTATCTGTGGCTTCCAAGTCAGCTTGTACCAGCGAACGTATTGATTCCAGGGGCATATCAGGCGGTTCTCTACCATTTTCATTTAAACTCGAATGCTAGTAGTGCGGCTAGGTAGATGTCAAGGTGTCATTTTTATCCTAATTTATTCTTGCACTTTGCCACGCCTGTGGCCTATAATCGCACTCTTTTCAGAATGATATAAAAATCCCCGGAATTGGAGTGATAGAACATGTATGCAGTAATTACCAGTGGTGGTCAGCAATTTCGTGTAACGGAAGGACAAACACTGAAGATTGCAAAGCTGGTTGCTGAAGTTGGTGCAACCGTAAATTTTGATAAAGTCCTAATGGTTGTAAATGGCGATGACATTAAAGTAGGTAAGCCACATTTAGCAAACGCAGAAGTAGCGGCTCATGTGGTATCTCATGGTCGTCACAAGAAAATTCATATTGTAAAATTCAGACGTCGTAAACACCATCGTAAACAAATGGGTCACAGACAAGATTTCACTGAAGTTAAAATTACAAAGATCGGTTAACTGTAGGGGCACGGCGCGCCGTACCCGCAAAATAAAGAGGATATTGCAATGGCACACAAAAAAGCGGGTGGTAGTACGCGTAATGGTCGCGATTCAAACCCGAAATATCTTGGTGTAAAACGCTACGGCGGTCAAACCGTGAATGCGGGTACCATTATTGTTCGTCAACGTGGCACTAAGTTTCATCCAGGCCGTTATGTCGGCATGGGTAGAGATCACACTTTGTATGCTTTAGTTCCTGGCAAAGTGGTGTTCGCGATCAAAGGTCCTTTAAAGAAGCAGTGTGTTAGCATTGAGCCTATTGTTGATGCTGAGACTGCTGCATAATTATTAACTTTTCAAATGACTTGAAAAGCCTCGTGAGAAACGAGGCTTTTTTTTGTCTCATAAAAATTCTATGAAATTTATTGATGAAGCAAAGATTCGAGTGACAGCAGGTGACGGCGGTAATGGCTGTTGCAGTTTTCTGCGTCTTAAATTTATGCCCAATGGCGGTCCGGATGGGGGCGATGGAGGCGATGGGGGAAGTATTTATCTCCAGGCGGATGAAGGTATTAATACCTTAGTGGATTATCGCTTTACGAAAGCTTTCCAGGCAGCAAACGGCCAGAAAGGCCGCGGAAGAAATTGTTCTGGGAAAGCCGGCGAAGATATGACGTTGCGCGTACCCGTAGGGACGATGATTTATGATGAAGATACGGATGAATTAATTGCTGACTTAACGCAACATGGCCAATTGGCTTGTGTGGCGAAAGGGGGTGCGCATGGCATTGGCAACGCACGCTTTAAAAGCAGCGTTAATCGTTCTCCGCGCCGCACTATCCCAGGACAACCGGGCGATAAACGCAATTTGCGTTTGGAATTAAAAGTATTGGCCGATGTGGGATTGGTCGGTATGCCAAATGCAGGGAAATCCACTTTAATTCATGCGATTTCTGCTGCGCGTCCAAAAGTGGCAGATTATCCCTTTACCACATTGCATCCTAATTTAGGGGTGGTGCGAGTCTCTCAACATCGCAGTTTTGTGGTTGCAGATATTCCAGGATTAATTGAAGGTGCGGCAGAAGGCGCAGGTCTTGGCATCCGTTTTTTGAAACATGTCATGCGTACACGATTGTTATTTCATATGGTGGACGTGGCACCCTTGGATGATACGGATCCGGTCGACGTGGTCCAAGCGATTACCACTGAGTTAGAAAAATTTAGCCCAGAATTATTGGAAAAAGAGCGTTGGTTGGTGCTAAATAAAATTGATTTATTGCCTGAAGAGGAAGTGGCTGCCTATTGCGAAGATATTGTGAAGCGGCTTAATTGGAAGGGAAAAGTATTTCGAATCTCTGGATTAGGGCATAAAGGAACGGATGTGTTGATTCAGGAGGCGATGCGGTATTTGGAGGAGGGGGGTGGTAGGGAATGAGTTAATACCCTCATCCCCGACCCTTCTCCCAACTGCGTCGGGAGAAGGGAGACTTTATAATGGCCCTTCCCCTAACTTAGTCGGGAGAAGGGAGATTTACAATATAGCTCCCTTCTCCCAGTTTACTGGGAGAAGGGCAGGGGATGAGGGTAAAAAACCCCCCAACTACTCAGCCGCCTTAGCCGCTTTTGATCGAGTTGTCTTAGCTTTGGATGCAGCAGCACCCGTCGTCATTTTTTTGACGCTGGCAGCCAAGCGGCTCTTATGACGAGCTGCTTTATTCTTGTGAATCAGACCTTTGCTGGCCATACGATCAATCACAGGCTGAGTTGCTTTCAATGATTCTTCAGCAAGTTTCTTGTCCCCTGCAGCCACTGCGGCCACAACTTTTTTAATGTAAGTACGAACCATTGAACGTAAGCTTGCATTGTGCTGACGATGTTTTTCCGCCTGACGAGCACGTTTTTTCGCGGATTTGATATTAGCCAAGGTGTTCCTCCAACAATTTTCGAATATCAACACTATCTAAAATAAAGGCGCTAATATTGCCTGCTTCTTCAAAGCTTGTCAATTTCTAACTGGCGGGGTAGGATGAGGCAACTTAAAGAATTTGATAAATCCATTTGATAACCCATGAGTAAAAGTCTTTTTAAATCCACCTCCGTTGTGGCCAGTATGACCCTGATATCGCGCATATTTGGATTTTTACGCGACATGGTAACGGCACAATTATTTGGTGCAACTGCAGCGTTTGACGCTTTTTCCGTGGCGTTTCGCATTCCCAATTTAATGCGCCGCTTATTTGCAGAAGGATCCTTTTCTCAAGCGTTTGTGCCCGTTTTATCAGAATATCAAAAACAGAAATCGCCTGAAGAAATTAAACAATTTGTGAATGCAATCGCCGGCACTTTAGGTTTTGTCCTGTTATGCGTCACGATTGTAGGCGTTATATTTGCGCCCTGGATTATTCGTCTTTTTGCGCCAGGATTTGAAACCGAGGGAGCACGTTTTGATATGGCGGTGACGATGCTGCGTATCACTTTCCCTTATTTATTCCTGATTTCTCTCACGGCATTTGCTGGGGCAATTTTAAATACCTATAGTCGATTTTGGGTTGCGGCATTCACACCCATATTTTTAAATATTTGCATGATTGCAGCAGCATTTTGGCTCGCTCCTCGTTTGAATTTGCCTATTGTAGGTTTGGCATGGGGCGTCTTGATTGCAGGGATAGTGCAGCTTTTTTTCCAGTGGCCGTTTTTACGCCGCTTAGGTTTGCTGCCAAAACCAACAGTCCGGTTTCATGATAACGGTGTCATGCGCGTGTTGAAGCTCATGGTGCCAGCTTTGTTTGGCGTTTCGGTTTCGCAAATCAATTTATTACTCGATACGTTATTCGCTTCATTCTTAGTGGTTGGCAGTGTGTCATGGCTTTATTTTTCGGATCGTCTCATGGAATTTCCTCTGGGCGTGATCGGTGTAGCTATTTCTACCGTGATTTTGCCGCATTTATCACGGCATCATGCATCAGAATCAGGTGAAGATTTTTCACAAACCTTGGACTGGGCATTGCGTTGTGTATTGTTAGTTGGCTTACCTGCAGCCGTTGTTTTTGCTGTAATTTCAGGGCCGCTGTTAAGTACGCTATTGCAGCATGGTCATTTTGATGCGCATGCGGTTTTGATGACGAGAAAAAGTTTATCCATGTTTGCGCTGGGTATCGCACCTTTTATGATTATTAAAATTCTGGCAGCAGGGTTTTATGCCAAACAAGATATGCGTACGCCTGTTCGGATCGGAATTATGGCAATGATTTCCAATATGGTGTTTAACATCATTTTGATTTGGCCGCTAAAGCATGCAGGAATTGCCTTGGCGACTTCTTTGTCTGCCATGTTGAATGGTGGATTTTTATTTTATTTTCTGCGGCAGCGAAAAATTTATATACCGCGTGACGGCTGGTACTATTTTGGTTTTCGTTTAGTGTTTGCCAATACGGTGTTGGCGGTTTTTTTATGGTTTGGTGCAGGCGATATTCAAGACTGGATAACGCATAATACTTTATGGCGTGTTATCCATTTAAGTGGATTATTAATAACGGCGGTTGTGATTTATTTTGCAGGATTATGGCTAGCTGGCGTGCGGCCACGGGATGTGTTAATCCCGCAGCTTAACCTCTCTGAATAATACCAGGCGTTGTTTGAGGTGGACGTGGTAAATTGGCTTGCTGAGCCGATGGTACTGCGGCAAATGACGCGGCAAACAGTTTGGTTAAATCGCCTGCAATGTTCTCGCGTTCATTTTTAGATTTAACTTCCTGCCTTTTAAATTCAGCGACACTCTTTTCACCGCTTTTGAGTTGATTATCAATTTCCTGACTGCTGCTTTTTTCTTGTTGTTTTTCTTTAGAGTCAATTTTGGCAATTGAATCGAGAACTGCTGTAATCATATTAAAAGTAGACGTTTTTAATTCATCGAACTGCGTTATTAAAGCTTCACCTACCAGATTGGCTGATTTCACTCTTTCCGCTAATTGATCACGTTGACGAGCAAAAAGCATGGCACTTTGACTTTGCGAAGGAATGGATTGGAGCGTCATAATAACGCTGTCAATGTCGCTCTTAATGGCATTGAGTTCTCGATAGTCCTCTGGTTTTGGTTGCATTTGGCTAAGCATGACATTTAAGATGGCGGCGCGTTGTAATGCGATATTGTTATTTGGAATATCTTTCGCAACTGTAATAAGATTTTTAATAAATTCAACGAATAACCTGGCATAGGTCGATTTGAATTCCGGCATAGACACCTCGTTCTTAAACTAGCTCTTTAATTAATAATAGCACTTTTACATTAAAGCGCATATACGCGTATAATGTTGCGGTTTTATTAAGGGATAAGTTTGTCATGACAAAGGCTATTCGCGGTTTAAATAACATCGCATCTGCTCCAAAAAGCGCGGTCGTGACGATTGGCAATTTTGATGGCGTGCATTTGGGTCATCAAGCCTTATTGAAAAAAACCATTGAGCGGGCCAGGGAATTAAATACTTTTTCGTTAGTTATTATCTTTGAACCGCAACCGTTTGAATTTTTTTGTCGCGAAAAAATGGCGCCGCGTTTAACACGCTGGCGAGAAAAATTTTCTTTATTGGCTGATCAGGGTGTCGATGCAGTATTAGTAATTCGTTTTAATAAGCAATTTGCAAATCTCACTGCAGAAGAATTCGTGCAACATATTTTAAAAGAGGCTCTCAAAGTAAAACATGTGATTGTGGGCGATGATTTTCAATTTGGCCGCGGGCGTGAAGGTAATTTTAATTTTTTAGCAAATGCAGCAAAAGAGCATGGATTTACCCTGGAAAACATGCCAAGTGTAATCTTGTCGGGTGAAAGGGTCAGTAGCACATTGGTACGTAAAGCATTAGCGGATGCAAAACATGATTGGGTAGAGCGCTTATTAGGTCGTCCTTATTCAATGCAAGGACGTGTAGTCTACGGTGATAAACGCGGGCGAGTAATGGGTTTTCCTACCGCAAATATTTATTTGCATCGTCCTGTCACGCCCGTGCAAGGTGTCTATGCAGTGCGTATGCAGGGTATCAACAACAAAATTTTGCCTGGGGTTGCAAATGTTGGCGTACGACCAACAATTGGTGGCACCCGCAGCTTGTTGGAAGTACACTTATTTGACTTTGACCAAGAGATTTATGGTCGACATGTGAAGGTTGAATTTTGTAAAAAACTGCGTGATGAGCAGCGTTATCCAAATCTGGATTTGTTAATTGAACAAATTTTTAAAGATGCCAATGCGGCACGTAACTATTTCAAAACGCGTGGGGAATTGTAATGAGTGATTATAAGAATACATTGAATTTACCAAAAACGGATTTTCCAATGAAGGCCAACCTTGCGCAGCGTGAGCCGGAAATTTTAAAAAAATGGGAAACATTAAATTTATACGGAAAAATAAGGGAAAAAAACCAAGCAAAACGAAAATTTATTTTTCATGATGGTCCTCCCTATGCCAATGGCCATACGCACATGGGTCATGCGGTGAATAAAACATTAAAAGACATCGTGGTGAAATCCAAAACTTTTGCGGGTTTCAATGTGCCATTTGTTCCAGGCTGGGATTGCCATGGTTTACCAATTGAATTAAGAGTCGAGAAAAAAGTCGGTAAACCCGGTCATAAAATCAGTGCGAAAGAATTTCGGCAAGCCTGTCGTGATTATGCAACCAGTCAAATTGATATTCAGCGCGAAGAATTTAAACGTTTGGGTGTTTTAGCGGATTGGGAAAATCCTTACATCACCATGAGTTTTAAATTTGAAGCTGACACCATCCGCAGTTTAGCCAAGATCATGCAGAATGGTCATTTGCAAAAAGGGTTCAAACCTGTGTATTGGTGCTTGGATTGTGGATCTGCATTAGCGGAAGCAGAAGTGGAATACGCAGATAAAGTTTCTCCGGCAATTGATGTGCGTTTTAAAGTTGTCGATGAAAAAGTTTTTTTTCAGTGTTTCAAGAAAGTGACGAAAGAAGGGCATGGACCTATTTCAGTCCCTATCTGGACAACAACACCCTGGACACTTCCCGCCAATCAAGCCGTTGCATTAAATCCGCGTACCGATTATGCGTTAGTGTCTTGTGGTGATGAACGCTTGCTGATCGCAGAACCGCTTTTGGTGCAAGTGATGCAACGTTATGACAATAAAAATTATCGTATTTTGGCGAAAGCGCCGGGTGAAGCTTTTTCTGGAATTAAATTACAGCATCCGTTTTATGAACGCACAGTACCCATTGTGTTAGGCGAACATGTAACGATGGATGCGGGCACAGGAGCCGTGCATACCTCGCCCGCACACGGTCAAGACGATTATGTCATGGGCAAACAATATAACTTACCTTTAGATAATCCGGTGGGAGATGATGGTTGTTTTATTTCAACGACACCGTTATTTGCAGGTATTCACGTGACAGCGGTCAATGATCGTGTGATTGAAGAACTGAACACCCATGACGCATTATTGTATAACACAAAACTCACACACAGTTATCCACATTGCTGGCGACATAAAACACCACTCATTTTTCGTTCGACGCCGCAATGGTTTATTAATTTAGATCAAAAAGGTTTGCGTATGATGGCATTGGCTGCCATCGAAAATGTGCGTTGGGTTCCAGATTGGGGCCAAAGCCGAATTTTTAATATGGTAGATAAACGTCCGGATTGGTGTATCTCACGCCAACGTACTTGGGGTGTGCCGATTGCCTTATTTCTGCATAAAGAAACTGGCGAACCCCATCCTGATTCAATCGCGCTGATGGAAAAAGTAGCCAAACACGTGGAAAACAAAGGAATTGAAGCGTGGTATGAATTGGATGCCAAAGAATTATTGGGCAATGAGGCAGATCAGTATTCAAAATGTCGTGATATTTTGGATGTTTGGTTTGATTCTGGGGTAACACATGAATGTGTGTTGCAACAAAATGCTGCATTAGGTTTTCCCGCTGATTTATATCTGGAAGGATCGGATCAACATCGTGGTTGGTTTCAATCCTCTTTGTTGACATCACTCGCTATCCATCATAAAGCACCGTATAAAACCGTATTAACTCACGGTTATGTGATTGATCTTGAAGGTCGCAAGATGTCTAAGTCATTGGGCAATGTGCTTGCGCCGGAAAAAATTATTCAAAATATGGGCGCAGATGTATTGCGTTTGTGGGTTGCATCGATTGATTATCGCGCTGAAATAAATGTCTCCGATGAAATTTTAACGCGTACTTCAGAAACGTATCGCCGCTTACGGAATACCGCACGTTTTTTATTGGCAAATTTAGATGGTTTTGCTCCGGAAAAAAATCTTGTCCCACCGGAAAAAATGCTAGCGTTGGATCGTTGGGCAGTGAATAAAGCGCGTTTGTTGCAAGATGAAATTATTCGTGCCTATGAATCTTATCAATTTCATTTGATTTATCAAAAAGTCCATCATTTTTGTACGGTAGAGTTGGGTGGTTTTTATTTGGATATTATTAAGGATCGTCAATACACGACTCAGGCGAACAGTTTAGCGCGTCGTTCAGCCCAAACCGCCATGTTTCACATTATTGAAGCATTAGTGCGATGGTTTGCTCCCATTTTAAGTTTCACTGCGGAAGAAATTTGGCAATATATTCCAGGCAAGCGTTCTGAATCGGTATTTTTGAATACCTGGTATACCGATTTACCTAAGCTTTCCGATGATCAAGTGATGAATGAAACCTATTGGGAAAAATTGCGTCTGGTACGAGATGCGGTGAATAAAGAATTGGAGACACAAAGAAAAGCGGGCAAGCTCGGCGCACCGCTTGAAGCGGAAGTTCATTTATATTGTGACGCCAAATTGAAAGCAGATTTAGATGCACTCGAAAATGAATTACGTTTTGTGTTAATTACTTCAGGAACTGAAGTACATTTGGCTAATGCACATTTACCCAGCGATGTTGTTACGACAGACATGCCTGGGTTGTCTGTCAAAGTAGAGCCGCTGACCTATCAAAAATGTGAACGCTGCTGGCATCGACGTCTGGATATAGGCACGGATAAAGCGCATCCCACTTTGTGTTTGCGCTGTGTGGAAAATGTGGTGGGTGTGGGTGAGGTGAGGAAATTTGCGTGAATTGTTTCTTGTTTGGGTTGTTGCAGATTTTCTGCACCCTCATCCCCAGCCCTTCTCCCAGCTTGCTGGGAGAAGGGAGCTAAATATAAAAAAACTCCCTTCTCCCGGCACGGGAGAAGGGCAGGGGATGAGGGTGTTTAACATTAGGGGCATTATCATATGCAAAAAAAATCAACCGGATTACGTTGGCTTTGGGTTACATTGATTGTTTTAATCCTTGATCGGATTACAAAATATCTAGCCCTGAAAAATTTACCACCTTATGCTGAAGTGTCCGTCATGCCGCATTTTAATTTGACTTTGGCATACAACAAAGGCGCTGCGTTTAGTTTTTTGAATGCGGCATCGGGTTGGCAAACGTGGTTGTTTGGTGCCATTGCACTTTTGGTGAGTTTAGGAATTTTAGTCTGGTTGTTTCGATTATCTGCACGCAATCGTTGGCTCTGTATTGCATTGACAATGATTATGGGTGGTGCGCTGGGTAATTTATCCGATCGGTTGTTATATGGTTATGTCATTGATTTTCTCGATTTTTACGCGAGCAATTGGCACTGGCCGGCATTTAATATTGCTGATAGCGCGATTTGTGTGGGCGCATTTATGTTGTTTTGGGATGCGGTGTTTTTTCGAAAATAAATTTCTCAATTTCATTCATCATAAATTCAAAATCAGGATTGTAAGTTAAACGTTGATATTGCAGCGCTGAGAGTTTTAAGTTGTATAACAAATTACGGTAAAAAACGTCAATTTTATCAAAAGCACCATACATAATGTTTTTATCAACACGACTCGCTAAAGGATAATCGCCATTTTTCCCATAATGTGGATTGGATGGCGCAACCGGTATCGTGATATGCGAGAAATTTAAGATATTCAAATCAGGATACAGAGAGTTGCGCACAAGAATTCGTTTATCTTCAAAATGTAATGGTTTGCCGGAATACATCAGCATTCGATTGAATGGATTTTTGTTTTGTTCAAAATATTCTGTACTTGCATAACTGCAAACGATTTTATCTTCGTTACTCAAAGTGACGAAGAAGGGATAACTTGCCAATTTTGCGCTACTGATTTTTTGTACTTCTGAGGCCAAGCGATAAACTTGATACACTGCATTGAAGGCCACAGAAGAATATTTGGCATAATCAATTTCCTTGCCGATATAAAACCATTTTGCTCGATTCCACGCCCAACTAATAGAACGATACCAATTTGTTGCAAATGCAAAAGGTGAACTGATTTTTATGGCGGGCGCAATCATGATAATACCGCTGATAAGAGGCTCTTCTACTGCATGATAGAGCGACAAACTCGCGCCGGTTGAAAATCCCACTAAGAAAATATTTTCAACCGTTTGTTTCAAACTCGCAATGCCATAGCGTACGGCTTGCAACCATTCAGTATAATCTGTATTGAGCAAAGCACCCGGCACGGTTCCATGGCCTGGCAACAGGATAGATCTCACTAACAACCCTTTTGCACATAAATGCTGGCCAATATCACGCATAATATAAGGTGAATCGAGTAAACCATGAATGAGGAGCGCGCCATATTTGGCTTTTTCTTTGGGTACTAATTCGAAAGGTGAATTTGCTTCGATAATAAGTTCAGCATTATCTTTATTAAGATCTTGACGCGTATTTGCGATAATGGATTTTGATTTTATGATGTAATCCTGAAAATCTAAATGAAGATCATAAATGGGATAATCGATATCCGGGTCTTGGAAAAGCTTTGGATGTTTATTTAACATAGACTATAATAAAAATAATTATAATGATTCATTAACTTTATCATAATCACTATGTTTAAGCACATTCATATCGTCATGCTATTGATTGGAATAGTATTTGCTTATTCAGCAAATGCCTGGGCTTTTGATACGAGTACAAATCCTACGCCGATGCCGACCCCTACCTATCATTCTTATCCTCAGCCAAAAAAGGAAGTGCTTGGACTGGGACAAGTTGCCAACAATATCCTAGAACCTGTAACGGTTGCTTCAAACTTTTTGGCAGGTGCCGCGATTGTGATTGGCATGACTTGTATCTTTTCAGCTTTTTTACGCTATATGCAACATCGTGTTAATCCTTTGGCACAACCTATTAGTACGGTCATTTTATTATTAGTGCTGGGATTCTTTTTATTAGTTTTACCTTTAGTTTACAAACTAACGGAAAGTGGAATTCCATTTTCGCTTGGTTGACAAAAGGTGCGTCACGACCGGTGATAAGGATGATTCTGTAAAATACTCACAGCCCGATACAACTGTTCAGCCAGGATAATACGCACTAAAGGATGCGGTAACGTCAATGGCGAAAGAGACCATTTAGTTTCCGCTTTTTGTAAACAAGCATGAGATAAACCATCAGGACCCCCGATTAACATATCAATATGACGTCCGTCAGATTGCCAGTGTTTTATGTGAGTCGCTAATTGTTCGCTACTCCATGACTGACCTTTTACATCTAAAACAATGACATGATGCCCAGGTTTTATCGCAGCAAGGAGCTTTTCACCTTCGCGTTCAATGATGCGTGGCACATCTGCATTTTTTGGGCGTTTTTCTGCAGGAATTTCACATAACACAAGTGAGCAAGCGCCGGTAAAGCGTTTTGCATATTCATTGAAGCCATCGTTTACCCAAGAGGGCATCTTTGTGCCGATAGCTAAAATGCGGATGATCATGACTCACCGACGTTTTTCGCGTAATTGTTCGATCGGTTCCCATAAATCTTCGAGATTATAAAATTCTCGCGCAGTGGGAAGCATCACATGCACTATCACATCAGCCAAGTCTACAATGACCCATTCACCTTCACGCTCACCTTCCGTTTTGATATAACTCAACTTGGCTTCTTTCGCTTTTTTAACCACGTTTTCAGCAATGGATTTCACGTGACGGTTAGAACGGCCAGTGCAGATAATCATGACATCTGCAAGTGTGGTGAATTTGCTTACCTCATAGGATACTAAATCAAGTGCTTTTAAATCTTCTAATGCTTCTATTACAAGTCCTTGTACTTTTTCAATATTCAACTCTTTCATCAACACCTCGTTATTTTTCATGAATGAGGTCAAAATTATATACGACTCAGACTATATACGCCATGCTGCTCGATATAGCGATACACAGAGTCAGGTAACAGAAACCGTGGGTTTCTGCGCATTGCAATTTGTTTTCTGATATCTGTTGCGGATATTTCTAATGGCGTTACGGGATGTAATACGATACTTCCCGCTAATGATGCATGTAGCGCTGCAACATTTTTCAGGCGTTCTTTTAACATGTCTGCAACAATACCCGTATGCGGCAAATGATACTGCGGGCGATGAGCAACAACGAGATGAGCCAGTTTCAAAATGTCTTCCCAGCGATGCCAACTTGGAAATCCCAGTAGCGCATCAATACCCATGATGAGACACAAGGGCGTATCCGGCAAATTTTTATGTAATATTTCCAGCGTATCGATCGTATAAGAAGGACCTTGCCGCTCAATTTCACAATTATCCACGGTGAGCGCAGGTTCATCGGCGATCGCTTGACGAACCATGGCTAAACGATGTTCTGGTGAGGCAACAGGTGATTTACGATGCACAGGCTGATAACAGGGAATGAAACGCACTTCTTTGAGTTCAAGCGCTTGGTATAACTCAAGCGCAGTGCGTAAATGCCCAAAATGAATAGGGTCAAATGTCCCGCCGAGGATACCAATGGCTTGTTGTAATTGATACATGGGTTACCTGTGTCACTGGGGTGTTTTTTAAATTATAGCATTTTTGGGTGAAGCTAAGCATGAAAATGCTTATCACTATTTTATTCAATTTCCTCGATTCTCTTTCTTAAATCGGCAGGTGCAACGAAAGTAAAAGCTTTCCCCGTTTTCTGCTTCAATACTAGTACGCGTTATTTTCTCACATTACACAGTGCCCCCGCCCACGTCGTCCTGTGCACGCTTTTAGCACAGGATCCAGCGCCTTTATGGGCTAGCTATTTTTTAATAAACGTAGCTCATGACGGCACATAGACAATTTTTAATAGGAGCGACGTGGGCGGGGAGCAGTGTTGGCATCTCGTGAATTTCTTTGCCATGCAATCGATACTTATCAACAAGCTTATGATCTAACAAATTCAGCCAAAGGATCGTAATCATGGCTATCTGCTTTTTTAAGAGCATTAATATATTGTTTTCGAATCGGGCCTTCTGGCTCTAATTTTTGTTTCCCCCAAGTAAAACGAGGTTTGCCTGCTTGTACTAATAATAAATCTGTTATCAAGCGTGCATGTCTACCATTGCCATTCGGGAATGGATGAATAGCAACTAATCTATGGTGAAAACGATATGCAGTTTCATCAAATGGGTAACTTTGGTGGATGATTTGATAGCGAACATCTTCTAATAGGTTATTTAAATCTGTGGTAATTTGATAAGAACTAACGCCAATGTTTCTTTCGGTTGAACGGAAGTGCCCTGCCCATTTCCATGTATCATCAAACATTTTTATATGTAAAAGTTTTATAAAATCTATAGTGAGAAAGTTTCCATGGTTAGAGCTTGAGAATAACCAGTTTTCTGCTTTTAATATATTGGCAGCCTCCCATTCATTCAGCTGATTTTGGGTTGTTATATGCAATGGAATTAATCCATTAATTTCATCTGGACCAAGAGGTGTTGCTCCTGCGGCATATTTAAATTTCATAGCTATTTCTTCTTTTGTAAATTTTTAATTAATTTCTGAAATGAATCCATTTGTTTTTTTTCTTTCTTATTGCTTGCCTGATAACGAATTAGTGCATTTCTCAATGCATTTAGGTATTCAGGATTATTAAGCTTATTTAGTAAATTAGGCTCATTGAGATGTTTCTCTTTTTGCATTTGGATTAAGTATTCTTTTAATTTATCTAGGAATATAGAATTATTTTTCCAATTTTTTTCAGTAA
>CAYRUP010000041.1:0-14725 GCA_964427485.1 uncultured Coxiellaceae bacterium | reverse complement strand
ATAGTGTGAGTTTCTCATGCGAAAGTAGGTCATCGCCAGACTTTTATTCCAACCCCTGATAGTCTGACTATCAGGGGTTTTTTATTTATGGGAGACTCACGTCACGCAGTGTTCCCCTGCCCACGTCGTCCTGTGCACGCTTCTAGCACAGGATCCAGTGCCTTTATTTCTTAACCAAATAACCATATGAGCTACATTTATTAAAAAATAGCAGCCCATAAGGGCGCTGGATCCTGTGCTAGAAGCGTGCACAGGACGACGTGGGCAGGATGTGAGTTATTGATTAGAAAAAAACTACTTAGGCAACAGAACATTCCAATTTTTCAATATAAGTACGGTCATTTGCCCCTTTTATAATTTTTCCTTTTACAGTTAACGTTTGGTTTGCATTGACATTCACGCTACAAGAAGCGGGTAACGCTTGGAAATAAGTGCGCAATGTACCCGAATTCATCAAGAAAATGCGTTCAACTTGTCCTGGGTTTAAAGGAAATGTTCTTCCTTCACTTGCAGCACGCATGCTGACGCAACCGACACTATCAACACACAAGAAATAAGTGTTGTCTTTCCCGATGCCTGCTACTTTGATATTCAAGTTTGCAGCGTTATTGTCTGCGTAAGCTACCGTATTAATAGAAGCCAAGCAGAATAACATACCCATTAATTTCTTCATTTCTCATTACCCCTCGTTTGAGTGATTATGAGATCAATCATACAGAGGCAGTCTTAATGCTTTATTAATTGAAACTTAAGGGGGGCTTAACACTGATTTTTAGATTAAAAATCAAGAGATTATGTCGGTATCGCCAAATCCTCTTCTTGGAGCAAGTGTGGCATTTTGTTGATTTTCCACACCCTCATCCCCGACCCTTCTCCCAGCCAGCTGGGAGAAGGGAGCTAAAAAAAATCTCCCTTCTCCCGGTAACGGGAGAAGGGTTGGGGATGAGGGTGCTCACAAAAAAATATTATGCTTTTGACGATCTCTTACGCTCATGTTCCTTCAAAAACTTTTTCCTAACCCGAATCGATTCAGGAGTGACTTCTACCAATTCGTCATCGTCAATAAACTCAAGCGCTTGTTCCAGCGACATTTGAATATGTGGGGTCAAAAGAATATTTTCGTCAGAACCCGAAGCGCGAATATTGGTTAATTGTTTTGCCTTGCAAACATTCACTACCAAATCATTATCACGGGTATGAATACCCACAATCATACCTTCATAAGTTTCAGTTTGCGGAGCAATAATCATGCGACCACGTTCTTGCAAATTCCATAATGCATAAGCCAGTGCAACACCGGTTTGATTGGCAATTAACACACCATTCTTACGTTGGGCAAAGTCACCTTTTACCTGAGGTCCATAATGACTAAATACGTGATGCAGCAAGCCAGTACCGGAAGTCATGGTTAAAAATTCCGTATGGAAACCAATGAGCGCGCGCGCAGGAATGACATAATCCAAACGTATACGACCTTTATCGTCAGAAACCATATTTTTTAATTCACCGCGACGACTACCGAGGATTTCCATGATGGCACCCTGGTGCGTGGTCTCAATATCAACCGTCATGGTTTCATAGGGCTCTTGCAATTCACCATCAACCATTTTAGTAATGACTTCAGGACGTGAAACAGCAAGCTCGTAACCTTCACGACGCATATTCTCAATCAAAATAGAAAGATGCAATTCACCGCGGCCCGACACTTTAAATTTATCGGGATCTGCAGTATCTTCGACCCGCAATGCCACATTATGTAATAATTCCTGATCAAGACGCTCCCGAATTTTACGGCTAGTAACGTACTTTCCTTCGCGTCCCGCAAATGGCGAAGTATTAACTTGGAATGTCATGCTAACGGTTGGTTCATCCACATTAAGTGGTGGTAATGCTTCAACCGCAGCGGGATCACACAGTGTGTCAGAAATTTTCAGTGCATCAATACCCGTGATGGCAACAATATCACCCGCATTCGCCGTAGCGACTTCACTGCGTTCTAGCCCTAAATATTCCAATACTTGCAGAATACGGCCTTGACGTGTTTTTCCTTCACGATCAATCACGATAACCGGCATATTTGTCTTAGCTTGGCCACGTTTGATTCGGCCAATACCAATCATTCCTACATAACTGGAATAATCCAACGTACTGATTTGCATTTGGAAAGGTCCGTTTGGATCCACATCCGGTGCTGGGACTGCTTTGACAATGGTTTCAAATAAGGGATTCATATCTTCACTCGATTTTGCCAAATCAAGTGTGGCATAACCTAATAATGCCGAAGAATAGACAATCGGAAAATCAAGTTGTTTGTCGGTTGCGCCTAAACGATCAAATAAATCAAATACTTGATCAACCACCCAATCGGGACGTGCGCCAGGTCGATCAATTTTATTGATCACAACAATGGGGTTCAAGCCTTGTGCAAATGCTTTTTGTGTTACGAAACGAGTTTGCGGCATGGGTCCATCGACGGCATCTACCAGTAAAAGTACTGAATCCACCATAGATAGAATGCGTTCCACTTCGCCGCCGAAATCAGCATGTCCTGGGGTATCTACAATGTTAATGCGATAATCACGCCATTTTAAAGCCGTGTTTTTAGCAAGAATCGTAATGCCGCGTTCGCGTTCCAGATCGTTGCTATCCATCACCCGCTCAGTATTCGTCGTCTTTTTGGAAAGACTCGATGTTTGTTGTAATAGTTTATCGACCAAAGTCGTTTTACCATGGTCGACGTGAGCGATGATCGCAATATTTCTTAATTGTTCTGACATGTTGTTACCTGAGAATTTATCAAAAAAAGTTCTGTATCTTACCTGAATAATGGTATTGCTGCTACAATCTAAACTAAAATGCGCCAGAATCGGCTAACCATTAACATAGGTCCATCATGAAATCATTCAAAATTGCTACCTGGAACATCAATTCATTGCGAGTGCGCTTACCACATGTCTTGCAATGGCTGGCGAGTGAAGAGCCTGATGTTCTTGCTTTGCAAGAACTTAAAATGCCAACGGAAGCATTTCCTCTTGAGGAAATTCGCAAAGCGGGTTATGACGCTATTATCAATGGCCAGAAAACCTATAATGGCGTCGCCATTTTATGCAAAGGCATGGGGCGCCATGTTCCAAATGATATTGTAACAGATATTCCCATCCTAGAAGACCCGCAGCGCCGTGTATTGGCGGTTACAATTGATGGGGTGCGTATTTTAAATTTATATGTGCCCAATGGCGAGAGTATTCATTCCGAAAAATATCAATACAAATTGAAATGGCTGACTCACTTTAATGCCTATTTGCAAACTGAATTAAAGCAACATTCTAATGTCATTATCCTGGGTGATTTTAATATTGCGCCAGAAAATAATGATGTGCATGATCCCAACTCCTTGGAAGGACAGGTTTTATTTAGTGAGCCGGAACGGATGGAGTTTCAATCTTTATTAAAACTAGGTTTTACGGATTGTTTTCGATTGCATGAACAGCAGGAAAAAGTATACAGCTGGTGGGATTATCGTTTGAATGCGTTTAAACGCAACATCGGGTTACGCATCGATCATATTCTCGCGAGTACGGCGCTGGCTAAACAATGTCGACAATGCAGTATTGATAAAATGCCGCGAAGCTGGGAGCGACCATCGGATCATGCGCCTGTGGTTGCGAAGTTTGAGCTTCCTTCTACACCCTCATCCTCTGCCCTTCTCCCGTAAACGAGAGAAGGGAGTTAATAATTAAAGCTCCCTTCTCTCAACGCAGTTGGGAGAAGGGCTGGGGATGAGGGTGTTTAAAACCAAAAGACACCCAAACCTTTGACTTGCTTCATTCCCAAGTCTCAGCTATTATGGCCAGCTTAATTTTGCTCAGGATTGTTTGTTTAAGAGGTTTTTATGAAGCAGGATATCCATCCAGAATACAAAGAAATTAAAGTAACTTGCAGTTGCGGCTGCGCGTTTACCACACGTTCGACGTTAGGTAGAGATTTACTTTTAGAAGTTTGTTCCAAATGCCATCCTTTCTATACAGGTAAACAAAAAATCGTAGATACCGCAGGTCGTGTAGATCGCTTCCAGCAGAAATATGGCCGCAGAAGCGCCAAAGGCTCCACTAAGCCAGCAGATCAGCAAGATAAGTAATCTGCTTTCTTCCATACCCCGTGACTATGACGGGGTATTCAACAGACCCTAGACTCTAGACTCAGTGTCGTGATATTAAAAATAACGAGAAGGGCTATACATGACCCATGATTTACGTAAAGCAGCATTAGATTATCACTCTTTACCCACACCCGGTAAAATGAGTATTCACTCCACGAAACCGACCGAAACTCAAAACGATCTATCACTTTGCTATACCCCGGGCGTTGCAGAACCAGTCAAAGAAATTGCCGCAGACAGCCGAGCAGCTTATCGTTACACAAGTAAGGGTAATTTGGTTGCCGTGATTACTAATGGTACGGCTGTACTGGGTTTGGGACATGTGGGCGCATTAGCAAGCAAGCCAGTCATGGAAGGTAAAGCAGTTTTATTTAAACGTTTTGCTGATATTGATGTATTTGATATCGAAGTGGATTGTGATGATCCAGATGATTTTATTGAGACAGTAACGAATATCGCTCCTACTTTTGGCGCAATCAATCTAGAAGATATTAAAGCCCCAGAATGTTTTGAAATAGAACGTATTTTAAAAGAAAGATTATCCATCCCAGTTTTTCATGATGATCAACATGGAACCGCTATTGTAATTGCTGCGGGTTTACTCAATGCGCTTGAGTTGCAGGACAAAAAATTAAGCGAAGTAAAGATTGTTTGCGCAGGTGCAGGTGCGGCAGGTATTGCGTCAATGCAATTACTTGTCAAATTGGGCGCGCAAAAAAACCATATTTTAATGGTCGATCGTGCTGGTGTGATTCATGCTGATCGAAAAGATTTAAATAACTATAAAAAAGAGTTTGCGAATAAAACAAATAAATCTACGTTGGCGGAAGCTTTAACGAATGCAGATGTTTTTATCGGAGTCTCTGGACCCGATTTGATGACTCCTGCTATGCTACAGTCAATGGCGTCAAAACCGATTGTATTTGCATTATCAAATCCGACGCCAGAAATTATGCCAGAAGTCGTATTCAAAGTTCGTGATGATGTGATTATGGCAACAGGACGTAGCGATTATCCGAATCAGGTAAATAATGCGCTTTGTTTTCCATACATTTTCCGCGGGGCACTCAATGTCCATGCGACATGTATTAACGAAGCGATGCAATTGGCCGCAGTGCATGCAATTAAAGATTTAGCACGCGAACCCGTACCTGAAAGTGTGTTAACGGCTTATTCGCACAAAGGCCCAATGGTGTTTGGTCCTGATTATCTTCTCCCTAAATTGCTTGACCCACGATTAAAAGAAAAAGTATCTAGAGCAGTCGCAACCGCGGCTATTAGTTCAGGTGTTTCTCTCACGCCTTGCTCTACAGCAGGCTAGATGAGATTGTTTTAATAAAGAAGGAGGTCAGGGTGACCAATAAGCTTTCGATGAAGATCTATATATTTCCTTGGTTTGTCTGCGCATTAGGCGCTTTATTTTATAGCTATGAATATCTGTTGCGTATGTCACCGAGTGTGATGGCTGAAAATTTGATGCGTTTTTATCATTTAACGGGCGCACAGTTTGGTTATTTGTCTGGGTCGTATTACTATTATTCCTATGTCGCAATGCAAATTCTCGTCGGTTTATTGATGGACCATTTTGGTCCCAGACGATTGCTGACATTTGCTTGCCTATTGTGTGCCATAGGCGCTTATCTTTTTGCATGTAGTGATTACATTATTGTGGCAATGCTAGGTCGTTTTTTAATTGGGTTGGGTTCGGCATTTGCTTTTGTGGGCGCAGCGAAGCTTGCCACTATATGGTTGCCGCCCCGTTATTTCGCGTTAATTTCCGGTATTATTTTCTGTTTAGGAATGTTGGGCGCTGCGTTTGGCGATATCGTATTACGTTCCCTCGTGGATTCGGCAGGATGGCAAACAGCAATGATTTGCGCGGCAGTGGGCGGTGCAATATTGGCTCTCATCATTTGGGCTATCGTCCGTGATGTCAATCCTTATCAAGAAAGTTATCACCATCATGTGTCTGATTTAAGCAGTGTGCTCTCTGGTTTAAGGCTTGCACTGGGAAATGCGCAAATTTGGTTATGTGGAATAGTTGGCTGTTTACTTTATTTATTTTTATCCGCTTATGCAGAACTGTGGGGTCCAGCCTATTTAGCGCAAGCACATGGTATTTCAAGAGCTTATGCGGCTAATGCAAACTCGATGGTCTTCATTGGTTGTGCGATCGGCGCACCTTTGTGGGGTTTATTCTCTGATTTTATCGCGCGAAGACGGCTGCCCATTATTATGGGTTCAATAGGAGCCATTATTGCATTCTGTGTGTTGCTCTATGTGCCTAATTTATCGTTATCTCTCATTTATGTTCTCCTGTTTTTATTTGGTTTCTTGTCAAGCGTACAAATCCTTGTTTTTGCGATTGCTCGTGAAGTTACACCGATTAAAATTTCCGGCACAGCCATTGGTTTAGTCAATATGTTGGTGATGATCGGTGGAATTATTTTTCCTCCCGCGATTGGCAGGATTCTGGATCTTAACTGGACGGATGCCATGGTGGACGGTGCGCGTATTTACTCAGAACATGCGTATACCTTAGCACTGAGTTTGCTACCGATCGGTATCTTTTTCGGTATTCTATTAACGCTTTGTATTCGTGAGACTCGTTGTGAAATTCACGTGGAAGAGCCTGTTTTGAGAACGATTCCACCGCAGTCAGATGCCGGTCAAGCTTATCATTATCCGCAGGTTTAACTGTTTGGTCATTCTCTTTGGGCCCTCATCCCCGACCCTTCTCCCAGCCAGCTGGGAGAAGGGAGCTAAATAGGCATTAGGGTTTTTTCTCCACCGCCAAATCATAAAAATGTTTAATCTCTGGATTATCCGGTTGCAGTTTCTCCGCTTTACTCAGTGCTGCAATTGCGTCATCATAATTTTCATTAGCAAGATACAATCTACCTAAAATAAACCAGCCTTTTGCATCATCCGGGTTCAGAGCCAATTTCTTTTTTATTTGTGCAATGATTCCATCAAAACCGCCTAGCTGATTCATTTGATCTTGCAACAAATAATGTTGTTTCCCATGGGCCAACCATTCTTTTAATGCAGCATGATTTCCCGTGAACTGATATAAGCTTAGCGAAAAAACCAGGGTTAATATCGAAGTGAGGAAAAAGCCGCGAGAAAAAATTGTTGCTGTTTTTGCGTAAGGTATTGCTAATAAACCTAATGCGCCCAGCAACATTAAAGTGAATAATCCGTAAAGTATCAGCATAAATTAATCTCGTTTCATTTTGTATATATAATGCAATAGGTAAACCAAACCGATGAGCAAAAATAAAAATGGCCCTAGCCAGAGCCCTAGTGTCGCTGCATTAAATGGCGGACGATACAGAATAAAATTACCATAACGTTCCACTAAATAAGCAATAATCTGTTGATCAGATTGTCCTTGTTGAATGTGTTGATAAACTTGTCGTCGCAAATCAGTTGCCAGTGGTGCATTAGATTCAGCTAAATTTTGATTTTGACAGACGAGACAACGTAATTCTGAAGTCAGCGTGATAAAACGCCCTTGCTCTTTTGGTGAGACAAATTGATAAAAATCTTCGGCTGCAAATAATTGCAGGGGAATGATAACAAGTATGAGGATTAATAATTTTTTCATGCCGATTCATTCTGCAATGTTGCAATCAATGGTTTCAAATGATTTTCCCAAGCTTCAGCATCAATGGGGCCCACTTGTTTGTAACGAATAATGCCTTTTTTATCGACCACAAAAGTTTCGGGTGTGCCATACACGCCCCAATCAATTGCAGCTTGGCCTGTTTGATCAACAGCAATCATTTGATAAGGATTGCCATATTGTTGCAGCCATTTTTTTGCGGCCAGAACATCATCTTTGTAATTAATTCCCAAAAAATAAACATGTTCATACTTAGCCAATTGGAGCAATGCCATATGCTCTTCTCTACACGCAACGCACCAAGTGGCCCACACATTCACAAGTGTGACGCGACCGAGTAAATCTTTATTCGTGACCATTTTGGTCGGATCAAACAAAGTCGGTAATGAAAAAGTGGGCGCAGGTTTATTTAACAAAGGCGAAGGTATTAAGCTCGGCTGCAAGTTCAAGCCACGCCACAATAAAAAAATAATGAGCAGGAAAATCACTAATGGTAAAGCAAAACGCGCATGCTTAAGCAGCATATTCAATACCTCGTCTATTCCAGTAAGACAACAATGACAATAAGCCGCCCACTAAAAGCAAAAATCCACCAAACCAAATCCAACGTACAAAAGGTTTGTAATAAATACGAATCGACCACCCACCATCCGCAAATGAATTACCCAGCGCAAGATAAAGATCACGCCAAGGATTGACTAAAATGCCGGGTTTACTCAAGGTTTCTTGATTGCTTTTATAAATACGCTGCTCTGCAAATAATTCTTCAGCAGCGCCCGCATTTTTTTGCACATCAAATTTTGCAGTAATACTTTGGTAATTGGGTCCACGCGCTTCATCAACCGTTGCAAAAGTAAATTGATAACCCGCTAAGGCCACGGAATCACCCGGCAATATTTTCACTTGGCGTTCTGCACTATACGATTTATTTACAATGACACCGAGCGCCAAAATAGCAATGCCAATATGCGCGATAATCATGGCCCAATAACGCAACTCAATACGATTTTGTATTTTCCAGTGCTGATAAGCATATTGCGCAGTGGCTAAAATAATCCAAAGCGCAAAAGAAATACCGAATGCGGTTAACCAAAAAAATTCAAACCCAAAAAATAAGGGAGCTAAAAATCCAATTAAAAAACTGCTCAGAAAAGTAAGATATAATTTTTTCCAGAGAATTTTGATCGAGTGTTGTTGCCAATGCACATGAGGAGCAAAACCCATCAACAATAAAGTCGGTAGAATAATGGGAACGAAAACCGTATTGAAATACGGTTCGCCCACCGAAATTTTTCCCAAATCCAAAGCATCTAAAATGATGGGATAAAGAGTACCAATCACAATCGTGAAGACAGCGGCAAGCAACACAACACTATTAATTAACAAAAAAGTTTCGCGCGAAAGTAACTCAAAATTAGGCGCCTGATAAAAACGTGAAATGCGTAAACTATACAATAAAAAAGCGCTGCCAATGATCAAAGCTAAATAGCACAAAAGAAAAATACCACGCGTTGGATCACTCGCAAAAGCATGGACTGAAACCAAGACACCCGAACGCACTAAAAATGTGCCTAGCAAACTTAACGTGAAAGTGACAATCAAAAGTAATAAAGTCCACCCTTTAAAACTATTTCTTTTTTCACTGACAATTAAACTGTGCAGCACTGCTGTCGCAGATAACCAAGGTAATAAGGATGCGTTTTCAACAGGATCCCAAAACCACCAACCGCCCCAACCTAATTCACGATACGCCCACCAACTCCCCAGCACGATACCACAACTTAAAAAAGACCATGGCAAAATAATCCAAGGACGACAGGCTCGAGCCCAATTTTTATCAAAGTGACCTTCTAACAAAGCTGAAATCGCAAAAGCAAAACCAATTGCAAAGCCAACATAACCCAAATACAACATGGGCGGATGAAAAATTAAGCCAGGATCTTGCAAAATAGGCGTTAAATCATTGCCGGTGACTAATGCATTTGGAAAATCACGTTGGAATGGATTGGATGTTGCAATTAAAAATACTAAAAAACCCGCACTAATAAAACCTAAAATCATCAAAATACGCGAGCGCGCTCTTGCTGCCAATTCTTTATCTGCAAAAAGAATCAATGCAACAGTCCAACCCGCTAAAATAAGACACCACAACAATAATGATCCTTCATGCCCACCCCAGGCAGCACCAATGCGATAAATAAGTGGTAACAACGTGTGTGAATGTTCTTTTACATAAATGACACTGATATCGTTTAAAATAAAACTAGTAATTAAAAAAAACATCGCAAGACATAAAAAAATGAATTGACCGAGAGCTGCAGTGCTGCGTAGTTTAGGCACGAACCCTTGTAAGAGCGCAAAACTAAGCGCCAATATAATCGCAAAACTGCCTAGTTCAGGTAACATGTTTTGCCCCTTTCGTTAATTCTTTTGCTAATGACCATGGCATATATTTTTCATCGTGTTTTGCGAGGACTTGTTCAGCTTCTAATTTTTGATTGCCAGATAATTTTCCGGTAACCACAATACCTTGTCCTTCCCGAAATAAATTCGGTAGCACGCCATGATAACTGATGAGAATTTCATTGGTTTTGTCAGTCAGAATGAAAGTAACACCCGTTCCAGTTGCGTCGTAATGTACGCTATGCTGTTTGACATAACCGCCTAAACGAATCGCTTGATTGGGCGTGACGTGGGTTTGCAAGAGTTGTGTCGGCGTATAAAACAAATTGATATTTTGTTTTAATGCATACAAGATAAGACCAATTGCCGTGCATAAAATAATGAATACGCTAAGGATACTCATCAGTCGAATTTTTTGTTTGGAATTCATGTTGATTTATTTACTTCGGCTAGAATTATTTTTTTTACCTGATTTTTTTCGCGTGCAGACAAAACTAAATTAATACCAAATACCAAAAAAGTAATGGCATAAGCTGGCCACACATAGCAACCATAACCGCCCATATTGAGTAAGTGATACATATTCATGTTGCAAAAATCTCCCGTACCCATTGGCTTTTTGTTTCACGTAATAAAATTTGATTGCGCATGCGTTGCAGTAAAATTAATCCATAAAAAAGCATAAAAGCTGCGATCATGGCAAGCAGCGGATGCAGCATCGCAGGTGCAATGGAAGGTGTTTTGAATTGACTGAGACTGGGACCCTGATGCAACGTGTTCCACCAAATCACGGAATAATGAATGATCGGCAAATTAATTACGCCCGCAATCGCAATCACGGCACTGGCGCGTTCTCGTGTTTGTGAATCAGAAATGACGGATTGCAGTGCGATAAATCCGAGATAAAGAAAAAATAAAATTAACATGGAAGTTAAGCGTGCATCCCAAATCCACCAGGTTCCCCACATGGGTTTGCCCCAAATAGAACCGGTGATTAATGCGAGCAAAGTAAACCATGCTCCGATGCGGGCGCTACATGACATGCAAATGGCTGCGACTTTCACTCGCCAGACTAAGGTTACCAACGCGGCAGAAGCCATTACCAGATAAATGGCCATCGAAGTAAATGCACTGGGTACATGCACATAAATAATTCGGAAACCATCGCCTTGTTGATAATCAGCAGGCGCAATGAATAAGCCCGCGATGAGGCCGTATCCAAAGCATAAAATAAATAGCACAGCAACCCAGGGAAGTAACACGGTGCTGGTCGCATAAAATGTTTTGGGTGCTAAAAATTTTTGTTGTAACCAATGCCACATGTTTATTGACTCACTCCAATCCGTAATGCAATACCTGTCAACAAGGGTGCAAATGCCGCGCTTAATAATAAAATCGCCCCTAGAATCGCGAAATAACCATTCAAGGGTTGTAGTGCTGTGGCGGCAGTCATCGCACCCGCACCAAAAATTAAAACCGGAATGTACAATGGCATGATTAAAATCGGTAATAGCAAACCATGGCTGCGTATTCCGACAGTCAGTGCGGCGCCGATGGCACCTAACAGTATTAACACTGGCGTTCCGAGCAGGAGACTGACGATAAGCGCATATTCCTCGTAGGGCCGTAAGTGTAACAAAAATCCCAGCAGTGGGCTAATTAAGATGAGTGGCAGACAGTGCAGCAACCAATGACTGATGACTTTACAAAAAACCAGCAAGGTCAAAGGGTGAGGGCTTAATAACAGCAGGTCTAGATAGCCTTCTTGCGCCTCATTTTGAAATAGGTTGTCAATCGAGAGTAAAACGGCCAGTAATGCTGCAATCCAAATAACACCGGGGGCGATTTTAGCCAGCAAAACGTCATCTGGCCCCACCGCAAATGGAAAAAGACTAACCACAATCACAAAAAATAACAAAGGCGTGAGCCAGGCAAAAGCCTGACGCAATGTTGCCTGAATGTCATAACGGATAATGGTGAAGACATTCGTCATGCATTTTCTCCGTCAGTTGATGGGTCGCCACAATCACGATCCCATTGGTTTTTTTATGTTCATCTAAAAGCGCAGTCAAAAGGATTTGTCCTGGTGCATCCAATGCCGTAGTGGGCTCATCTAAAATCCATATTTTCCTGGGATTTAATAATAATCGTGCAAATGCCAGACGTCGTTTTTGACCGGCAGAAAGAGAATGCGCTTGCCTATCTACGGTATGTTCTAATTCAAGTCGTTGCAAAATTGTTAAAACCCGTGCTTTTTCAGCTTTATTTGCTTGAAGTGCGCCGATGACTTCAAGATTTTCAAACACAGTCAATTGCGGTCTCAGCGCATTTTGATGCCCGAGGTAATGTATTTCTTGTTGATAATCATCCATTTGTTGAAAAATTGATTTTCCTTGCCATAAGATATCGCCTTGTTCAGGCAGAAGATAACCGGCAATAATGCGTAACAACGTTGACTTGCCAGAACCATTCGCACCGGTTATTTGTAGCATTTCACTGGGCTTAAGCCCAAAGCTAACAGAATGAAACAATATCTGGTTGTTACGCAAAAATGCAATATTGTCTAAAGTAAGACTCATTGGCCGAGTGCCGTTTTATTTGCCATAAAAAATAGCATGCTTAACAAACCTAAAGCACACAGCAATAACAGCATGATTTGCGTGCGTCGATACTGTTTTTGTTCAGATGGATTATTTTGGGATGCTAAATCAATTTGTTGTGATAATAATAAAAAATACATAAAACCCAGCCAACTCATGATTGCCACAATAAAGCTCATTATACTGCCACTGATCCAAAATCGCGAAAAATGAGCCTGATCTAAGCCTATCATAGTAAACCCTGTCGCTAATTGAATGAGCGCAAATGGAATAATGACAAAAGCCGTTTGTGTCTGTATTCGTTCCGCAATACTGGTTTTATCTTGCTGAAGCATCAATCGCCAGAGATGAAAACTATATAAAATGCTGGTCAACACGAGGGTTGCGCTCAGGATATGTAGAATTTTTAAGGAATTATATAACATGAAACAAACGCCATAATTTTAGATTAGTGGTGAAATTTAACACATATTATGCGAGATGAACATAGCACAGCGCACCGCACCGCACCGCTAAAACAAAAACGTACTCTTAGTAACCGCATCATGAACCATAACAATCAACAGTATCGGTAACACCGTGTAAATCCACCACCACAACCAATGTTGGCGTTGTTTGTTTTTCAAGATCAACAATACCGAAATCAATAGACAAAATACGATAACTAATAAATATGCTGCAATAACCCACGGCGTGTGAAAGGTAAAATGTTTTGGATAAACCAACAGAGTGCCAGTCAGCGCAGCAAACAATGCAAACCCGAGCATAATTTTATTGATCGACGTAAATAAATTGATTTGTACTTCTGAAACGATCAGAGATTTTTTAGAACTTATCAGGACTAAACAACAAATCGCCAGTCCTAATAAGCCTAACGCGAATAACAAATGAATGAATTTAAGGATACTAACAAACATTTATAACCAATATACAAACACAAATAATAACAACCACACGACGTCAACGAAATGCCAATACCAAGAGATCGCTTCAAACGCAAAATGATTATGTGGATTGAAATCATATCTCAGCATGCGATATAAAATAACGCATAATCCTATCGTACCAATCGTGACGTGCAACCCGTGAAAACCTGTGAGCATAAAAAAGGTTGTGCCATAAATACCCGAGCCTAACGTTAAACCTTTTTCTAAATAAGCAATGGTGTATTCATGTCCTTGCAAAAAGAGAAAGCTAATACCGAGTAAGATAGTAGCAAGTTGCCCAATCAGCATCGTCTTGCGATGATTTTTTAATAAAGCCCAATGTGCAACTGTAATAGTCGCGCCGCTGGTTAACAGAATTAATGTGTTTATTGCAGGAATACCAAACGCTTCCATAATGGATTTGGGCGCGATGAAGGTACTTGGATTAGGATTTGCAGCAAATGGCCAACCGCCTTGGAAGCTCGGCCATAAAACAACATGGCTCACAAAATGTGAACCTGCGCCACTGAGCGTCGGTACTGAGATGACTCGTACAAAAAACAGTGCGCCAAAGAAAGCGCCGAAAAACATGACTTCAGAAAAAATAAACCAACACATGGCCCAACGGAAAGAACGATCCACTTGTTCGTTAGCGAGAACACCGGAACGATTTTCGCGAATGACCATACCAAACCAGCCGCAGATCATATAAATCAACATGGCAAAACCAAATGCCAATAAATAAGGTCCAAACCAAACATCATGCAACCAGTTAGCGCCACCCACAAAAATACAAATTAATGCAATCGAACCTTTCAATGGCCAACTACTTGGTTCAGGTAGATAATATCCCTTCGATTTTTCAATCATTTTTTACGACCTCTATCATCTAAATATATTAAATAATCTTTCCCTCTGCTGTTTAGAAAGCCTTCCGTCAAGTAAGCGAAAAAATTAGTTAGTACGTCATCCCGCGACGCTTTTCAAGCGGGACCCAGCGCCTTTTATT
>CAYRUP010000040.1:0-14740 GCA_964427485.1 uncultured Coxiellaceae bacterium | reverse complement strand
TCAAAAATACCACGGTATTCTTTATAAGTTGTCGAACCAATACAGGTTAAATCACCTGAGGCAAGCAATGGTTTAATTAAATTAGAAACATCCATTAAACCACCCGATGCCGCGCCTGCACCGATGATAGTATGAATTTCATCGATAAAGAGAATTGCGCCTTTTTGTTCTTTTAATTGATGCAACACACTCTTTAAACGTTTTTCAAAATCACCACGATATTTGGTGCCAGCCAATAAACTGCCTAAATCAAGCGAATAAATAGTACTATCGGAAAGTATGCTAGGCACTTTATCTTCAATAATTAAGCGTGCCAAACCTTCTGCGATCGCTGTTTTTCCAACACCCGCTTCGCCCACTAACAAAGGATTATTCTTGCGTCGACGACATAAGATTTGAATTGTTCGTTCAACTTCATCTTCGCGTCCAACGAGCGGATCAATTAAATTGAGTCTAGCTCGTGCATTCAAATTGGTGGTGAACTGCTCGAGTGGACTTGCATTCGCGTCTTCTTGCAATCCATCACTTTCTTCCATGTAGTGCCCGCCAAATTGATCATTTTCACGCTGACCATTGGATGAGCGAGGTTTGGTTGAACCGTGCGAAATATAATTGATAACATCTAAACGACTAACGTTTTCCTGGCGAATGAGGTAAACACTTTGACTTTCTTGTTCACTGAAAATTGCAGCTAAGACATTCGCACCCGTCACTTCGGTTTTGCCAGAAGATTGGACGTGAAATACCGCGCGCTGCAAAACGCGTTGAAAACCCAAAGTCGGTTGAGTATCACGATCATGTACATGCGAAGGAATGGAAGGAGTGGTTCTATCAACGAATTCAACTAAATTATTACGTAATCGACTGATGTTTGCGCCACAGGCTTTTAAGACTTCAGAAGCTGAGGAATTTTCTAGCAGTGCAATAAGTAGATGCTCAACGGTAACAAACTCGTGTCGTTTAGCACGTGCTTCTTTAAAAGCTAAATTTAACGTGTACTCAAGCTCTTTGTCTAGCATGGCACACCTCCTGATTTTTTAGGTTACAGCACCTCTAAACTACACAATAGAGGATGATCATGCATCCTAGCGTAATCCATTACCTGATCTACTTTTGTTTCTGCTACATCCTTACTAAAGGCTCCACAAACTGCTTTTCCTGTCGTATGTACTTCATACATCACTCGCGTTGCTGCGGTTCTTTCCAAACCAAAAAAAAGTTCTAATACCACAACAACAAATTCCATCGGGGTAAAGTCATCATTATGCATGACAACTTGGTACATTGCAGGTTGCTTTAATTGAGGTTTAGCCTCTTGCACCTGTAATTCAGTCGATCTCATTGCAAATTCGATATTCATACCCCTTACCTTACTTATAGCCTATATCTACAATTTTTTCCTTATTCTATAAAAAAATCTATAACTTATTTCAATTATGACAGAAAAGAATAAGGCCAAAAGCCACTTTCTACTTAACTTCAGAATTATAGACTAAATAACAGCCAAAAGCCCTAAAATAGTTATAGCAAATTTAGGGCCCTAGTCAGAAATGACCATTAATTCATATGATTAATGATAGCTTCGCCAAAGGCAGAGCAGGTCACTAATTGAGCAGATTCCATTTGTCTGGCAAAATCATAAGTCACTGTTTTGGCCATGATGGCATTTTCCATGCCTTTGATAATGAGTTCTGCGGCTTCTTCCCAGCCCATATGCCGCAACATCATTTCAGCGGATAAAATCAATGAGCCTGGATTCACCTTATCTTGTCCTGCATATTTTGGTGCAGTTCCGTGTGTTGCTTCAAACATTGCTACGGTATCACTTAAATTAGCGCCAGGTGCAATGCCGATTCCACCCACTTGTGCAGCTAATGCATCGGAAACGTAATCACCATTCAAGTTTAACGTCGCAATGACACTGTATTCGGCGGGACGTGTCAGAATTTGTTGTAAAAAGGCATCGGCGATGACATCTTTGATCACGATATCTTGCTTTGTTTTCGGATTTTTCAAGACATGCCAGGGCCCGCCATCGAGCGGTTTCGCACCAAATTTTTCTCGTGCAACTTCATAACCCCAATCACGGAAAGCGCCTTCGGTATATTTCATGATGTTGCCTTTATGTACGAGCGTCACAGAATCGCGATTATGATCAATTGCATATTGAATCGCAGCAGTCACCAATCGATAGGTTCCTTCTTTGGAAACCGGTTTTACGCCTAAACCACAATCCACTGGGAAGCGAATTTTTTTAACGTTCATTTCCTGACGCAAAAAATCAATGACTTTCTTCACTTCAGGCGTACCCGCAGCCCATTCAATACCTGCGTAAATATCTTCTGAGTTTTCCCGAAAAATAACCATATCTGTCAACCAGGGCTCTTTCAAGGGACTCGGTACACCTTGAAAATAGCGGACCGGACGCAAACAGATATACAGATCTAATTCTTGACGCAATGCCACATTTAACGAACGGATTCCGCCACTGACTGGCGTTGTTAAAGGACCCTTAATCGAAACAACAAATTCTTTCAAAGCATCCATGGTTTCGCGGGGTAACCAAGTATCTTTGTCATAGATCGTCGTTGCCTTTTCACCGGCATAGATTTCCATCCAGTGAATTTTACGTTGACCTCGATAGGCTTTTTCCACCGCTGCATCCACTACCCGCTTCATCACAGGAGTAATGTCAACGCCCGTACCATCCCCTTCGATAAAAGGTATGATCGGTTGATCGGAAACTTTTAGGGTAAGATCGTGATTGACCGTTATTTTCTGCCCTGCTTCTGGAACTTTAATGTGCTGATATGTCATTGAAACACTCCCTTATTTCTTAAAAATTTCTTAAAGAAGGCGTATGGTAACAATCTGCTTTAACTCTAACAATCCCAAAAAATTTTGAGCACTTTATTTACAATCAAAAAATGTGCTGTACTTTCATATATGTGCAAATTTTACATATACGCTCACTAATGATACACTGCGCTGGCATTTTAATTGCATACAAACAAAAGAGGACATTTAACAATGAAGAAAATCACTAAAATCAGTGCAACTTTACTTGCATCGCTTTCGTTAGTTGGTTTAGCGAATGCAGCAACACCGGGCGCTTATGTTGGTATGGGTCTTGGCGCTAGCACATTAAGAACCCCAGACAGTTATTTTTTCAATACCAGTAACGCGGCAGGTTCATCTAACAAACGTCAACATGGCGGTTTAGGTGGCAGATTATTTGCAGGTTACAACGTAAATAATTATTTTGGACTTGAAGCAAGTTATGCAACTTATGCAAATTCCCTCTATAAAGCGAATACAACCGGCAGAAATGCATCACTGAAATATTCCGATGATGCAGTCAGTTTAGTGGGTAAAGCTTATTTACCATTGGATGACAGCGGTTTTAATGCTTATGTTTTAGGTGGTTTGGCTGATGTCAGAAATCAAGTGCGTTACAACAACAATGGTGTTCCCCTCGCAAGTGGTGTCACCGCAGCACTTAAAACTGGCACGCATAATTATTACAGTATTCGTCCAGTCTACGGTATTGGTATGAGCTATGATCTTCAAGATCACGTGACAACGAATCTGGAAGTATCACGCATTCAAGGCAAAGGCAATGTGAAGAAAAGCGTAAGCGCTATGCCAAATGCTGACATGATCAGTTTAAACATTGGTTACAATTTCGGTTAACCATTCTGTGATAGTCGCGTAAAATACCCAGGCTTTCAAAGTCTGGGTATTTTTATTATTTCTATATGAGCTTAACAACACGTAAACACATTTTTGTCGGCATGTCCGGAGGCGTTGATTCCTCCGTGGCAGCATTACTTCTCAAAGAACAAGGCCATTTGGTTTCTGGCGTTTTCATGAAAAATTGGGAAGAAGACGATACAGACACCTATTGTTCAGCCAGTACTGACATGGCGGATGCGCAAGCTGTTTGTGATAAATTACAAATAGAATTGTATCGCGTGAATTTTGCCGCCGAATATTGGGAGCGTGTCTTTACGGATTTTCTCAGCGAATACAAAGCAGGTCGCACACCGAATCCCGACATTTTGTGCAATAAAGAAATTAAATTTAAAGCGTTCCTCCATTATGCCAAACAACGTGGTGCAGATTACATTGCCACAGGTCACTATGTTCGTTGTCATGTGAAACAAGATCAATTTCAATTGCTAAAGGGGTCAGACCCCGCCAAAGACCAAAGTTATTTTTTATATACTTTGACAGAGGAGCAATTAGCACAAAGTTTATTTCCTGTGGGTGAATTAAAAAAACAAACCGTGCGCGATATCGCGAACAAAGCCGGTTTCTGCAATCATGCAAAAAAAGACAGTACGGGCATTTGTTTTATTGGCGAAAGAAAATTTAAAACATTTTTAAATGAATACTTACCCACCCAACCTGGCCACATTGAAACGAGTGACGGGATTGTGATTGGCCAGCATGATGGCCTCATGTTTTACACCTTAGGGCAACGTCAAGGTTTAAAAATTGGCGGACGCAAAAATTGCAACGAAGCACCTTGGTATGTGGTGGGTAAAAATAAAGAACGTAATGTGCTCATTGTTGCACAGGGACACAACAATCCATTGCTTTATGCGCAGTCATTGATTGCAACTGACGTGCATTGGATTCATGGTGCTCCCAAAGACCTGCCTCTACTTGCAACAGCCAAAACACGCTACCGTCAAGCGGATCAAGCCTGTATGATTAATCCAATTGACGAAAAACAGTATAAAATAGATTTTATAGAACCTCAGCGCGCAATTACGCCTGGACAATCGGTAGTGTTTTATCAAGGCGAACAGTGTTTAGGCGGCGGAATTATTGTAACGTCAATGTAAGAGGAGCCTAATTTTGCCCGACAAGCTGTACCAGACAACGATTGCTCTCGCTGGCATTGTACAAGCTGTCAGCTTAGTCAAAGATTTAGCGCAAACGGGCAAACTGGACGAAGCCGCTTATCAGGCGAGTATTTATAGTTTATTCCAAACCGATCCCGAAAATGTGCTCGCAGTTTATGATGGAATACAAGGCGTTAAATATGGTTTAGAAAAATTGGTTCTCATGCTAGAACCTACTACCACACAAATCCAAACGCGTTACATGTTGTCTTTGATGCATTTGCAAAAAAAAATTTGGAATAATGCAAAAATGCTAGACGCATTGTCACAACGACTTAATCAAACAAAAAAACAAGTCAATTATTTTTCACTGTTACATTCAACAGTAATTGCCAATCTTGCTGATATTTATCTCAGCACGATTAGCACTTTAAAATTCCGTATCATCATCTGGGGTAATCAGCGTATCCTAAGTGCTGTCGAAAATATGGAAAAAATTCGTGCCCTTTTGTTAGCTGGCATTCGCTCTGTGGTACTCTGGCGACAAGTGGGTGGTTCCCGCTTTCAACTTATTTTTTCACGTGCGAAAATCAGGGCAATGGCAAAAAAAATTCTTGCCGAGCTGCCGACAGAAGAAAAAAATATACTTTCACAATCGTAAGGAATGTTTATGGATCTTTCCGCCCTCATGGCAATTTCACCTCTTGAAGGACGATATCAAGAAAAAGTGAATGGCTTACGCCCTATTTTTAGCGAATATGGTTTAATCAAATTTCGCGTCATCGTCGAAATTCGCTGGCTGCAATTTTTAACTGAACATGCAAATTTGCCGGAGCTGCCTTCCTTAAGCAAACATGCTAACGAAGTCTTAGATGGCATTATTGAACATTTTTCCGAGCAAGACGCATCTCGGATTAAACACATTGAAAGTGGCATTAATCATGATGTCAAAGCCATCGAATATTTTTTAAAAGAACGCATCGAAAATAATGCGGAATTGACTGCAATTAGTGAATTCATTCATTTTGGCTGCACCTCGGAAGATATTAATAATTTGGCCTATGGCCTTATGTTACAAGCTGCGCGCAAACAATTTATTCTACCGGCGCTGGATGAATTGATCACCCTTTTAAAACACATGGCGCATGAATACGCACATTTAGCCATGATTGCGCGCACGCATGGGCAACCTGCCACACCGACTACCGTCGGGAAAGAAATTGCGAACGTCATTGCCCGCTTGCGACACCAAATCGAACAATTAATTTGCGCGCCCATTTTTGGGAAATTGAATGGGGCATCCGGTAATTACAATGCATTTGTAGTTGCTTATCCGACAGTCGACTGGCAAAAACTCAGTAAAAATTTCGTCTGCAAATTAGGCTTGCACTGGAATCCTTATACGACACAAATCGAACCGCATGATTACATCGCTGCAATATTTGCAATACTGTCACGCATCAATACTATTTTGATCGATTTTAATCGTGATATGTGGAGTTATATTTCATTAAATTATTTCAAGCTTAAAACCTTCAATCATGAAGTGGGTTCATCAACCATGCCACATAAAGTCAATCCGATTGATTTTGAAAATGCGGAAGGAAATTTAGGCATCGCCAATAGTTTGCTGGAACACATGGCGCAGAAATTACCTATTTCACGTTGGCAGCGGGATTTATCGGATTCAACCGTATTGCGTAATATGGGTGTTGCAATTGCGCATGCCGTGCTCGCCTATCAATCCACATGCCGAGGTTTAAATAAAGTCGCAGCGAATCCTGATATCATCAGTGCTGATCTGGATCAACATTGGGAAATTTTAGCGGAACCGATTCAAACCGTCATGCGGCGCTATGGCATCGAACAGCCTTATGAAAAATTAAAAAGTTTTACGCGCGGGCAAAAAATCACAAAAGAATTGATTCAACAATTTATTCTTGCGCTCGCATTGCCAGAGGAAATTAAAGAAGAATTACTTGTCTTGACGCCTGGTACTTACATTGGTTACGCGAGCGACTTAGCGAAAAGGATTTGATATTATTTCCAAAAACCACAGTATTGCGAAGGATTGATTTGCCTAGCTGATAGTTTTTTGTGCTATAATGACATCATTAGTATGATTTTCATACCTTTGAGGTGATGCATGTCATCAGTTGGCCGAGAAGAATCCAAACAAGAGACCCCCGCATTTAAGTATATTCAAATTGTTCTGATACAACTTGACGCAATAGATATTGGTTTACTTAATAACATAGTACACCAAACAGCAATATATAAAAAACCCACAGAGGATAAAGACACGAACCATGCATCTCTAGATTATCTATTAGATGAAAATGTTTATAGGCTATTACAATCAATCTATCTTGCACTACTAACAGCAGCAAAAGCAATTACACAACTCACGGGCAAACCTCCTGCTCAAGATGAACTTACGCCACTCTTTATTAATGCTACTCTCGATACAGAAAGAACGACTGCTGATTTGCAAATTCAAATATATAAAAGTAATAAACTGTGTGAGCTTTGTGAAAATGTAAAAGCTTTGTATCCTGACACTTTCTTTAACTCTAACCCTAAAGATACAGATGTTCTTGCCTTTCTCTTGAATCAACTCAGCACAATACAGAGTGTATTTATGAAAGCAAGCAGTTTAAAATTAGAAGTCGAACAAAAATCAGTTTATGAGAATTACACCCAACAAACCAATACGTTTATTATAAAAGCTCTCAAAAATTTATCGTCACTGCTAGAAGAACTAAAGCAAAACAACTTAATAAACGTCAATCACGAAAAAGATATAAGGGTATACATAAACGAGGCTTCTAAGATTAAAAATGAAGAATATTCTCCGTTTGAAGATACGACCATTAGAGTTACAAACTTTGAAAATGCAGTTGATGAAATGCGTAAACATCTAGCACGAATACAAAGAGAAAAAGAACTGAAAGCTCGGTTTGATGGCTTAATAAATACAAATCAACTTCTTCAAAAATTGATAGGAGACTTTGATAGAAATACAAAAGAATTTGCAAATATAGTTCCGCCCCCCAAACCTAAAATACCTATTACATTCGAAGAAAAAACCTCGCCAACTAAATTAACAGAATTAATGCGTGTACAACCTATAGTCGACGAGTATTTGCAATATTTATGGGGAAAAATAAGAAAAAAAGAAGGACATCTCCCTCTCCACCCGCCGTCTCTTGATACGTTAGAAAAAATGAACATTCGCGACAAAACCAAAGAACGTGAGCGATATAAAAAATTTCTCATCGTTGCGCAATTAAAAAATGAGCTAAAGCATAATACGACGAGTTTAGAGAAAAGATTAGACCATTTTATGGGATTATTGACGGCCAAAGCAGATCAATTGATAGCACACCGAAAAAAAGGGAGTCAGTTTTTTCAGAGCTCGCATGGTTTTACATTTGTAAAAAAAATAGATCCTAGCTTAGTTGCAAAAGTAAAGGAACCGGCAGCAAAACAATTATCAAACAAAGTAAAATCAACGCTTATAAAACGTTAAGACATAACAAAACCTGACTGTTTCAATCGTGCGTAATCAGTTTGACTGAATCTTCTCGATTTTTTCGAAGTTGTTTTCATTCGCCAGAACCTGATGAGCGCTATGCCCCTACCCTAAAATCATTTAATAGTTTATGCTACATAATGAAAGGAGAATCTGAATGAAAAAAACATTCGCACTGCTGTTGTTATTAGGATTTTATACGCCTGCTTTCGCGCTATTTTGTCCCACTAATTTTAATCAAATTAATATTGGCGATACAATCGCACAAGTACAAGCGCAATGTGGTAAACCTGATTTTCAAAAAACGACGAAAGAGGAAGGCAAAGGCCCGCAAGAATGGAATTATTATGTCGCTCCCAGTACACATGGTTATGGCGCTCCGAATATGCCCGGCGGACAACAAGCTTCACTTAAAATGGCTATCGCAATAAATGGCGGTAAAGTCTTAAATATCACAGTCAATGGAATGAGTCTTGCCAGCACAACCATTTGCGGCAATAGTGTTTCTGTAGGTGATAGCATTGAAAGCGTGCAAGGTGCTTGCGGCAAACCGGTGTTTGTGAATAAAAGCAGCCAAGATGACTCTAAACCAACAGAAGTGACACTTTATAAATATAATTCCACCCCTGCAGTGACATTGACGTTTGAAAATGGGGTGTTGAAGGATAGAAAATAGGAAGACCCTCATTCCTGAGCATGCCATAGGCGTCAAACGAAGGAACAAATGTCATCCTGAGCGCAGCGAAGGATCACTAAATTATAATAAGGCGATCCTTCGCTGCGCTCAGGATGACATCCAGCATCCGTTATCAACCATGCTTTTAGCTTCAAAATCGGGGATGAGAGTTACGTACTCACCAAAAACACCACTTGCCTCGCTTTATCATCTGTTTCCCAAGGACGTGCATAGACAAAACGTATCGTGGTTTGTACTGGAACAACAAAGGCGCTAGGCTTTACTTTAAATGTCCACAGCTCATAGCCAGGTGCGCCCAATAATTTTTTATCGGACGGTCCTTCAAAACCATGCTTAACAGGCTGCATATAATTCACATCATAGGAACGCAGAAACCAAGAATAACCTGTGGTTGGATTCGATTTTAATTTAATAATAAAGCTAGGTTCATTTGCTGCTACTCTAATCGCAGTCTTGTCTTCCGTATAAATAGTTGTATCCTTTGCAGCTAGAACAGCATTCACAGCAAATAATGTTGCTAAAATCGCAATTATTTTACGCATGAGGCCCCCGTTTTAATAAATGAATTAATTTAAGTTCGACTTCTTCACTCATTTCAGCTTGCACTGGCAAATACCAATGCCGCTGATCTGCAAATCCTATACATTTCACCGCATCTTTCTCAGTCATGATAACAGGTAAATCATCCGCAAAATAAATATCGTTCGGTTGATAAAGATAATGATCCGGAAACACATGCGGAATAATCTGGATTTTAGCATCGCCCAAGGTTTGAAAAAAGCGTGTTGGATTGCCAATCCCTGCAACGGCATGTACCGTTTTATTTTTAAAATCAGCAAGCGCTTGTATTTGATGCGTTTTTACAGACGCTAATTTATTTCCTTGCAATTGCATAAATTCTTCATTTTTATCTCCACCATTTACCACCATTAAATCGACTCGATTTAAGCGTTTTAATGGCTCGCGCAAAGGTCCAGCCGGTAATAAGCAATGATTGCCGAAACGACGCTCGCCATCCACAATGGCAATTTCTATCGTTCGGCCTAAACGATAATGTTGCAAACCATCATCGGAAATCACGATGTTACAATTTGTTTTTCCCAGCAATTCTTTAACCGCGAGAACACGATCAACACTGACAACCATAGGACATTGCGTGCGCCGTACTAACAATAAAGCTTCATCGCCAACGGTAAGAGGATCCGCTTTTGCATCCACCCAATAAGGCATGTTTAATCGTTTTCCACCCACTCCCCTGCTTACAATGCCAGGACGATAGCCTTGTTTTTGCAGGAATTGCGCGAGCCAAATAACAAAAGGCGTTTTACCCGTACCGCCTACCGTAATATTGCCGACTACAATCACAGGAACAGGAAAAGAAATGGTTTTTTTAATTTTATAACGATAGAGAAAATAACGAATGAAGATTGCTAGACGAAATAACCACGCTAAAGGCAACAACAACAAAGTAAGCCAAGTATAAGAAGATCGATACCAATGATTTTCCCATGTTTGACTTTTCATACTGCTGTCTCGACATCCTTAAATTGCATGCGATACAATTTTGCATACTGCCCATTACGTGCTAATAAATCCAAATGATTACCCATCTCAATAATACGCCCATCATCAAATACAATTATTTTATCGGCGTGCTCTACCGTTGATAGACGATGCGCAATCACCAACGTTGTACGATTTTGCATTAAAATATCCAATGCAGATTGAATATGGCGTTCTGCTTCTGTATCTAATGCGGAAGTCGCTTCATCCAAAATAAGAATGGGCGCATTTTTCAAAATAGCGCGCGCAATTGCAATTCGTTGTCTTTGTCCGCCCGAAAGTAAAACACCATTTTCACCCACAAAAGTATCTAATCCTTTCGGCAATTGCTCAATGAAATCCAGGGCATGGGCTGCTTTTGCCGCCGCTTTAATTTCATTTTCACTGACATCATCAAAACTGCCGTAGGCAATATTATTTCTGATCGTGTCATTAAAAAGGATAACATTTTGCGAAACCAACGCATATTGACGACGTAAATCCGCTAATCGATATTCACGAATGGATACGTCATCCAATAAAATTTCACCGGTAAAATTCGCATAAAAACGCGGTAACAAGCTAATTAAGGTCGATTTACCGCTGCCAGAGCGTCCGACTAATGCAATGATTTCCCCAGGTTCAACATGAAAATGAATATCATGTAAAACGGGCTTGTCTGGACGATAAGCAAATCCAACATGCTGAAAATTTAATTTACCGCGCGCACGTTGCAAAGTGCGCGTTCCATTATCTTCTTCCGGCTTTTGATCCAGCATTTCAAACACCGTTTGTGCGCCAGCAAGACCGCGATATAATTTGTTTTGCATGCTAGTTAAATCTTTCATGGGTTTTAACAACGCCAACATGGCTGCGATCAGCGTCACAAAACCACCGGGAGTCAAGATGGAGTTGGCTATGTCTAATGTTGCAATATACAACGTAGCAGACAGTGCAATGGCTGCGACAAGTTGCACGCTGGAAACACTCCATGAACGTGCTGCAATGACTTTCATTTCGCGTTGACGGTTAAGGCGCGTGGCTTTATTAAATTTTTCAGTTTCATAATTTTCACCCCCAAAACCACGCACGACTTTATAACCTTCAATATTTTCTTCCGCGGTATGAGTGAGTGTTGACATCGAATCTTGAATCGTCAAACTCAAGCGTCTGACGCGTTTGCTCGTATAACGCATGATAAATATGACGAGCGGAACAATGAGAAAATACAACAAAGACAATTTCCAACTGATCTTGAACATGACGATGAGCAAGCCAATAATTAAAAATCCAGCTTGAATCGCTGTCGTCATCACATCGGCACTCGCATTCGCCACTTGTTCTACGCTATACAAAATCACGGATAACAGTTGGCCTGAAGTGGAGTTATCATAAAATCGTGCGGGCAATTTCTGTAAATGCAGAAAAAGATCTTGGCGCAACTGCATGATGACATTACGTGACACAGAAGCAATATTATAATTTGAAAAAAAGCTGGCGAAACCGCGTAACATAAAAACCACTAAAACCAAGATAGGCGCCATTTTTAAAAAATCACGATTTTTTTCTACTAACCCCTTATTGATAAGCGGCTTTAAAAAATAGACGAACCAGGCATCAATACCGGAATAAACCATGGTGGCAAACAACGCAATAACCAAAGCAAGCCAATAACGGCGTACATAGGTAAACAGACGCCGATAGGTCACATATGCATTTGCGATTTGTTTGGGTTCTATTTTTGCTTTTGCCATAAGTCATTTACATACTTGGAAAATGCGGTATCCTAACACAAAATTACTCATGACTCACGGGATTAACATGTTAAAAAACATAATTGAAACTGCATTTGAAGACCGCGCGAACTTAAACCCCGAAACAGCACCGGCCGCTTTAAAAGAAGCAGTCCATGAAGCAATTGTGTTACTGGATAGCGGTAAAGCGCGCGTTGCAGAAAAAATCGATGGTATCTGGCAAACGCATGAATGGCTGAAAAAGGCCGTTTTACTCTATTTTCGCCTTTTTGATAATCAAGTCATCGAAAGCGGCTTCACTCGTTATTTTGATAAAGTCCCACTTAAATTCAATCAAGCTTCGGAAGCGGATATGCGTGCAGCCGGTGTGCGTATCGTACCTCCTGCAGTAGCCCGATTCGGCTCATTTATTGCAGCAAATACTATTTTAATGCCTTCTTACGTCAATATTGGTGCTTATATCGATTCCGGTACCCTGATAGACACTTGGGCAACAGTAAGCTCTTGCGCGCAAATTGGCAAAAATGTCCACCTTTCCGGCGGCGCTGGAATTGGCGGCGTGCTCGAACCCATACAAGCCACACCCACCATTATCGAAGATAATTGTTTCATTGGCGCTCGTTCTGAAATTGTCGAAGGGGTTATCGTTGAAGAAGGATCGGTTATTTCCATGGGGGTTTATATCGGACAAAGTACGCGGATTTATGATCGCGAAACCGGTAAAATCACGTATGGACGTGTTCCTGCAGGTTCTGTAGTTGTTTCTGGTAATCTGCCAAGCGCTGATGGTAAATATAGTTTATATTGTGCCGTCATCGTCAAAAAAGTCGATGCACAAACGCGCGGCAAAGTGGCTTTAAATGATCTATTGCGTGAAGCGGTAACGCTCTAAATTATTGAAAGGAAAAAATAGCGATGACATCACAAACTCTCGAACTTCTCAAAGAATTGATTGCACGCCCCTCCATTACGCCTAATGACGCTGGTTGTCAGGATATTATTAGTAATCGACTTAAGGCACTGGGATTTTTTATTGAATTTATGCATTTTGGCGATGTCACAAATTTATGGGCACGGCATGGTGATAAAGCGCCGCTAGTTGTTTTAGCAGGCCATACCGATGTGGTTCCGCCAGGGCCATTAGAATCATGGGATAGTGATCCTTTTATTCCAGTGGAACGGAGTGAGTTTCTGTATGGTCGGGGTGCCGCTGATATGAAAAGCGGTTTGGCTGCCATGATTGTTGCCGGAGAAAATTTTATTCGCAGTAATCCTAATTTTGCCGGTTCAATTGCATTTTTAATCACGAGCGATGAAGAAGGCCAAAGCGTTAACGGCACGAAACGAGTAGTAGAAGAACTGATAGGACGTAATGAAACCATTGACTACTGTATCGTGGGTGAAGCCAATAGTGACAAGATTTTGGGTGATCAAATTCGGGTGGGCCGGCGTGGTTCCTTAGGCGGAAAATTAACGGTTTATGGCAAACAAGGCCATGTTGCTTATCCCAATATTGCAATTAATCCTATCCATCTTATTGCGCCTGCGCTAAACGAATTGGTTTCGACTAACTGGGACAATGGCAATGAATCTTTCCCGCCGACGACCTTTCAAGTTTCTAATTTAAATTCTGGCACAGGCGCAATCAATGTTGTTCCCGGGATATTAGAAATGCTTTTTAATTTCCGTTTTTCGACAGCCGTGACTGTCGAAGAATTACAGGAACGCGTGCAAATCATTTTAGAAAAAAATAAGTTGGTTTTTGATTTGCAGTGGAATCATTCTGGTAATCCATTTTTAACTAAGCAAGGTAAATTGATTACTGCCACTCAAAAAGCAATAAAAGAATTAACAGGGCTTGATCCTATTTTATCTACTACGGGTGGCACGTCAGATGGTCGCTTTATTGCTCCAACGGGCGCTGAGGTGGTCGAAGTGGGACCGTGCAATACGAGTATCCATCAAATTAATGAGCATGTGCGAATTGCGGATTTGAGTAAGTTGACGGATATTTATCAGTGTATTTTGTCGAATTTGTTGCTTGATTAGACCCTTATCCCCGACCCTGAGGGCAAAAATAAAATTTAATTTTATTAAAAGAACATTTGCAGAATAACCCATTCTCGTTTACGCTAACACGCCATTAAACCTAGACTATTTAGGTAATGAGTGGAGAGGTGGCCGAGCGGTCGAAGGCGCACGCCTGGAAAGTGTGTGTATGTTTAACGACGTACCGAGGGTTCGAATCCCTCTCTCTCCGCCAGATTTTGTAGTACCCAGTTATGGTAGCTTGTATTGGTCTCTTCGCGACGATATGTTGTGAACCCCGCCAGGTCCGGAAGGAAGCAACGGTAACAGC
>CAYRUP010000039.1:0-14968 GCA_964427485.1 uncultured Coxiellaceae bacterium | reverse complement strand
GCGAAGGATCACTAAATTATAATAAGGCGATCCTTCGCTGCGCTCAGGATGACACCAAAGCTCTTAAATGCCATGCCGTACCTGCTGGATACTTTTATCCTAGTTACTTATTTCCCATATCAGGTAAGATAGAGCGCATTGAGCTCATCAATCAACTTTACCTGGAGTCAAACAGCTAAATGTTCAGACCTGTCGCTATCTTTATCGGACTGCGTTATACCCGCGCAAAACGCCGAAATCAGTTTATTTCATTGATTTCCTTAATATCGATGCTCGGAATTGCCTTAGGTGTGATTGTTCTCATTACGGTTTTATCGGTTTTAAATGGTTTTGATCGCGAAATCAAAAAACAAGTCTTTGGTATGATTTCACCGATCACCATTGGGAGTTTTACTGGCCAATTATCGGATTGGCAAGCAATTGAAAAATCCCTTCTAAACTACACCGGTATTACGGGTATAGCTCCTTTGATTAGCGGCCAAACATTACTAACCAATGCCAACTTGACCGAACCTGCAATTGTGACGGGCATTCTTCCCACACAGGAAAAAACCGTTTCTGCACTATCCACCCAAATAACCCAGGGGCAACTTACCAATTTAATACCGGGACGTTTTGGCATTATCTTAGGTGAAAATTTGGCAAATCATTTAAATGTTAAAGTGGGTGATGGTATTGTCGTTGCAGTACCAAAAGGTTCTTTCATGACAAACGACATCACGCCACGCTTCAAAAAATTTACTGTAGTGGGATTATTTCGTGCGGGAGGTGGTGGTTTTGGTTTTGATGCAAAATTTGCGTATATTCATTTAACTGACGCGCAAAATTTATTTGAATTAGGCAATGCGGTAACCGCATTGCATGTCAATGTAAATGACATTTACGCCGCTCCCAAAATAGCACGTGAATTAGAACGTCAATTATCTCCCACGTTAAGAGCGGGTAATTGGACAGAACAATTGGGAGATTTTTTTGAAAATATCCGCACGACTAAAACCATGATGTTTTTTATTTTTATTTTGATTATCGCTGTTGCAGTTTTTAATTTAGTTTCAACAATGGTCATGGCTGTTAAAAACAAGCAAGCTGACATTGCAATTTTGCGAACATTTGGCGCCACACCTAAAATGATTTTAACTATTTTTGTTGTGCAAGGTGCCGTCATTGGATTAGGCGGAACGCTATTGGGCATTGTTGGCGGCATTTTGCTTGCCTGGAATATCAGCGCATTATCGATTTGGATTCAACAGGTTTTACATATGCAACTCATGTCTTCTAGTGTTTATTTCGTCAATTATTTACCGTCGGAATTGCAATGGTCTGACGTTGGTACCATCAGCCTGGTGGCATTAATATTAAGTTTACTTGCAACGCTTTATCCTGCCTGGACTGCTTCGCGAATTGAACCGGCGGAGGCGTTGAGATTTGATTAACTATTCCCCCAAATCCCGTCGCAAATTTTTTTTCACGCCATGCAATTTTTTTTGATTTAACCTCTTCTGCTTAGAAGAAAACGTAGGTTTCGTTTTTCGCCGTTTTTTCGGCGGAATTGCCACACTTTTTATTTGAGCAAACAAGCGATCCAAAGCATCTTGTTTATTGCGTTCTTGGGTACGAAAACGAGTGGCCTTGATAATCAGCTCACCTATTGTCGTCATTCGTTTTCCCAATAACGAAATGAGACGTGTGCGCACATCTTCCGGTAAAGACGGTGAATGCAATACATTGAAACGAAGCACGACACCGGTTGCGACTTTATTAACATTCTGTCCACCGGGACCTGGTGAATTGATAAAGGTAATTTTAATTTCCGCCGGATTCAGAAAAATGTGGGGCGTAATTTCAATCCAGTTACTTGTCAAAAGGATTCTCCATGCCTTTAATTCTGGTAATTTATTATAACTGAAAAATCAGAGGGCAGACGCATCGTCTGCCCTCTGTATTCTGAGATAGATTCTAGTAAGGTCTTACTATGACTTTGGTACCGACCGTCGCAAAGTTATAACGTATCCACTCAGCATCCGGTATATGCAGCCGCACACAACCGTGGCTAACATTTCCATCGACTACGTGCGAAGCCGGTGAGCCATGTAATGCCTGACTGCCGTGGAAAAACATGCAATAGGGCATTGGCGCGCCGCCGTGCGGGAGAGGAAATAAACTGGATTTGCAGTTTGGACTTCCCAGTGAATTTATACGAAAACTGCCAGAGGAAGTATGGCAACGTCTTCCAAGATCAGCACAATAATCCGAACCGGCAGAAGCGAGTCCAGATCGAATTAAATTGCCATCTGACCCATACGCACCCCATACATGTACATGCGGATCCACCACAATGACTTTTTCACCTGTTTTAATATGCTGAGGAATTCGGTCAGCATAATTAACAGGGGGTGTTTGTTCCGTTTCCACTTTTGCTTGATGCGACCCTGTTTGTGGGGGAGAGTATGTTGAGCAAGAACTTAAGATGAAAGACAATGTGCAAAATACGAATGCTGAATAGCGCATAGCAAACACTCCTTCCTCTTTTGTAATAATAGTTTCATTTTATCGCAAAACTTGAGCAATAATTTGATGTTATATCTTTTTTATAATATTCAGTGTGTTATGATCAAAACGAAATCAACCACGACCCGATGAAGATCCAATTTCAATCAAAGGAGCGTGCTTTCTTGGACACCTAGATTAAATCTCTATAAAATATGTTCACTCATTTCGTGTCATTTGAGATAAATTCATTTGATTAATTCACTTATTTTGAACAACCGTGTTTTTCCCACCAATCTCATTCAAGGCCCTCTTGCCGGGATTAGTTGTGCACCTTTTCGTCGTCTGATATGGAAATACAGTCAACCTGCCTTCACCTGTACTGAAATGATTTCTTGCAAAACCATCATTCATCAACCGGAAACCGCCCTAAAACGCTTTGTGACGATAGCTCCTGATGAAGGGCCAGTGTGCTTCCAATTATCAGCTAGTAACCCTGCCGAGCTTGCTCTGGCAACCAAACGAGTCACTGCTTATGGTGCAAATTTGATTGATTTAAATTGTGGTTGTCCGGTGAATAAAATTCGCAGTAAAGGAGCAGGTTCCAGTCTTTTAACCAATCCCAGCAAACTTTATCAATTAATTTCTGCCATGAAACAAAACACGCATTTGCCAGTTTCTATTAAAATTCGTGTTGATGGTGGCAGCCGTGATCAATTTAATTTGCAAGTAGCACAAGCCATCAGTGATGCGGGCGCAGATTTTTTAATTGTACATGGACGTCATTGGACAGAACATTATGAAACACCCTGTCATCATGCTGAAATTCAATTTTTTGTAGACCAAATGAAAATTCCAGTCATTGGTAATGGCGATATTGCCTGCAAAACTTCATTACAAAAAATGTTTGCGACCGGCTGTGCGGGCGTCATGATTGCGCGTGCGGGTGTTGGCCAACCTTGGCTGATTGGAAAATTGCTGGCTGATCTTCAGCAGCAAAGTTATTCTCTTCCTAGCTTAAGTGAAATTGGCCACGTTTTTTTAGAACATGTTACAGAACTTGCAGCTCTACTTAACAGTGAAAAATTTGCGATTTTGCAAGCGCGAAAATTTGCAAAATATTATGGACGAAATTTGGAAAATAAAATTGAGTTTCGTGAAGAAGTCAATCGGTGTGACAACTTAGTGAATTTGGAAAATATTTGTGGGCGGTTTTTTAAATAGTGTTGACCCCCGCTAAGTTTTTCGTAGCTCTTAGCTCCCTTCTCCCGTTTACGGGAGAAGGGTTGGGGATGAGGGTATACACAAATAAACTATTTCTTTTGCACATCAATCAAATGAATTTTGAATATCAATACTTGATTAGGTCCAATAACCGGCGGAGCACCTTGATCGCCATAAGCTAGCGTAGCGGGAATATAAAGCTCCCATTCTGAACCTGTTTTCATCATTTTTAATGCTTCAGTCCAACCAGGAATGACAGCAGAGACTTGAAAAGTGGCAGGTTGACCGCGTTTATATGAACTATCGAATTCAGTACCATCGATTAAGGTACCCGCATAATCTACCGTCACCGTATCATTGTCAGTAGGTGCCGCGCCGTGGCCTTGTTTAATCACTTTATATTGCAAACCATCTGGCAAGGTTTTTATTCCGGGTTTGTTTTTGTTTGCAGCTAAAAAAGCTTCGCCCGTCATTGGACTTTTGGTTTGAACTGATTGATTGGGTACTGGATTTTGCGTAGTTTGATCATCCGCATAGACATTAACACATAACAATCCCGCAGCTATAAATGCGAATGCCGACAACTTCCTTGATCTATATTCCATCATTTTTTCTCCAAAAGTCGATATTATAGTACTTTTATTTTTTTCCTACAAAAGAAAATTGTTATACTAATAAAAACAGGAGAATGTATGGAAGTAGAGCAGCTTCTCGAGATCAGTGCGAAACGACACGCTTCTGATTTACACATTTTACCCGGATCCTCGCCGCTCTTGCGTATCGATGGCGCGCTCACTCTACTTAAAGAAGTTTCTGCACTTTCTCCCGATGAAACCCAACGCATACTCTATAACATTATGACACCGGACCAACAGCAGCGCTTTGAGACAGAGCGAGTGCTTGAGATGGCACATTCAGTTCCACATATTGGAAACTTCCGAGTGAGTGTATTGCATCAATTGAATGGTATTGGTGCTGTGTTTCGCGTTATTCCAGAAGTCGTACCTTCATTCGAAGAATTAGGTTTGCCTCCTATTTTAAAACAATTGCTCGCGCTTCCGTATGGATTAATCTTAGTGACAGGTCCAACAGGTTCAGGAAAAAGTACAACATTGGCTGCGATGATTGATTACATAAATAATTTTCGCGCGTGCAATATTATCACTATTGAAGATCCTATCGAATTTATTCATCACAACAAACGCAGCATCTTCAATCAACTTCAAGTTGGACGTGACACAACGGATTTTGCAACAGCATTACGTTCTTCGTTGCGACAAGATCCAAATGTTATTTTACTCGGTGAGTTACGCGATCTGGAAACGATGCGTCTTGCTTTAACTGCAGCTGAAACAGGACATTTAGTGTTAGCAACGCTGCATGCCAGCTCTGCGCCCATTGCAATTAGTCGTTTTGCCGATGTATTTCCGACTGAAGAAAAAAATCGCGTAAGAACACTCTTATCAGAAACATTACAAGCCGTCATTTGTCAAACACTCGTGAAAAAAGTGTTAGGCGGACGTGTTGCTGCTTTTGAAGTATTGTTAGCAACGCCTCCAATACGACACTACATTCGCACTGATATGCCAGCGCACATGGAATCTGCTATGCAAACCAATGCGGATAAAGGTATGTTTACACTCGAACAGCATTTACAACAATTAGTAAAAAAAGGCTTAGTGAATGGCATGACGGCTGCTACTGTTTTGATTAACCAAAAACCCTTTAAAGAATCGACGAAACGATCGAGTGATAGCAAAAAGTAGGAGCACAGCGCTGTCATCCTGAGCGCAGCGGATGTCGAAGCTATTTTATCCTGGTTTATTGAAACATGTTGGCAATTACCTTTAGCTGCTATAGCAGAAGGTATTCGCCAACATAACAGAATTACATCACAGAGCAAGACGTCTTCGTTTTTGCTGGGGCATCTCTAAGGTCGTGGTGTTGCGTAAGTTCTGCTCGGCTGCTGTTTTTGATTGACATAAGCTCCGAAAACTGTCCACCCCGCGGCGGCAGCGAGGCCACCCCGGCATGCCCCGAACTCTCGCGTAAACAACCAATTGAAAAATCATCCCCGAGCCGGTGTGCCCCAACCGGGTAAAAATTAGTATCGACCCATTGACGAGTGACCGTATTATATATCTCAAATGTGAATGAACGACCTTGTGGCTTGCCACTTTTTATTTGTTCTACATTTTGATAAAGCCCTGGTTTGCAATAGGCCTGTACATAATTCGCAGGCATAATTTGTTGCAAACGTCCACTAAGTCGCCAAAATAACATAGCCCGGGGATCATCCCAACGATTTCCAAAATAATCTTTAAAGTGAGCATCATATGTTTCATATATGTTATGTTGAAGCGGTTTAGGATTATAGTGTCTTCCTGTTGTTACAGGTTCATTCAACCTTGCATCTAATAATTCTTGAAGACGACGAAGAGCCATAGCGACATCTGAATTTGGATTGACCGTTAACGTGTAATCGGGATCACCAGACGATATAATATCGGCTGGCTCAGCAAGTCTAATCACTTCCTTTAGAATATTTAATATGGCAAAAATCGGTTGCCATTTTTCCGCTTCCTTTTTTTCCCAGTCATCAGGAAATTGTGCACGCTTTTGTTTTTTTACTTCATCTTCATCTGCCACTTTGAGTATGGCTTCTTCGAATAAAGCAGCAATTTCATTATCTTCTTCACCTAACGCAAATTGACAACCTGTTTTCTCTTCAACATCAATGCGCTGGCCACCCATATTGGTGATGATCCTATCTTCTTCATTGTAAGCTTTCCATTTTACTAACGCCAAACGCGGATTGGCATCCAACATTTTTTTGACTTTTGCTATATTGCCTTTGCGAATAGAGTCGAATAATATTAGAAGCGCTTTTTGATCTAATGCAAGCTCGGCTTGATGATTAGCTAGATGATTGGCAAAAAATGATGTACTTGCAAAAGAAGCGAGGGAGCGATAGCCCACGTTAGGGGCGAATGTTGGAAATACCGGACGAATGGTTTTCAATAAAGGTGTTGTTGTTTCTACACTTACAATTCCTGCAAAAGCGAGCGCTGCTTTTATTAAATTATTCGCATCTGGCAGATTTTTTATAAAATTTCGTTTTCCCATCGATACGACAGCGGTTGATTCCCCCTTTTTAAAAATTTTAGCAAAATATCGCCGTGATCCTCCTGTGCTGTCCGCTAACGTTGGATCAGACTCCGGAAAGAGTAATATTGCGTTGCGATGATCAATCAAATTCGTTGCCTGTTTCTGTGCTTCAGGACTATTATCAGACAATAAATACAATGCATAATCGTCCCCTTTTGCTTCGGATAGGCATTTAATAATAACCGGCGGTGGTGTAGCAGATGATGGACGGGATCGGCGCATGGTTGTTAACCTCGTTATTAAATTGAGTTAATTCTAATAATGATTTTCTAATCAATTACTTATCCTTTAACTGGCTGTTTTTATGCTCATAAAAATACATTAGTAGTAACTTTTTATGGGCATAAATGGAAGTGTATTGTTGTATTTATGTACAGCTCACTCCTGTCATGCCAGCGCGCTTTTAGCTGGCATCCAGAGACTTTCAAAGACTCTGGAGTCGTTTACACAAAAAGACCTTGAACTAAGAACGACCTATTCCATAATATTCAAATTCAGCATCTTTCATTTGCTTGGGATCATATTGATTACGTCCGTCAAAAATAATGTGCTTACGCATCATTTTTTTCATGACAGTCAAATCGGGATAACAAAATGGCTTCCACTCCGTTACCAATACGAGAGCATCGACTTTTTCCAACGCTGCATATTGGTGTTCAACGAAATGTAATTGTTTGGACTTGAACCATTCTTTAGGAAGAATTTTGCGTGCGGCTGGCATAGCGACAGGATCATAAGCATAAACAGTAGCATGGTGTGCTATCAATTTTTCTAACAAGACAAGAGAGGAAGCTTCACGCATATCATCCGTGCCCGGCTTGAATGATAAACCCCATACCGCGACTTTGATGTCAGATAAATCATTGCCAAATCTTTTAAATATTTTATGCGGTAACACATGTTTCTGATGGAAATTGCGTTCTTCGACAGCACGTAACACTAAAGGATCCACACCATTGATTTCAGCCATTTTGACAAGTGCTTTCACATCTTTTGGAAAACAAGAACCGCCGTAACCACAGCCTGGATAAATAAATGCATGACCAATTCGTGAATCGGAACCAATACCCATGCGCACATTATCCACATCCACACCCATGCGATCACATAACATGGCCATTTCATTCATGAAAGAAATTTTGGTTGCGAGCATTGCGTTAGCGACATACTTTGTCATTTCTGCATCTTTCACATTCATAAAATAAATTTTTTCTGGATTACGTAAAATAGGCATGTAAAGCTCAAGCATAATTGACTTCGCTTTTTTCGAAGTTAAACCAATGATGATGCGATCAGGATGCATAAAATCATCAATCGCAGCACCCTCGCGCAAAAATTCTGGATTACTCACGACATCAAATTTAGCTTTGATATTGCGCTTTTTTAATTTTTCCTGGATAAGGTGCTTCACTTGATCTGCAACACCGACGGGCACCGTCGATTTATCCACAATAACGCAATAATTTTTAATGTGCGCACCAATATTTCTTGCTGCTTTTAACACATATTGCATATCAGCCGAACCATCTTTATCACTCGGTGTTCCAACTGCGATAAAAATGACTTGCGGTTCCGCCGTTAATTCTTTGAGAGAAGTCGTAAAATGCAGACGATTTTCCGTCAAATTAGTTGCAACCATGGCTTCAAGACCTGGTTCATAAATAGGTAATATACCTTTTTTAAGATTGGCAATTTTTTCTTTGTTAACATCGACACAAGTGACATGATTGCCCAATTCCGCAAAACAAGCTCCCGTCACCAACCCGACATAGCCCGCACCAATGACTGTGATATTCACCGCTTATTCTCCCTCACATCTCGATTCGGATGTACTTCATATATCCGTACTTGATCACCACGGTTATTTTGAAAAATTATCACAGGCTGCAATTTAATTTCTTCTATTACAGAGGCATCTGCCATCGATGCATTTTTACCAATACGTAATGCAAGATAATCAAACTGCCGCCATTGTCCCTGTGCGATCTTACTTAACTTTTCAAATTCTCTGCCCTCAGTAAAAATCGCATTGCCCATGTGGTTTGAATAATACAATAACTGATAATCATTACTATAAATTTTTGCATTTTCCGGAGCATGCGTTGCGAGCCAATCACCCGACTGTCGTATATATTTTTTGGAAGAACCCATATCAAAAATACCGCCGAAAGCATAGATCGCAATAAAAAATAGCGCCAAAACGAATGGCCATTTCCGCGTGCGCCACTGGGCTATTAAATCATTCAAAGCAAAAGGTACCCACAGCATCAACACTAAAGACAATGCAATTAAATAACGTTTTGCCAAAAACATATTTTCGACTAAATACGCCATGGTTATTAGGACATTAACCAAAATATATGCCCCTAATACTAATCGGCTGCCACGATCAAATTTCGTGATTTTTTTAAACCAAGCGTAAACAATCAAAACAGCATAAATGGCTGAGACATTGGAAATGGCATAGATCAGATACCAACTTACCAGCATCCCCGCTAAAATCACATTAGCATCACGCTGCGAATATACACTTAATACGTGAGTCGCCAATGCATTTCTTGTGTTTTCAAAAGAAGTGATGAATTGCTGTATCCCGTGCATTAATTGAAATTGCACTTCCCCTAATCGACTTAAATGTTGCCCGGGATGCAACAAAGTCCAACAGAGAACGACCACGATGCCAAATAAGGTAATTGTATTCAGTTGTAAAAATCCGATTAACCGCCCCTTGATTGACTGCCTTCCATCCAAAAATAGCGTGAACGGCAGCAATAACAAAAATAAGATACCTTCAACGCGAAATATTCCGGCAGTCAATAAAGTAAACCCCCACAATAATGCGAGGTAACTACGCCGACAACGTTTTTCCAAAGGTGCATCCGGTACTGAGACTTGAAAGTAACGCAAGAAATAAAGCAGCGACAATAAATAGAATGCCCAAAACCCATGATCGCGCACAATGTCCATTCGAATATTATTAAAATTATGCGCCAGTAAAATAACGAATCCCGCCAGCCAGATCACGCGGTTTTTTGTCGTCAGGGTATTCACAATCGCAATAAATGCAATCACGGTGATTAAAGAAAATAATCCATTCAGTGTATAAGCAGCCGTAAGATAGGAAAGATGCGTTAATTTAACCAAACCAAAAATTAACACGGAATAAAACGGCCATTCTGCTTGCGCACAAAGATGAACGGCAATCAAAAATCCCTGGTCCATCGCTTGAGCACTTTGCAGATAACAAATACCATCCGGATTTATAACAGAGGTTTTAATGGCTGCCCAAAAGGAAAGTAGGATGCTACACAGAGCAGCAATGGTATACAGAGTAAAACGTTGACGCATTACACCATGCATTCGACCAATTCTCGTATTGAACGTTTGAAATCTTCTGCTACTTCTGGATGTTTAAGTGCATATCCAACTGTGGCTTCAAGATAACCTAATTTGCTACCACAATCATAACGCTTGCCACGAAATTGTAATGCGTAGACGGCTTCTTCTCGTAACAAATCGGCGATTGCATCCGTCAGTTGAATTTCATCGCCCGAACCGACGGCTGTCTGTTCCAAAAAAGCAAAAATCCGTGGGGATAAAATATAGCGACCTACCACACCGAGATTAGAGGGTGCATTTTCAGGATGTGGTTTTTCAATAATGCCACGCATCATGCTGAGCGCATTGGTCGAATCTTCCACATCGACTACACCATATTTTATGGTTTCAGAACGGGCAATTTTTTCTACGGCAACGATGCTCGATTGTGTTTGTTGGAATGCTTCAACCATTTGGCGCAAACAAGACTTTTGTCCGCCATCAATCAAATCATCGGCAAGCAGTACGGCAAAGGGTTCGTTTGAGACAAGCTGTTTTGCGCATAATACGGCATGCCCTAATCCTCGCGGTGATTTTTGTCGGATATAGGCACAGGAAACACCTTCAGGCAAAATCCCACGCACGATTTCCAATAAATCGAATTTCCCGCGTTCCAAGAGGCTCGATTCCAATTCAAAATTAGAATCAAAATGATCCTCAATCGCGCGCTTGCTCCTGCTGGTTACAAAAATCAATTCTCTGACCCCAGCTGCCACTGCTTCTTCAACTGCATATTGAATCAATGGCTTGTCCACAATGGGCATCATTTCTTTCGGATTTGCCTTGGTCGCGGGGAGAAATCGCGTTCCCAAACCGGCTACGGGGAAAACTGCCTTGGTTATTTTCATGCTGTTATATCCTAACGCGTGAAATTTAAATGGCGGATGTTATCATAATTAGTATTAAGAAAATATACCTTTTACTTGTTTGGTAAATAGCAACCTGTTATAAACATGCTTTTTTCCAGGGATGGATTTTCATGAAGCTCGCATACGCAACCACATTCGATAGTTGTAATGTTACTAACTGGTCTGGCACACCTTTTTATATGTCAAATGCATTTGAGCAGCAGGGAATGACTGTTCAGCGTATTGGTGATTTATCGCGGCAATTACCCTTTTTTTTTAAACTCAAACAGGTTTGGAAAAATATAGCGAGTGGGCAACGTGAAAGCCCTCGGTTTAATACGGTGGCAGCAGAGCATTATTCTATGCAAGTTGCTCGGCAATTAGAAAAAATGAACGTCGCTGCTGTGGTTGCTCCCCAACTTAATCCCATTTGTTATTTGGATTGTAAACAGCCTCTGGTGTTATGGACAGATGCGCTTTATGCCAGTCTTTTGAGTTTTTATCCTGGATTTTCTAATCATTCTGCGAGTTCGGTTGAACAAGGTAATCGCATTACTCGAGAATGCTTAGCACGCACGTCGCTTGCTATTTTTTCTTCTGATTGGGCTGCACGCACTGCGCAAGAAATTTATGGCATTGCGAAAGAAAAAGTGAAAGTGGTGCCCTTTGGGGCGAATATGCATGCAGAGCACACCCTTCATGATATTCGTTCCATGTTAAAAACGCGTTCGCGTGAAACAGTTAAATTGATCTTCCTTGGCAAACAGTGGCATCGCAAAGGCGGCGATATTGTTTTTAACGTGGCAAAAGCCCTTCATCAAGCTGGCCAATCCGTTGAAGTGCATTTTATCGGTTGTTACCCTCCTTCTGAAGTTGAAGTTCCTTCTTACATTCACTGTCATGGTTTTATTTCAAAACGCACGACAGAAGGTGTTGAAAAAATTTCTCGGCTGTTACGCGAATCGCATTTCCTATTTGTTCCTTCGCGTGCTGAAGCCTATGGCATTGTTTTTTGTGAAGCGAACGCGTTTGGCTTGCCGTGTTTGACTTCGTATGTCGGAGGAATTTCAACGGTGGTAAAAGATAATGTCAATGGCATGACATTTAGTTTGCAGGCTCCGCCTGAAGTTTATTGTAAATACATTATGGATCTCATGCAGAATTATGCGCAGTATGAAGCACTGGCATTATCGGCATTTCATGAGTATGAAACACGATTAAATTGGGCTGTTGCTACGCGGCAAGTGAGGGGGTTGATTGAAGAGGTTTTGTGAAGTAAACTCCCTCATCCCTTGCCCTTCTCCCGCAAGCGGGAGAAGGGAGAATAATCTTTAACTCACTTCTTTCACGAGCGGGAGAAGGGAGAATAATCTTTAGCTCACTTCTTTCACGAGCGGGAGAAGGGAGAATATAACTTTATAGCTCCCTTCTCCCGCTTGCGGGAGAAGGGTTGGGGATGAGGGCATCCCACGCATGCTGAATAATCGTTCTCAAATCAGAATTAACCGGCGTCCATTTTAATTCACGCATAGCCTGTTTCGCATCCGCCACCAAAATAGCGGGATCACCGATGCGTCTTGGGCCGTAAATAACAGGAATTTTTCGTTGTGTTACTTCGCGTGCCACATCTACGATTTGTTGCACAGAATAACCCTGTCCCGTACCCAGATTATAAACGCTCTGCGTTTTACCCTGGTCTAAAGCATGTAATGATTTTAAATGCGCATCACATAAATCTGTCACATGAATATAATCACGAATACAAGTTCCATCCGGCGTCAGATAATCTCGTCCATGAATCGTAACTGCTTCTCGGTCACCCCGCGCCACTTGTAACACGAGAGGAATCAAATGCGTTTCTGGCTCATGACGTTCCGTTAACCTGCCAGCCGGATCAGCGCCTGCCGCATTGAAATAACGTAGTGCCGCATAGCAAAAACCTTGTGCTGCTGATAAATCCTGCAATACTCGTTCCACCATCTGTTTAGAACGACCATAAGGATTGATCGGCGCAATGGGATGATGTTCGTCAATGGGCGTGTATTGCGGTTCACCATACACTGCTGCAGTGGAAGAGAAAATAAATTTTTTCACATTATGTTTTATCATCGCATTTAATAAATTTAACGTATGCGCAACATTGTTTTGATAATATTTTATTGGATTATGCATGGATTCGCCGACCTGGATAAAAGAAGCAAAATGCATGACAGCGTCGAAAGTTCGGCTTTTAAATATTTGATCGAGCAATGATATATCTCTGAGACTGCCAACGATAAGTTCATTATCTAACACAGCGTCACGATGGCCAGTCGATAAATCATCTAACACGACCGGCGTGTAACCGAAACGCTGCAAAAAATCCGTCATATGCGAACCGATATAACCTGCACCACCGACAACGAGTATGTTTTTAGTAGGCATTTTTATTCACAAATCCTCGGAAGATCGTTAACAAAATAATTTTAAGGTCAAAAACTAAAGACCAGTTTTCTATATAATACAAATCATATTCGATACGTTTTTCCAGACTCGTATCGCCACGCCAGCCATTGATTTGTGCCCAGCCTGTGATACCCGCTTTGACTAAATGTTTTTGCATATAACGTGGAATTTCATTTTTGAATTGCTCCACAAAATATTGCCGCTCTGGTCGCGGCCCCACAATCGACATATCACCCCAAAATACATTGATAAATTGCGGCAATTCATCCAAGCTGGTTTTACGCAAAAAACTGCCGATGCGAGTTGCTCGACTTTCATTTTGCTTCGCCCAAACTGGCCCCGAATTTTCTTCTGCATCGATTGGCATGGAACGAAATTTTAACATTTCAAATTCTTTGCCATTCCAACCCACCCGTTTTTGGCGATAAAATACCGGACCTCGCGAACTTAATTTAACGAGAATGGCGATGATTAATAGCAAAGGACTAATACATAACAAAATCATGCTCGCCAATACCCGATCTTCAATCGCTTTTGCGATTCGATTCATTCCAACCATAGGGGTAGAGCGAATATTCAAGACAGGAAATCCCGCGAGATCCGTCAAGGAATGATTTAATAAATCCATACCAAAAATATCGAGCACAAAACGGGTTGTCACCGTATCATGGCGCAATTCATGTAAAATTTCTTTGACACGTTCTTCTGCGTGCAAAGGCAATGCAAGCCAAACTTCATCAATGCTTTGTCCCACATTCGCAAGATAAGCACTAATGCTCTCGGGTGTTTTCATGACGGGAATACCGCGCGAGGTGACGAAATGATTATTAAGAGCATTATCATCAAACACTGCAACAACTTGAAAACCTGTCCACATTTTTTGTTGCACTGTTTCCAGTAATTTCCCCCCTAATTCACCCGCACCAATGATAATGACACGCCGTTCATTCCAGCCGCGTGAGCGCATGAGACGAAGCATCACTAACATACTGCAACGAAATAACAACAATAATCCAAAAGAAAATCCACCGAGCAATAAAAACCAAGTACGTGAGTAGGCTTCACCTGTTTTGGTCAAAAACGCCAAGCCAGCTAAAATAATTAATACCGTAAAAACCGCTTGCAACAAACTTTGTATGTGCTGCCAAAAACTGAGAGCACGGATAGAATCATAAATACGAAAAAAAGAAAAAACAAAGAAAGTGAGTAAGGCAGCTGTGATGAGTGCAATGGTGTAATCAGAGTAAATCGTTAACGTACCGAATTTATAATAATAAGCAGCCACGCCCGCAATGACGACAGCCAGCATATCCATTCCACGTAACAAAATGGCAAGAAATTGCGAATATTCTTTTAATAAGCCACGAGGCAGCATAGTGAATCATCTTTTAAAAATAAATTTACGGACACAGTGCAAC
>CAYRUP010000038.1:0-14995 GCA_964427485.1 uncultured Coxiellaceae bacterium | reverse complement strand
ACAGAATCATTAAATGATTTATTTGCTTTCCGCAATCGACACTACCTATCACAATAATCAAAACTAAAAATAGGACAAACTGGGTCAGTGGCTGCATAAATAGGTTACTCAATCACAAAAGAAAATTGTTGGAGATCAGAACCTTTCTGGGTTTCTACTTTAAATTTTTGAATTGGAATGTGACGAAATGCTTTCATCCAACACGCAATCGCGTAGGCAGAACGCACATAACCCACCCACAAAATTGATTTTTCCGTGTAATCAATTTTTGTAATTTGAATATGGCAAGTACTGGTTCTAACTATTTTTTCCAGGAGCGCGCTAACGCGTTTTTGACTAAAATCGGCCTTGTTTAATTCTGTCGAAAAAAACGGGTCGTCATTCGTTGTTGTGTGACTTTGCACATCAGACAATTGATTTTGTAAATCAAACAAAGTGAAATTTATTTTTTTTAATGCTTCTACAAAAGATATGTGCATCATAACAAAAAAGAGCAGACATAAAAAAGCAACGCTGATTAATCTATATTTCATGCGTTTTTGTTTACTCACGCGAACGTATTGGCGCCAAGGTAATAAATTAATTTCTACCATTCTGGAAAGCTCCTGATCGCCAAACCCAATGCAACCAACAATTCTGGTTCATGCAAATAAAGTGATGAAAAATGAATGTGTTCAGACAACTTCAACTGTCTGAATACCTGACTTATTTCCGCCGTAATCTGCAATTCATCTTGAAGAAGTTGACTGATTTTGCCGAAATAGGCCCGCTTGCCAGTTAAAATGAGTTTTTTGATTTGAGACGAAGGTAGGCTCGCCGAAAAAAGTGAAATCCCGCGTTTTAGTTGCTGAATTAAACTGTCTGTATCTTGGCTCATCGTAATAGGCTGCACTGACGTTGCCATCCCACGTGTGACCAAGATCAATTGCGCTGCATTCACATCAACATCTAATACAACAAGAGGTTCACTGACTTCTGTTAAATTCATTGCACGTGCGATGGCATAAACATCCACGTCTACTACGCGAACTTTTAATTCGGCTTGTTCGGCGAAAGCAATATAGGCATTGACTTGTTCGCGCCGCGCAGCGACCAGCAACACATCATCTTCTTCTGCCTCATGACTCAACTTAATAAAATCGACGTGCAAGGGTTCATTAATGCCTGGAAAATAGTGACCTAAATTGTTGAAGACATCCACTTCGCGCTCCACTTCACTCAAAAAAGCCGCTAACCGAATACGTTTAGTAATCACCTGCGATGCAGGAAAACCGAGCGCTGTATACGCGTTTTCTGCACGCATTTCCTTAACCAACTTTTTGATAATGCGGGTCGGTTCTTCATCGATACTCCAACCCAGTGGTAAATCTCGAATGGCAAAAGCTTCTAACGTAGTTATGTGTTTTGATCGACTCAGTTTGACCATGCTTAATCGATCTTGATGTAAATAAATCCCCAACAAAATGGTTTTTTTTGCGCGCGAAAACAATGGCAAAGCGAATACTCCTAACGAGTGTTTTAATCAAGAAATAAGACGGGTTTTAGCCTGGTAAACAAGATGAAAAAAATGAAAGAATAATCTGAAATGAAATAATAGCTTAATATATAGGGCACTATTGGTGTAAAATGCAAGATTATTGTTAGAATTTTTGCGCTATCATGACTCATATTTTACGTTTTTTTAGAAAACTTTTTATTTTTCTGCTCCTTGCGACCGGGATCATCGTCGTTGGGGTTGGTTACTACATCGAATTTCAACTACCGGATATTAATGCGTTAAGCACAATTCAATTGCAGGTGCCACTGCAAATTCTCTCCCACGATGGCAAATTGATTGCAGAATACGGTGAAAAACGACGTATCCCTGTACCTTATGAAAAAATTCCTCCGCAGTTGATTCAAGCTGTGCTTGCCACCGAAGATCAACGCTATTTCCAACATCCGGGTATTGATATTCCCGGACTCGCTCGCGCCAGTATGATTTTGATCGCAACAGGCAAGAAGGTGCAAGGCGGCAGCACAATCACCATGCAGGTCGCGCGAAGTTTTTACCTCAACCCCAAGAAAACATTTGGCCGTAAATTGCGTGAAATTCTACTGGCTTTGAAGATCGATCACAAACTCAGTAAACAAAAAATCCTCGAGCTTTATTTAAATAAAATATTTTTCGGTAACCGTGCTTATGGTGTCGCTGCAGCAGCGCAAATTTATTATGGCAAACCCTTAAATGAACTTAGTCTGGATCAATACGCCATGCTGGCAGGTCTGCCCAAAGCGCCCTCTGCTTTGAACCCATTAGCGAATCCAGAAGCGGCTAAAAAACGGCGTGATCATGTGTTATTACGCATGCTGGAAGTGAGTTATATCGATGAAAAAACCTATAAACAAGCTGTCGATATGCCATTGAATGCGCACTATCATGATTTACAAACCCAAGTAAAAGCACCTTATGCTGCTGAATTGGTACGTCAACAACTCGAGCAAATGTATGGCGATGATATCTATACGGAAGGTTATTACGTTTATACGACGATAGACAGTCGATTACAGGAATTGGGGAATTACGCTGTGCATAGCGGTTTGACCAATTACGATCAACGACATGGTTATCGCGGTCCTGAAAATAACCTGGGCACACCGAATTTAAAGCATATGCAAGAATGGGAAAAAATGCTGAGCAGCATGCCTATCTTAGGTGGTCTCGAACCGGCTGCTGTTGTTGATATGACAAATAAAACAGTCACTGTATTGCGCGCGAATGGTGCATTAGTCATTATTCCGTGGCAAGGGCTTTCTTGGGCGCGCAAACAAATTAATGCGAATTATTTAGGCGCGAAACCGCACAAAGCAAGCGATATTTTGAAGTTAGGCGATTTGATTCGCATTGTGCAGAACAACAACCAGGGATGGCGTCTTGCGCAAATTCCTAAAGCTGAAGCGGGGCTCGTCACGTTGAACCCGATGGATGGAGCCATCCTCTCATTAGTCGGTGGTTTTGATTTTCAGCTGAGCAACTTCAATCGTATCACTAATGCAGAACGCCAGCCTGGTTCGAGCTTTAAACCCTTTATTTACTCTGCCGCGTTTGATCAAGGTTATACTTTAGCAACTGTCATTAATGACGCGCCTATCGTGGTGGAAAATCCGACGGATAATAGCTTATGGCGTCCGCAAAACGATGAAAAACGTTTCTTTGGACCCACTCGGTTACGTGAAGCGTTGATTCACTCTATCAATCTGGTTTCGATTCGTTTGTTGGATCAAATCAAGATTCCTTATGCGGTGAGTTATGCGCAACGCTTTGGTTTTGGTCCATCGCAATTACCGCCTTCTCTGTCTCTTGCACTGGGAACGGCCGCTGTGACGCCGCTCCAGATGGCAACGGGATATGCGGTTTTTGCCAATGGCGGATTTAAAGTTGTGCCATTTGTAATTGATAATATTCGTAATTCACAAGGACAGGTTTTATATCAAGCAAAACCTTTAACGGTTTGTCGTGATTGCCAACCCATTTCAAATCAAGCGAATGCACATGCTCCTCGCGTCATCAGTGCGCAAAATGCTTTTTTAATTACGTCAGCCCTGCATGATGTTATTCAGCATGGCACAGCGATGGAAGCGCGTGGCTTAAAACGCAGTGATTTAGCAGGTAAAACAGGCACGACTAATAATCAAGTCGACGCGTGGTTTGTAGGCTACAATCCAGAATTGGTGACATTAAGCTGGGTTGGCTTTGATACCCAACAACAATCGTTACACGAATACGGCAATCAAGCTGCTTTACCGATATGGATTGAATTTATGGAATCCGCACTCAAAGGCAAACCTGATCACCCATTGGATCAACCTTCTGGCATCGTTAGCATCAAGATTGATCCTTTAACTGGAAAACGTGCCGCAGCAAACGATCCTGTCGCTAAATTTGAATATTTCATGACGCCTTACGTTCCGGATGATGACAAAGGATCGACTGTGGCGCAACAACCGCAAGTTGATAGTGCGCCTGAGACGGCAGCAGCGCCGGTCTCTAATGAAGGTGGCGGGTTGTACTAGGGTTTGATTTTTTGGATTTGGCTACACCCTCATCCCCGACCCTTCTCCCAGCCAGATGGGAGAAGGGAGCTATAAAAAACTCCCTTCTCCCGTCCTGAGGAGGCGCGCAGCGCCATCTCGAAGGGCGGGAGAAGGGCAGGGGATGAGGGTTTAGCTAAACCCCAACTCCTCCAATATCACACGATCACTCTCACTCAATTTCACATCCTTCACTGTAATAAAACCAAATTCATACCGATCAGCAAAATTTTTTCTTAATTTATCAAATATACTCGGATTTTGTAGCAAGTTTTTTTTCATCCGCTTTGTTTCAACCAGCGGATCAAAAACATGTAATACAACATCACGCCAATCGGCATGATTTTCGTTTAATGAAATTGTTTTCGTTGGATAAATAAATTTTGCAGGCATTTGATTAACAATGACACCTTGCTGCACCAGAGCGTGATAAATCATCTCAATGCCGCGATATTTACTTTGTAACGAATATCCCGCAATATGCGGCGTCGCAATAACAGCTTGTTTGAGGACGTCAAAATCAATCGATGGTTCATGCTCCCACACATCTAAACACCAAATTAATTCCTGGCCATATACTTTGAGATGATCGAATGCAATATTCGCGCCACGTCCACTATTCAACAATACACAATTCTTTTTTTGCCGGCGCAAAAAATCCGCTTGAATAAGATGATACGTGGGAAAATCGCCTGATGTCGTTAATGGAGTATGTAATGAAACAATATCAAGTTCTGCCATCTCTTCAATCGGTGTCGAAACAATGTCGCGACGTAAAGGATCACATAACACAACATCAAAGCCTAATATTGTTAATTTATCAGCAACCGCTTGCCCAATCTGACCCACACCAATCACGCCCGCGCGCACATTTTTTTTATTAAGCATTTGCAGCTTTTGTAATGCAGCAATCACACTAATAACATATTCCACTACCGCTGTTTTATTACAACCACGCGCGACACTCCATGCAATGCCTTGCTCATTTAGCCATGCACGATCAATATGATCAAAACCCGTTGTTGCGCTACCGACAAATTTGACCGGCGTATTTTGCAATAAAGCTTGATTAACTGAAGTAACAGAGCGCACCAATAATATATCAGCATCGACTAAATCAGCGCGGGCAATCGCTCGCCCTGGCTTTAACACTAATTTTCCTAAACCATTAAAATAGTGCCTGACTAATGGAATGTTTTCATCTGCAACTATTTTCATGCAAAAAATATCCCTACAAAAATAATTAACCCAATCCAATTATTATTTAAAAATGCTTTAAAACAAGGTTCTGGCTCACGGTCTTTGATAAGCCATTGTTGATAACCAAAAAATAAAGCTGAAAGAAATACCGCAGCAAAATAAATCCATTTCAATTTAAATAAATAACCGACATAACAAAGCGCGAGTAAAAAACCCAATTGCAAGAATGCAATAATCGTTCTGTCATACTTTCCAAACAAAATCGCCGTGGACTTCACACCAATTTTGATATCATCTTCGCGATCAACCATTGCATATAAAGTGTCATACATCAGAGGCCAAAGCACCGCAGCTAGAAAAACATAACCATCCGCCATCGTAAGTAAATTATTCAGGGCAGCAAATGCCATAGGCACTCCCCACGCAAAAGTGACCCCTAATCCGATTTGCGGCAAGTGCGTCACGCGTTTCAGAAATGGATAAACTATTGCGAGAAGTGCGCCAATCCAGGCGAGCATAATGGTAAAATCATTTAAAGATAACACTAACAAAAATGCGGCCGACATCAGCACGATAAATAAAATCAATGCTTCTTTTGTCGTGACTTTGCCGGATGTCAGTGGCCGCTCACGCGTACGTTTTACATGTTTATCAAAATGCCGATCAGCAAAATCATTGATGACGCATCCGGCTGAACGCATGACGATTACACCTGCAATAAAAATACTAACAATTCCAAAATCAGGTTTACCTGCACCCGCTAACCACAAAGCCCATAATGTCGGCCATAATAATAAAAAAATGCCAATGGGCTTATGCAAACGCATGAGATAAACATAATTCTTTAAATTCATAAGGTGTAGATATCAGGTAAAAAAACTTCGGTTAACAATAAGGGTTTGTTTTGCAAAACAAATCGTGAACGCCGCGCCCACAATTCATTCGCGGCGATTTTTGTTTTTTCTAAAATAGATGTATGCCAAGCCAAATCCGGTGTCACACAAGCAACTTCAAATTGACTACGCTCCATGGTTGGATCATTGAATAATACCGATCCCAATGAACGATTTTGCAAATGAGCCAAGCATTGTTGTTCGCCCGTTAAAGTACTACGTGGAATCACCGTTCGCGCGAACATCCATTTCTGTTCGTTGCTGTAAATAAGCACTTCGCGCACTAACGCATGGGAATGCGATGTGATGTTTAATTGTTTTTTTTCATCCCGCAGAGGATATTGCCAACTCTCTTGTAAAACATCCACACGCGGATCTTTTGCACCCTGCTGTCGCAATCGCTCCATAAATGAGCCGGGAAACAATATCCAACGACTTAAGTCTGGCGGTATTTCTTGCAATGAATAGGGCAGCCATTTTAAATGTTCTTGCATTGTTATTCGTTCACTCAAAAAAAAGCTATACTACGTTAATTGACTATGGATATTGAACCCATGCCACAACCCATTATTATTATCGGAGCCGGTTTAGCAGGATACCAGCTTGCGCGTGAATTTCGCAAACTGGATGATGCCACACCTTTGACGATTGTCACAGCCGATGATGGCAAATATTATTCAAAACCACAGCTTTCCACCGCCCTGACTCACGGCAAAACCGCAGAGACGCTGCCCACCGCCACTGCTGAAATGATGGCGCAACAATTAAACGTGGCCATTGGCACACAGGCTTTTGTCTCAACTATCGATCCGCAGCAAAAAATTATTTTTTTGAATGATGAGAAAATTGCTTATTCCAAACTGGTCTTAGCATGCGGTGCCGATGTCATCAAGCCACAACTTCAAGGCAATGCGGTGGGCGACATACTTTCCGTCAATCATATTTATCATTACGCAGAATTTCGTGATCTTATCAAAAATAAAAAAAGAATTGCGATTTTTGGCGCGGGGTTGATTGGTTGTGAATTTGCTAACGACTTAAGCAATGCGGGTTATGAGGTACATATCATTGCGCCTGTTAAAGCGCCGCTTGATTTATTAATTCCGGAAAAAGTGGGCAAATTGTTGCAGGCTGCATTAGAACATAATGGTGTCCATTTCCATTTAGAGTGCGTTGCAAGCCGGATTGATAAAATGGAAAACGGTGACTATTGTCTGGAATTATCCAATGGCAATGATTTGGAAGTGGAATTTGTTTTATCTGCTATTGGTTTAAAACCTCATACCGCCATCGCGAACACGGCGGGCATTGCGGTTAATCGTGGAATTATCGTAAATCGCTTTTTAGAAACCAGTCTCAGTGATATATATGCACTCGGTGATTGCGCTGAAGTGGAAGGCCATGTCTTGCCTTATATCACTCCACTTCTCAATTGTTCGCGCGCTTGGGCCAAGACACTTTCTGGCGTTCGTACTGCGGTGGAATATCCCGCCATGCCCGTCGTTGTCAAAACGCCTGTGCATCCGATTATTGTTTGTCCCCCGCCTAAAAATATATCGGGCACGTGGGAAATTGAAACAACCAATAATAATGTTCGTGCGCTTTTTCATGATGCGGAAAAAAAACTGTATGGCTTTGTATTAACGAATGAAGCTGTGAAAGAACGGGCTGCATTAGTCAAGCAGATTCCAAGTTTGTTTTAAAATTGTAGAGACACATGATATGACGCTTTATACAGCAACATTTACTTTGATTTTAGTCATGGATCCATTGGGAAATATCCCCGTGTTTTTATCCATTCTAAATTCGGTTAATCCCGGTCGGCGCCAACGGATTATTTTACGTGAAACTTTTTTTGCTTTTATCATTTTGGCGACTTTTTTATTTTTCGGAAAATATATCTTAAATGGCATGCAAATTTCGGAACCCGCACTCGGCATAGCGGGTGGAATCATTTTATTTTTAATTGCGATCCGCATGATTTTTCCGCATGAAGACCATGAAAATTCACGAGTAAAAAAAACCAGTGAACCGTTCATCGTGCCATTGGCTATCCCGCTCATTGCAGGGCCATCCACTTTAACGATGGTGATGTTATTTGCTAGCACACAACCACAGCATCTTTGGCTTTGGATGTTGGCTTTATTGATCGCCTGGTTGATATGCACGATTATTTTAGTTTTTGCTGACAATTTACGTAAATTTTTCGGCGAGCGTGGGTTAATTGCGATTGAACGTTTAATGGGGATGATATTAACCACCATGGCCGTACAATTATTTTTAACGGGAATTGGGCAATTTTTTCATTTAAAATTATAAGGCGTTGAACTATGGATAAAAATTTATTACCCGATGAGCAAATCATTTATCGCACTAAAAAACATTGGATCATTTTTTTCAACCCCGTGATTTGGGCAATCGCGACGGTTTTTTTATTATTTAATTCAAATCCGTTGATCGTCAAAATGGCTATTGCACCTGCTTTTTTAACCCTTATCACTGGAATCAATCAATGGCTCGACTATATTACTTCGAAATTTGTTGTGACGAACAAACGCGTCATGATGAAAGAAGGATTTTTTACTCGACATGCAAATGAATTGCGTTTAGCCACTGTTTCTAACATGACTGTGAATCAAAGTTTACTGGGACAAATGCTGGATTATGGCATTGTCGTCATTAATCCATTTGGTGGAGGAAGCGATATTTTCCGTGATATTGCGCATCCATTTGAGTTTCAGAAGCAGGCGCAGGCGCAGTTGGATAGGTTGGTGAAATAGGGTGACCACGAATTTTAATCAAAATGCTTAGCTAAAAGTAGGGTGGATTAGATGCGTTTTTTGCATCGTAATCCACCAAATTTCCGGTGGATTACGGCAAAAAACGCCTAATCCACCCTACGAAAAACTGAGACTTCGAGCGTAAACGGGAGAAGGGCTAAAATATATAACTCAAAACCACCGTCAAAATCACCCCAGCAAGCGCGACTAATCCCATTAAAGCTAATAACGGTAATCCAAACGTTCTATATTCAGTTAAATCACTCTGTTGTTTTTGGTTCATCATTTTTTGTCATCCTCTTGTTGCGGTTCTGCAATGGGTTTTTGGTAAGTGTTTGCAACCCGTGCGATTTCAGCTAATTGTGCTTGCATTTTTTTAATTAGACTGGCCTCGACAGCGTGTGCCTGAGTAAGTTCGTTTAATGTTGTGCTGGCATCTTGCAATAGATTTTTCAATGGATCATCACCTGGCGCAACCTGTGTAGGCGTACCCGTTTTAAACTTATCGACCATACCGCTCAAATTGACTGATTTGGCAGAATCAATTAAGTCCGAACCAATTTTTTTCAAATCGCCTAAGCCAGGAAGTTTAACCATGATTACCCTCGTTTTATAACCTATTGTTTTTTATATTGAAACATGAGTCATTATCTGTGTGTACTATTATCATTTTAGCAGAAAATAAGCTAAAAATAATTTTGTTGCATCGCTTTCTTAGCAAGTCGCAGCGTTTCCGCCGCCACCGCATTGGCTTTTTCACAACCTTGACGCAACACATTAAGCACTTCTCCCGGATCTTTTTCATAAACCAAACGCCGCTGGCGGATAGGATCAATCAAATTGACCAAAACTTCAATCAAACGTTTCTTACATTCCACATCACCAATTTTACCTTGGCGATAACGCTCTTCCGCTTCTTTTACCCAAGCTTGATCTGGGTTAAACATTTCATGAAAAATCCATAAAGGATTATTTTCTACAGTCCCAGGATCGCTTGCTTTCAAACGATTGGGGTCCGTGTACATATTCATGACTTTTCGAGAAATCGTATCTGCGTCATCACTCAATAAAATGGCGTTATTGAGTGATTTTGACATTTTTAATAAATTGCCTTCGGCATTCGGCGCCCCCGTCCCCACCAAACGACGCGAACGTCCCAACTTCACATCGACAATCGGGAACAAACCCCCTTTTTGCAAATAATCTTTATCTTCTGTATGCGGATCTACGCCACAATATAATTGATCAAAACGACGAGCGACTTCGCGCGTCATTTCAATATGAGGCACTTGATCTTCACCCACTGGCACAATTTCGGGACGAAACGCGAGAATATCCGCGACTTGCCCGACAGGATAAAGCAAAAAACCAAACGGATAATTATCCCCCAGTCCTTTATCACGAATTTCATCTTTGATGGTGGGGTTGCGCATCAAGCGCGGGTAAGGAATCAACATGCTAAAGAAAAAAGTGAGCTCTGCAATGGCCGGCACTTCTGACTGAATAAACAGCGTACTGCGACTAGGATCGATGCCCACTGCCAACCAATCTGTTGCAACATCCAACACGCTTTGACGAATTTCATCAGGACGCTCCATGCGCGTCGTAAATGCATGCACATTCGCAATAACGAAATAACAATCATATTGATCTTGTAACGTCACACGATTTTCTAACGAGCCAACCCAATGCCCCAAATGCAAACGGCCTGTGGGCGTATCACCTGTTAATAAGCGTGGTTTTTTTATTCCGGTCACAGCTCTTTCCCCGTAAAAACCTAGCAGTTTAGCAGCCTATGTTCTCAATGCCAAATGATAAGCGACTTGTCCGGCACGTTTACTTTTCACGATGCGCCAATTGGCTGGAAGCATTTTTTCATCCAACGTCTCTCTGGATTCCAAATAGATATAAGCATTGGCTGCCAAAAAATTTTGTTCTTCCAAATAGTGACAACAAGGTTGTAATAAATTTTCTAAAAAAGGCGGATCGAGAAAAACAATATCGAATGGTTTCTCTGGAATTTTTAATTGGGTGGGTGCTTTAGCACGATAAATTTCCGCGTTTTTGGCTTTGAAAATAGTTAATTCTTCTTTCAATAATTGTATGACTTGCGGTGATTCATCCACCAAAACCACATGACCCGCTCCCCGCGACAATGCTTCAAAACCTAATGCACCACTGCCCGCAAATGCATCCAAACAATGGGCACCGGCAATAATAGGTGCCAACCAATTAAAAAGCGTTTCTCTCACTCGGTCTGGCGTCGGGCGTAAATGTAAAACATCGGGCACTTTTAATTTACGACCGCGCCATTCACCCCCGATGATGCGTACAATACCTTGCGCCATTTAAACCCCTCTAGCAGTATGTTACCATTGTGCCAATTTAGATTGGTCACACGGAATAGCTATGTTCAACATTTTAAAACGAAAAAAAAACGCTGAGCCTGAAATCGAAACAACACAAAACGCTGAAAAGCCCGGCTTTTTTGCCCGTCTTAAAGCAGGTCTCTCCAAAACGCGCGCCACATTTGCCAATGGCATCGCGAATTTAATTCTCGGCAAAAAAATCCTGGATCAGGACGTACTCGAACTCATTGAAACAGAACTTTTATCCGCCGACGTCGGCATCGATGCCACGCAACAACTTGTAGCACATCTTACAGAAAAATTGGCACGCAAGGAATTAAGTGACACGACCGCCGCGCTCGCCTGTTTACAAGAAGACATGAAAGCCATTTTACGTCCCTGCCAGCAAACAATGACGATCCATGATGAAAAAAAACCTTTTGTTATTTTGGTGGTCGGTATCAATGGCTCAGGCAAAACAACGACGATAGGCAAGCTAGCAAAACATTTGCAAGCTTTGGATAAAAAAGTCATGTTAGCTGCAGGCGACACCTTCCGAGCTGCAGCAATTGAACAATTGCAAATTTGGGGCGAACGTAATCACATTCCTGTCATCGCGCAACAACCTGGCGCAGATACAGCCGCTGTGATTTATGATGCCATGGAATCGGCCAAAGCCCGCAATATCGATGTCTTAATTGCAGACACAGCAGGACGTTTACATACCCAAACGAATTTGATGGAAGAATTAAAAAAAGTGAAACGCGTCCTTACTAAAATTGATCCGACTGCACCTCATGAAGTGCTGCTTGTTTTAGATGCGGGCATTGGACAAAATGCCATGAATCAGGCAAAACAATTCAATGAAGCCATCGGCGTCACTGGACTCGCCTTAACAAAACTGGATGGCACAGCCAAAGGTGGAATTATTTTCGCAATTGCGAAACAATTGAATATTCCAATTCGTTTTATCGGTGTAGGGGAAGGCATCGATGATCTTAGACCGTTCGATGCCGATGAATTTGTGACAGCACTTTTTGAAAAGGAAGCCGTGTGATTCATCTACAACATGTCAGTAAACGCTATGCAAATGGATTTCTTGCGCTAGACAATGTGAGTTTGGATTTAAGCGGAGGAGAATTTGCATTTTTAACCGGTCATTCGGGCGCAGGAAAAAGCACACTGCTAAAATTAATCGCCGCGATTGAAACCGTCAGCCAGGGAAACATTATCGTGGCGGATCATGACTTAAAGCGCTTGAAGACGCGCCATGTTCCCGCATTTCGTCGCAGCATCGGGATTATTTTACAAACGCCTAAATTATTACAAGATCGTTCGGTCTTGGATAATGTGGCGTTACCGTTGATTGTAGCGGGCGCACATTACCGGGAAACTCAAAGTCGGGCACGTGCGGTGCTGGCTAAAATGGGCCTGCAAAACAAGCAAAAATGTTATCCTTTCGAGCTTTCTATTGGCGAACAACAACGCGTCTCCATTGCCCGCGCCATTATTAACAAACCCACTCTTTTGCTTGCTGATGAACCGACCGGCAATTTGGATCCGGATCTTGCCGCTGAGATCATGGATTTGTTCCAACAATTTAATCAGTTAGGCATGACGATGTTAATCGCCAGCCACGATCTCACTTTAATTAATAAATTAAAACACCGTGTTATTACCTTGTCAGAAGGGAAGCTGCCATGTTAACGAATTATTTCGCAAGACATTTGCAAGCGGGATTATACAGTCTTGGCAATCTAACGCGCTCACCCTTCGCGAGCCTCATGACCTGTCTTATCATTGGAATTACACTTGCGTTACCCGCCGCTTTATTTGTTGTACTGAAAAATGCAGAAATCATTAGTGGTAGTTTTCAGCAAACGATGCAAATTACTTTATATCTAAAAAATGAAGCCACTGAAAATGATGCCTTGGCCTTAACCCGAAATTTACAAGCGAATTCACAAATTAAAACCGCCCGCGCCATTTCACCACAAGAGGGTTTGCAGGAGTTACAAAAACAAGCGGGATTTGATGTTCTTTCAAGTGATCTGCAAGAAAACCCGCTGCCCTGGGCTATTGTTATTTTGCCTGCTGATCAAGCAAGTCAGCCTGCTCAGCTTCTGAAATTGCAACAACGTTTAAAACAAATCGCTTTGGTAGATAATATTCAATTGGACATTCTCTGGGTCAAACGTCTTGCGTCATTAATTACCTTAGCCCATCGAATGACCTATGCGCTCGCTCTCTTCTTAGGTTTTGCAGTATTGCTTATCGTGAATAACACGATTCGCTCGGCGACCGAGCAACATCATAAAGAAATCGAAGTCATCAAATTAATTGGTGGAACGCATGCCTTCATTCGTCGTCCCTTTCTTTATGCCGGCATGTCGTATGGCTTTTTAGGTGGCGCAATTGCCTGGATTTTGGTGGCTATCTTAATGTTTTTACTTAAATCTCCAACCCATCAACTCGCTGAATTATATGGGAGTGATTTTACTTTGGCTGGCATGGGGTGGGTTAATACTTTGATTTTATTCAGCGTCAGTATTGCGCTTGGCTTGGTTGGTTCTTGGTTTGCCGTTACTAAGCATTTGACACAGCCCCGTTTGTAGCCTATCCATTTTCCTAAAAATCAAGTATATTGGCACTCTCGACCTTCGAGTGCTAAACTTGATAAATAGGTGATGGATTATGAATAATACGAGCTTACAAACCTTAGACCTTCGCTTACCGATTAGCAGTCTGGAAACGTATATCAGTTACGTTAATCAAATTCCTTTGTTGAGCCAGGAAAAAGAATTTGAGCTTGCAACTCATTTGCAAAAAAATAACGATCTTGCTTCCGCTCGCGATTTAGTTCTACCCCATCTTCGCTATGTTGTGCGCGTTGCGCGCGGCTACCTTGGTTATGGATTGCCTTTAGGTGATTTGATTCAGGAAGGAAACATTGGCCTCATGAAAGCCGTTAAGCGTTTCAATCCAGAAGTTGGCGTCCGTCTTGTTACTTTTGCCATGCATTGGATTAAAGCAGAAATTCATGAATTTGTGTTACGTAACTGGCGCATTGTTAAAGTGGCTACCACGAAAGCGCAACGTAAACTTTTTTTCAATTTACGTACCATGAAAAAACATTTGGGTTGGCTTACTGAAGAAGAAGTAAGTGAAGTCGCTAAAGATTTGCGAGTTAAACCAGAAACCGTGCGTGAAATGGAAATGCGCTTGAGCACGACGGATACGCCTTTTGATTATCATGGCGATGAAGAAGACGATACTGCGCATGTGGCTCCAGCCGGTTATCTAGAAGATCATCGTTCTAATCCCGCAGAACAATTGGAATCGTCAGATTGGGCGGAACAATCTCAAACTACTTTGCACTATGCAATGGAAAAACTGGATGAACGCAGCCAAGAAATTTTACACACGCGCTGGCTAGCCGAAGAAAAAACCACCCTACAGGAACTCGCCGACAAATATCAAGTCTCCGCCGAACGCATTCGTCAGCTTGAAAAAAACGCGATGCAAAAATTGAAAGCTGCGCTTTTGCAGATTGAGGCGTAGTTTATTTGTAGAGGCACGGCGGGTGCTGAGGTATCTAATAAAAAAGTGCTTAGAAAGCCTTCCCAGCAGGGGAAGGTGCCCAACGGGCATAGGCATCAAGCTAAGCAAAAAAACAGATTAGAACGTCATCCCGCGACGCTTT
>CAYRUP010000037.1:0-15189 GCA_964427485.1 uncultured Coxiellaceae bacterium | reverse complement strand
CGGTGGATTACGGCAAAAAACGCCTAATCCACCCTACGAAAAACTGACACTTCGATTTGTGTGCCTGCCACCTAGAGACTATTCCATGGACTTAAACCAAATACTCGGAGAAAACGGCCTATTAAGCCAAGCCATCAGCGGTTTCACGCACCGTGCGTCTCAACTCGTCATGGCAGAAGCCATTGAAAAAACCCTCGCGCTGAATTCACAATTGATCGTAGAAGCAGGGACAGGAACAGGAAAAACCTTCGGTTATTTAGTTCCTATTTTTCTCGCACAAAAGAAAACGATTGTTTCAACCGGCACCAAAAATTTACAAGATCAATTATTTTTTAAAGATATTCCCGTCATAAAAAAAATTTTTTCTTTTCCCATTCATGTCGTGTTATTAAAAGGCCGTGCAAATTATGTTTGTAAACACCGATTAGCACGCAACATCGAAGATGGCCGTTTCATATCACGTCAGTTAGTGAATGAATTACACACCATTAATGAATGGGCTGGTGTCACACAGACCGGCGATATTTCAGAATGTCATTCCGTTCCAGAATATTCTGCGATTTGGCCGCACGTGACAAGCACAGCCGATAATTGTATTAGTCAAGATTGCCCCTTTTATAAAGAATGTTTTGTCGTCAAAGCTCGCCAAAAAGCATTAACAGCCGAAATTGTTATCGTGAATCATCACTTATTTTTTGCGGATATGGCGCTGCAAGAAGATGGATTTGGTGAGTTATTACCGGGTGCGGATGTGATTGTTTTTGATGAAGCACATCATCTACCTGACATTGCCTCACAATTTTTTAGTACCACATTAACAAGCCGGCAACTGCTTGAACTTGCCCGAGATACGGAAGCTGAAGTATTGCAATCGGCGAATGATATGCGGGACATTATTGAAGAATCCGATAAAGTGCAAACTGCCACGCATGAAATGCGTACTGCATTGGGAACTGAATTGCGCCGCGCACCGTGGTCTGATGAAGTAGCGTCATTGCTTGAAATGAATATCCAATACGTCAAAAAAGCATTGCAATCCTTGGAAGAAATATTAAAAACCGCTGCAGTGCGTAGTAAAGGTTTAGAAAGCTGCTGGCGACGCGCCACACAATTAATAGAGCGATTTAATTTACTGACGGGAGCAACACCAGACGATAACGTACACTGGTTTGAAACGCATACCACCAGTTTTACACTGCAATTGACACCGATGGTTGTTGCAGAAAATTTTAAACAATATATAGAAGAACGAAAACGTACTTGGATTTTTACGTCCGCAACACTCTCTGTCAAAAATAATTTTCAATTATTTGTCGATACCTTGGGATTGCAAAAAGGCTTGCAATTACAATTAAAAAGTCCTTTTGATTATCAAAAACAATCTTTGTTGTACGCGCCACGCGGTTTACCGGATCCTCATGCGCCTCATTATATCGATGCATTGGTTGATGCCGTTATTCCTGTACTGGAAATTACGCAGGGAAAAGCTTTTTTGCTATTCACAAGCTATAAAGCCATGGAATATGCAGCAGAATTACTGAAAGACCGAATTGCATTCCCTTTATTATTGCAAGGCACGATGCCTAAAAAAGAATTAATCGAACAATTTAAAAATTTTGGCAATGCTGTTCTGTTGGGTACCAGCAGTTTTTGGTATGGAGTCGATGTGCGTGGTGATGCACTTTCTTGTGTTATCATTGATAAATTACCTTTTGCAGCACCCGAAGATCCTATTTTAAAAGCACGCATTCAAATGTTACGCAAACAAGGCATCGATCCATTTCAATCTTATCAACTTCCCAATGCTGTTTTAATTCTAAAACAAGGCGCAGGACGGTTAATTCGTGATACTGAAGATCGCGGCATACTCATGATTTGCGATCCGCGCTTAGTCGGTTCGCGATATGGAGAAGCTTTTTTACAGAGTTTGCCCGACATGACTCGCACGCGCGAGTTAGAAAAAGTGCGGGATTTTTTTATGGAACGGTACTAATATGAATATTCTTGCATTCGATACATCTTCCTCAGCCTGTTCAATTGCCTTGCTTTTGAATGAAAAAATAATAGAGCGCCATGCAATAACGCCCATGCAGCAAGCAAAAGTTATTTTACCCATGATTCATGAATTACTTGATTCAGAAAACATGACATTACAACAATTAAACGCAATTGCATTTGGTTGTGGCCCTGGAAGTTTCACTGGCGTCAGAATCGCCATTAGCGTGGCACAGGGTCTCGCCTATGCAACAGACAAACCCCTTATTCCCGTATCATCCTTAGCGGCCGTGGCACAAGCTGCATTTCAAGAGTTAGGCTGGAAAAAACTATTAGTCGCAGTCGACGCGCGCATTGATGAAGTCTATTGGGCAAGTTATGCAGTAGATTCTGGTAAGTTAGTCAAGCTAATCGGCAAAGAAGCCGTCAGCACGCCTGACAACATTTGCCTGCCAGACAAGGGTGAATGGTACGGCATTGGCAATGCTTGGGAAGTCTATAAAAGCAAAATAGCCTGTCAGCCTAAACAAATCGATGCTAACCGTTTACCCATGGCATCTGCTATACTAGCACTCGCTCGATCCCTCTTTCTCCAGGGCAGTGTTGTGGCGCCGAGAGACGCCAAACCGGTTTATTTACGCAATGATGTGGCAAAGAAAATACCAGACCAAGGAAAATAATAAATCCTGTTTGAATTATAACCCCTAAGAGAGCTAAAATCAGCGCATATAATGTTACAAAACCGTGGAGGTTAAACGTTTTTATATGGCTGGCCAACTAGACACAGGTCGACAAGAAATAATAAATAAAACTCGCCAATACTTAAAAAGTAGAGTTCAACCACAAAAAGTTCAGCTTTTAGAGACTTTTGCAGAGCGTTATTATGCGAACTGCTCACTGGAAGACTTGGCGGAACGTTCAATTGAAGATTTATATGGCGCTTTATTATCACACTGGAATTTTATCTATCAAAGAAAGCCCGGCGAATCCAAGGTTCGTGTTTTTAATCCGTCGATGGAAAATGATGGCTGGCAATCCACTCACACCATTATTGAAGCATCGCACGATGATATTCCATTTTTGGTCGATTCAATTCGGATGGAAGTCAATCGCAATGGATTTCAAGTCCATTACACGATTCATTTTGGCGGTTTGAAAGTCAAACGCAACAAAGAAAACTGTATTACCGATATTTTACCTATCGGCGCAAACGATTCAGACGCTACTTCCGAAGCACCCATCTATGTTGAAATTGATCGTCAAATCGATACAGAATCAATGGAAGCATTACGTCTTAACATAGAAAGAATATTATATGATGTGCAAGTGTCAGTAATCGACTGGCGCAAAATGGTAAAAAGCGTTGAAGAAGCTTTATTAGAACTTGAACAAAATCCACCACCACTCGATCCCGCTGAAATTGCCGAATCCAAAGATTTTTTACGCTGGTTGATCAGCAATCATTTTACCTTTTTAGGTGCGCGCGATTATAAACTTATCGGCAATGAAACGAATCGCGCTTTACAAATTATTCCAGGCTCAGGGTTGGGCGTCCTACGTGATGATAGCGCGAGTACCGTTTCCCGTAATTATGCTGATTTACCACCGCAAGCACGCAAGCTCGCTTTATCAAAAAATATTTTGATTATTGCAAAAACCAATACCCAATCGACTGTGCATCGTGCCGCATACACGGATTATATTGGCGTAAAACGTTTTAATGAAAAAGGCGAATTGATCGGCGAACGTCGTTTTGTAGGACTTTTCACATCAACTGCCTATCATTCAAGCCCACTTTATATCCCATTTTTGCGCCACAAAGTAGCAAAAGTCATTCAAGAATTTCACTATCCACCGGATAGTCATAACGGTAAAGAAGTCGTACATATTTTAGAAACCTTACCACGTGATGATTTGTTCCAAGCAACGCACGAAGAATTATTTAATTTGACGCAGGGAATTTTACATTTACAAGAACGAAAACGTATTCGTTTGTTTGTGCGTAAAGATGCTTACAGTCGTTATTTTTCCTGCCTGGTTTTTGTGCCGCGTGAAATTTCTAACACAGATATGTCCCTCGCAATGCAAGATGTTTTAATGGATGCATTCAATGGTTTGGAATCTTCTTTTACGACTTATTTCTCAGATTCGGTTTTAGCGCGTATTCATTATCTTGTTCGGGTTAATCCAAAAAATCCGGTCGAATATGATATTCCGAAATTAGAAAAGCAATTAACGGATATTTCGCGTTCATGGTCAGACGAATTAAAATACCATCTTATTCGTCAATTCAATGAGGCGGAAGGCTTAAAATATTATGCTAAATACCGCAAAGCATTTCCTGCAAGTTATACGGAATGTTATTTACCGAGTGCTGCAATTGAAGATATACGTAAAATACAAGCGTTGAGTCACGAAAATCCCTTAGAAATGCTTTTTCACAAATCAGGCAAAAAATCCTTACAATTAAAATTATTTCACAGCGAACACACCATTGCTTTGTCTGATGTCTTGCCCACACTTGAAAATATGGGTTTGCGCATTATTGGCGAACGACCCCATGAAATTATTTTCAAAGATGGCAGCATTGCCTGGATCAGTGATTTTGACATGGTGCATGTTAAAAACAGAGAACTCGATGTCGAAAGCATCAAAGATAATTTTCAAGATGCATTTACGCACATCTGGTTCCGTCATGCAGAAGATGATGGATTTAATCGTCTTGTGATTGAAGCGCAATTAACGTGGCATGAAACAGCCGTGTTACGCGCATACACAAAATATCTGCGTCAAACTGGATTTACTTTCAGTCAAGATTATATAGGGCAAGCATTGATAAACAATGCAGAAATTGCTAGAAGCTTAGTGGAATTATTTAAATTGCGTTTCTCACCGGAGTATGGCGTTAATCGACCTGATACCACTGAGTTAACCACTAAGATTGAACAATCACTCGAAGAAGTGAATAGTCTTGACGAAGATAGAATTATCCGTCGTATTCTTGAAGTCATTCAAGCGACTATTCGCACCAATTATTTTCAAACTTCGTCGGATGGGAGTTTCAAATCCCATATTTCTCTTAAATTTGATCCATCCGCCATTTCAGATTTACCACTTCCACGACCGATGTATGAAATCTTTGTTTATTCGCCACGCGTTGAAGGGGTGCATTTACGCGGTGGCAAAGTGGCACGGGGTGGTTTACGTTGGTCAGATCGACGCGAAGATTTTCGTACGGAAGTATTGGGTTTGATGAAAGCACAGCAAGTGAAAAACTCTGTGATCGTACCTGTCGGTGCAAAAGGTGGATTTTTTCCTAAACAAATCCCTGCCGATGGCGATCGTGATGCAGTGATGAAAGAAGGTATTGCCTGCTATTCTACTTTCATTCGTGGCATGCTGGATATTACTGACAATATCATCGATGGCAAAGTGGTTCCACCCGTTGACGTTGTACGTTATGACGAAGATGATCCTTACTTGGTAGTTGCGGCAGACAAAGGGACGGCAACCTTTTCTGACATTGCCAATGGGATTTCGAAAGAATATAACTTTTGGCTAAATGATGCATTCGCATCAGGTGGTTCTGCAGGTTATGACCATAAAAAAATGGGAATCACCGCACGCGGCGCATGGGAATCCATTAAACGTCATTTCCGTGAACTCGGTATCAATCCAGAAACAACCGATTTTACCGTGGTTGGTATTGGCGATATGAGTGGCGATGTGTTCGGAAATGGCATGTTGATGTCAAATCATATTAAATTACTGGCTGCATATAATCACATGCATATTTTTATCGATCCTGAGCCTGAAGCAGCGAGCAGTTTTGAGGAGCGTAAACGATTGTTCAACATGCCGCGCTCAACCTGGATGGATTATAACGCTGAATTGATTTCGAAAGGCGGTGGTGTTTTTAGCCGCGCTGCGAAATCCATCAAAATTTCTGCTGAAATGAAAAAAGCATTTGATATTTCAGAAGATCACATGATGCCTAACGACTTGATTCGCGCGATTTTAAAAGCGCCTATCGATCTTATTTGGAATGGCGGCATTGGCACATTTGTTAAATCCAGCGATGAAACCCATACTGAAGTCGGTGATAGAACCAATGATGCAATTCGCATTAATGGCAATGAACTGAAGGCACGCGTCATTGGCGAAGGCGGCAATTTAGGAATGACACAATTAGGACGCGTTGAATACTCCTTGAATGGCGGCGTATTGTATACGGATTTTATCGATAATTCAGCGGGTGTCGATTGTTCAGACCATGAAGTCAATGTGAAAATTTTGTTGAATAAACTCATCACAGATAATGAAATGACTTTAATCCAGCGCAACAAACTGTTGGAAAAAATGACGAATGAAGTTGCGGAATTAGTTTTACGCGATAACTACGAGCAAACTCAAATGTTAAGTTTGGAAGCATCCGTCGCGTTGCAAACGATGGATTTATTCAGACGTTATATGAATGAACTCGAAAAAAATGGCCGCCTCAATCGCGAATTGGAGTTTTTACCTTCAGAAAAATCGTTGTTGGAACGCAAAGCGAATGGACAAGGTTTAACACGACCTGAACTGGCTATTCTGATTTCTTATTGCAAAATGTTTTTAAAACAAGACATTCTCGCATCCGATATTCCAGAAGATCCTTATTTTGTTAAATATCTCATGATGGCTTTTCCCGTCTCATTGCGAAAAAAATATTTGCCGCAAATGAAGGAACATAGTCTGCGCCGCGAAATTATCGCTACTCAATTAGGTAAACATATCACCGATCACATGGGTGTTAATTTCGTCGAACGTTTGCAGCGCGAGACCGGTGCCTCTGTTGCTTTTATTATGCGAGCTTATATTGTAGCGGAAAAAATTTATGGCATGGAAGAGTTATGGAAGCAAATTGAAGCGCTTGACTTGAAAGTTAATACAACTGTCCAGCAAAAAATGATGTTACAGATTTACTATTTGATACGTCGTGCAACACGCTGGTTTTTACGCAACTTGAAGCCAAACTTCAACATCGAAGCAGTTGCAAATCAATACGCAAAACCCATTGCAGAATTGATTTCTCAATTACCGAATCTTCTCACTGAAGCGGATAAAGAAGCACTTGAAATTGAAACTGTTTCATTGCTAGATCAAGGCGTACCCGAAGCATTAGCCAGCCGCATTGCGAGTTGCAATACATTATTTACTTCATTAGATATTGTGGAAGCGGCTACCCGAAATAATTTGAATATTTCAGAAATGGCGCAAACTTATTATGCTTTGGGATCGCATCTGGAATTAAATTGGTTACGTGATCAAATGAATTCCTATCCTATGGAAAATCAATGGGACGAACTTGCGCGTTCGGGTTTTCGCGATGATTTGGATCGGGTGCAGCGAAAATTATGTGTCAGTGTATTGTCATTAAAACATAAAAAAATCAGACAATTTAGTATTAGCGAACGTATTCAAGCCTGGCTTGATCAATACAATTTATTAATTGAGCGCTGGCAAAATTTATTAGGGGAAATTAAATCAAGCAATAATGTAGGATTCGTGACATATTCTGTTGTCTTGCGTGAATTGTTCGATTTCGCGCAGGCGGGTTAAGCCAGTGTATAACGAAAAGGATATCACATGACAAAAACACAGATTTCAGCTGATTTTCCGTATCAATCACACTATGTGAATGTACTCGGATCAAAAATGCATTACATAGAAGAAGGCGAAGGTGATCCTATTTTATTTTTACATGGCATTCCCACTTCCTCTTATGTGTGGCGTAATGTGATTCCGCATCTTTCAAATTTAGGACGTTGTATCGCACCGGATTTGATTGGTTTTGGAAAATCAGAAAAGCCTGATATTGAATACACGATATTTGATCATATCAAATATGTTGAAAAATTAATTGAAGCGCTTAAATTGGAACACTTGACGATTGTCATGCATGGTTGGGGATCCATTATTGGTTTTGATTATGCAATGCGGCATGAAAATAACTGTAAAGGTTTGGTTTTTTATGAAGCTTATCTTCGCACTTTAAATGGTGTAGAAACGCCGCTTCCTTATCAGGAACAAATTCTCACTTGGCAAGGACAAGAAAATACGAATGCCCCATTTAATGCCCCATTTAATGATGTAATTCAGAATGGCGCACATTTTATTGATAAAGTGTTGTCGCAAGGAACCATGCGCATGTTGACGGATCAAGAGATGAATGTTTACCGTGAACCTTTCAAGCAAAAAGGTTCGGGTAAACCATTATGCCAATACTTGCACGATTTACCGAATCAACTCATTTCTGATTATTCAGAAAAATTGTTGACATCGCAATTACCTAAATTGCTGCTCTATACCGTTCCAGGTTTTATCACTACCATTGCGACCGTGATATGGGCAAAAGACAATTTACCCAATTTAGAAATTGTCGATATTGGCGAAGAATTACATTATGCACAAGAAAGTAATCCCACTTTAATGGGAGAAGCGATTAGCATTTGGCTCCAAGGTGTTGAACAAAATGCATAAGTCTTCTTAGCTCCCTTCTCCCGCAAGCGGGAGAAGGGCAGGGGATGAGGGTACTAACAATGAAACTAATCGAGAAACCAACCATGACAAAAACATACAATATAGCCATCGTCGGAGCAACCGGCATTGTAGGTTCTACAACGTTAGCTATTTTAGAAGAACGTCATTTCCCCATTAATAAACTTTATTTATTAGCCAGTAAACGTTCCGTTGGTGATATGCTCGAATTTAAAGGGAAATCACATTATCTGGAAGAATTAGCGGGTTTTGATTTCAGTCAAACACAAATCTGTTTTTTTTGCACGAATAATGAAATTTCCGCAGAATACGCACCGAAAGCGGCTGCGGCTGGAAATGTTGTTATCGATAAGAGTTCACATTTTCGTTATGACGCAAATGTACCGCTCATCGTTCCGGAAGTGAATGGCAGTGATTTACGCGGTTTTAAAAAAAGCAATATTATTGCCAATCCCAATTGCAACACAATACCTGTTGTTGTCGCGCTAAAACCTATTTATGACGCAGTGGGTATTAAACGCATTAATATTGCGACTTATCAATCTGTTTCCGGTAGTGGAAAAGATGCCGTGACGGAATTAGCGGAACAAACGGCATTATTGTTGAATGGCAGACCCATCAAACCGAAAATTTATTCACAACAAATTGCATTTAATGTTTTGCCGCATTGCGATGAGTTACAAGAAAATGGCTACACACGTGAAGAAATGAAAATTATCTGGGAAACACAAAAAATATTTAACGACAAAAAAATTGCGATTAATCCGACTGCAGTGCGAGTGCCCGTGTTTTTTGGTCATTCTGCCGCAGTGCATATTGAAACGAATGATAAACTCACGATGCAGCAGGCACTCGAAATCCTCGCTAAAGCGCCAGGCGTAAAACTGGCTACTGGCAAACAACAATATCCGTCACCAGTGCGTGATGCTGCAGGAAAAGACGATGTTTTTGTAGGACGTCTGCGTGAGGATGTATCCCATAAAAAAGGCTTAAATTTATGGGTGGTAGCCGATAATTTACGCAAAGGTGCAGCACTAAATGCTGTTCAAATTGCAGAAAATTTAATAAAGAATTATTTGGCATGATGCCGTAAGGAGGATGTAATGTATGACAATTATCTACAACAATTTTTGACATTGATAGAGCCTTATTTATCTTATTTAAGCCAAGACATGATGTTGAAAGATTGTCTATTAGTGACTGGTTTTTTACTGTTAATACTGATCGCATCACGCTTAAAAAATTCTAAAAAAACGCAATCTGCGCATATGAAAAATACGATGCGAACCGTGACAAATCAGCATCTTGATTCTATTGCAGGCGATGATGTGCTGACCACTCAGCTGGACTTGGCGCGTGCCTACATTGAAATGGGCGAAAAAAAATTAGCAATAGCGATTCTTAAACAAGTCACGGAAGAGGGTAATCCTCTGCAACAAAGACAAGCAGAACAGTTAATGACAGGTCTTTAATGCGAATTGCATTAGGCATAGAGTATAACGGTCAAGATTTTTTTGGCTGGCAATCACAAGAAAAATTACTGACCGTACAAGGTTCGCTTGAAGGTGCATTAAGTCGCATTGCGAATGAACCGATCACACTTTCCTGTGCGGGTAGAACAGATGCAGGTGTGCATGCGACAGGACAAGTTGCCCATTTCGATACAAACGCCATTCGAACATTGCGTGCTTGGACGTTAGGTACTAATACGCATCTACCGGCCAGTATCGCGGTCAAATGGGCAGAAGAAGTCGATGTCAATTTTCATGCGCGTTTTTCTGCATTGTCACGTTGTTATCGCTACATTATTTACAATAGTTCCATACGTCCCGCTATTTTTGCAGCACGCGTGACATGGTACCACCGTCCTTTAAATGTGGAATGGATGCAAACTGCGGGGCAATTTCTACTGGGCGAACGCGATTTTAGCTCCTTTCGTGCAGCGGAATGCGAATCACAATCACCTATGCGCAATGTCCATTATATCAAGGTGACTCGGCAGGATGATTTTGTTGTCATTGAGATACAAGCGAATGCGTTTCTACATCATATGGTACGTAATATTGCAGGCAGCTTAATGATGGTAGGGGCGGGATTAAAGAGCCCAGAATGGATGCAGGAAGTTATGGAGGCCAAAGACCGACGTAAAGCGGGGAAAACAGCGCCGCCCATGGGGCTTTATCTTTGGAGAGTTAATTATCCAGAGGCTTATGGTTTTTCTCACAGAAACAAGGACATATTATTGTTTTAACTATCCGTCTTGCTAAATACATCTGCGGAAGTTCCGACTAAACTGCAACATTTTGCGGAAAAGTCTTGACTATTCCGCAAAACACTGCAGAATAGTCAATATGGAAAGAATTCAGATTAAATTGATTATCAAAGACTTAGCCAAAAAAATGGGAATTATTGTGGGTCCCAGGCAAGTTGGCAAAACTTATGTTTCCAAAAAAATTGCTGAGACTTTTACTAACCCGGTTTACCTGAGCTACGATCAGATGGAAGATAGAGAGCTCATTACCGAACAGGCATGGTCTCCCAAAACAGATTTAATTGTGCTTGATGAACTCCACAAAATGCCTGCCTGGAAAAATTATTTAAAAGGACTGTTCGATACCAAGCCTGCAAAATTACATATTTTAGTTACCGGCAGCGCACGTCTTGATATTTTTAATAAAATTGGCGATTCACTTGCAGGTCGTTATTTCTTACATCGTTTATTACCCTTGTCGCCTTCTGAATTATTTCATCTTAATAAGCCGGTCGATTTTGAAAAATTATTACAAGAAGGCGGATTTCCTGAGCCTTATCTCGCTGATAATGCTATTGAAGCAGCGCGATGGCGTTTACAGTATAGTCATAGCATGCTTTCAACAGATGTATTTGATTTCGATATGGTGCAGAATTTGAAAGCATTAAAAACAGTTTTTGAATTATTGAGAATAAAAGTCGGTACACCTATTTCATACCAATCACTTGCTGAAGATGTTGCAGTTTCTCCTAATACAATAAAAAAATACATTGAAATATTAGAAGCATTATTTATTATTTTTCGCGTGACGCCTTATTCAAATAATATTGCAAGAAGTATATTAAAAGAACCCAAGCTATATTTTTTTGATAATGGACTTGTTAAAGGTGATGAAGGGGCAAAATTAGAAAATTTAGTTGCTGTTTGTTTGCTAAAAAGTGTTTATGGTCGAATGGATTATCTCGGAGAAAATATTGCATTACATTACTTGCGCACTAAAGATGGACAGGAAGTTGATTTTGCTTTAGTAAATGATGACTGTGTTGAAAAAATTATTGAAGTAAAAAACAGTAATAAAGAAATTGATAAATCGCTTTTTGCTTTTCATACAAAAAATGATTTTCCTGCAATTCAGCTTGTAAAAAATTTGCGGCATGAACGAAAAGTTGGCAATATTCAAGTAATGAAAGCCGCAGAATTTTTGATGCATTTATTTTTATAGAGATTATTAACCCTGATAACCGAATATGCACCGATGCCTTTATTTGATGCGCTCGAACACTTTGGATCATATTTAGTGGGCATGCCCACCCAAATAAAATGAATTAAAGCCATCTACTCCCCCTCGAGTCAATATATACCACATTCATTCTCTCTTTCTTAATATTGTACTACTAATACCCATGAAGGCATAAGCTATAGCAGTCCTTAAATCAATAGATTAGGACTTACGCATGGCGTTGTTGCATAAATATATTAATTAAAATATAAGTGTTTGGAAATATACACTACCAGACGCTTATGTTTTAACTGTAGGGCACGGCATGCCGTGCCCGCTGGGGTATAGACAATTTTCTCCTACCACCCAAGGATTCCCCTATAACTTTCCCCCATTTGCTCTTATAATGACGTCAGTTTTGTAAAATCAATAAAGGTCGTTATGAGTTGGTTCAAGAAATTATTGCCCTCCAGAATCCGAACTGAAGCCGTCACTAAAAAAGGCGTGCCTGAAGGGTTATGGTCAAAATGCGAAAAATGTAATGCTATTCTTTATCGTTCGGAGCTAGAACGAAATCTCATCGTTTGCCCCAAATGTGAATATCACATGCGTATTTCAGCTCGAAAACGCTTGGCGTATTTTTTGGATGAAAGTACCCAAGTTGAAATTGCAGCTGATGTTGTAACCGTTGATTCCTTGAAATTTAAGGATTTAAAAAAATATAAAGACCGTTTATATACCGCACAAAAAGAAACAGATGAAGTAGAAGCGCTGATTGTATTGCGCGGACAAGTACAAGGCTTGCCTTTAGTCGCCGCCGCTTTTGAATATGGTTTTATTGGTGGGTCAATGGGAGCGGCAGTCGGTGAGCGTTTTGTACGTGGCGTCAATACATCCCTTGAATTCAAAATTCCATTTGTGTGTTTTTCTGCAAGCGGTGGCGCAAGAATGCAAGAAGCATTAATTTCTTTAATGCAAATGTCAAAAGTCAGTGCAGCCTTGGCCCGTTTAGCAGAAGAAGGTATTCCTTACATTTCGGTTTTAACAGATCCAACGATGGGCGGTGTTTCAGCGAGTCTCGCTATGCTAGGCGATGTTATTATCGCAGAGCCCAAAGCACTGATTGGTTTTGCTGGACCCCGTGTTATCGAACAAACAGTACGGGAAAAATTACCCGAAGGATTTCAACGCAGTGAATTTTTATTAGAACATGGCGCAATCGATATGATTGTTTCACGTAATCAATTGCGTGAAACCATCACTCGACTTTTAGCAAAACTAACCAGACAGCGAGCTATTTCAACCACAGAAAAAACATGAGGGATATTATGGAAAAAAAACGAACGCAAAGGATAATAGGAATATTAGTTGTTATTGCATTGATCGTCATCGTCATGCCGCTTTTATTCGGCAGAAATGATTCTCCAACAGAAGAGGCGTCTAACATAAAAGCACCACCATTTCCTGATCAGCAAACTGCACCCGTCACCGCATCTAACACGACGACACCGGATGCAACTCCCGCAGAAAACGCGGTAAATACAGATGCTGCATCACCAAACCCCAATAATGATGTCGCTGTTAACAATACCAATGCATCTGCAACGCAACCTAATCAAGCAGGTGATATGCCATCGGATACCAGTGCAGCAGCAACACCAGAAGCAGCACAACCAGCGCCAACGCCTGATGTCAATAAAATTGACTCGCCTGTTGCGACACCGACTGATCCCAGTGCAAATACTGCTACGACGAATGTAGATAAAAAAGCAGCGAATGTCGCAAATATGACACCAGACGTTCAAAAAGATAAGAATGCTGCAAATGAATCCGGCATCATTTATGAACGCCCTAAAGAAGCTGAACCTGTAAAAACCACAGCTCCAGTTGCAACAACTGCACCAACACCAACTCCGGATGCAGCTCCAAAAGAGGTTGCACCAGCGCTAGTTCAAGCTCAAAAACCAGATGAACAATCTGTTTCAGGACTTAAACTTAAACCTGCGGTTATGCATACTCCTCATACTCACAAAGCTATTAAATCAGTCATTGCAAAAAACAAAAAAACATTGGATCAGTTCAGCAAAGAAAAAACAGCTTGGGCAGTCCAAATGGGAAGTTTCAAAGTCAAACAAAATGCAATTATGCTGGCTAATAAATTACGAAAAGCAGGTTATAAAGTGTTTACTCACGAAGTTAAATCAGCAAAAGGTAACGTGAGCACACGCGTTTATATTGGTCCTGAACATCAACTTGCTTCTGCCGCCAAATTATCAAATGATATTCATCAGCATTTGAATATGCAGGGATTTGTTATACCTTACAAACCGTTAGAAATATAATTTTCATTTTCTCCCTTCTTTCCAAAGAAAGAAGGGAGAAAAAAATAATAATTAGAAAGATTTCAGGATAATCATGGAAACTTCACCTTTTTCACGATTTAAACTCATTGATTTAACCCACACTCTCAATTCATCCGCACCGACCTGGAGTGGAAATTGCGGTTTTAATCACAGTATTATTGTAGATTATCCAGAAGCTTGCCGAGTTCAATCCATTACAATGAATGCAGGAACTGGCACACATATTGATGCGCCATCGCATTTTATTCCAGGCGCGCAAGGTGCATCTGATATTCCCATTGACGAATTAATTGCACCGGTCTATTTAATTGATGTTTCGAAAAAAGCGCACGCCGATTATTATATTAGTTGTGATGATATTATTGCGTTTGAAAAACGACACGGAAAAATTTCACCGGGTAGTGTCGTCATTGGTTACACAGGCTGGGATCAATATTGGCATGAGGCAAAAAAATTTCGCAATCCAGATGAGACAGGTCAAATGCATTTTCCTGGATTTTCTGCTGAAAGCGCTGAATTATTACTTGAACGAAATATTTCAGGTTTAGCGGTGGATTCACTTTCACCGGATTGTTTAGATCTTACTTTTCCAGTGCATTATACAATTTTGGGAGCAGGTAAATACATTGTTGAAAATCTTGCGAATTGTAAATCACTACCGCCTATTGGTGCATACACGATTATTTTACCTATTAAAACGGAAGGCGGCACGGAAGCTATCGCGAGAGCGATTGGTTTAGTGCCAAAATAATTTTATTGGTGTTGTTGCAGATTTATCGGGAGAAGGGCAGGGGATGAGGGTGCGGACAATCCGCAAATTT
>CAYRUP010000036.1:0-15477 GCA_964427485.1 uncultured Coxiellaceae bacterium | reverse complement strand
AAAGAGCTTGGCTTGGACGATTGATTTTGACAAAAAAGCTAAAAAAGAATTTGCTAGCTTAGGCAAACCTGCTCAAAAACAGATTGATAAATTCCTTTTGAAACTAATGAAAAGCGCTAATCCTAGACAATTTGGAGAAGCCCTAATAGGCAATATGCAATCCTTTTGGCGTTATCGCGTTGGTGACTATAGGCTTATTTGCAGTATTGAAGATAATGTTTTAACTGTGTTAGTTCTTCGCGTTAAACATCGCAAGGAAGTTTATAAGAAAAACGTTTAGCTGACTGAACTCACGCCATTTGAACCAGATGGGCTATGACAACGTTTGCACTCCGCGCTTAATCGAGGTAAATTAGTCGACCAATATTATGCTTCGAATAGGAAGGGAATATGCAACTGTTTGAGACTATTTCGAGTTTTTTCATTTCAAATGCGTACGCTGATACAGCGGCTGCTTCAAGTCAACCTCAACAAGGTGGTTTTTCATTTTTTATCATGATGGCTGTGTTGCTGTTTTTTATGTATTTTGTAATATGGCGTCCCCAAAGCAGACGTGCGAAAGAACAGCGAAACCTACTGACATCCCTTGCCAAAGGCGATGAAGTAATTACAGCGGGTGGTATGCTGGGAACCATTAACAAAATTACCGACACCTATGTGGTATTAACACTGGCGGATAATGTGGAAATCACAATGCAAAAATCGTCGATTGTCGCTGCATTGCCCAAAGGTACGATAAGATCGATTTAAAACCTCTACATGGAAGAAAAATATGGTGCTTAATCGCTATCCGTGGTGGAAAAACTTACTGGTTATCGCGGTTGTTTTTGTCGCTTTTTTATATGCTTTACCCAATTTGTATGTAGAAGATCCTTCCGTACAAATATCGCCAGTCAGCGCAGCCGTAAACATCGATCAAGCCACGCTTGATAAAATCACGCAAACCTTGCAAGCCGCACAACTCAGTTACAAACAAATCGAACAGCAAAACCGTAGCGCATTAGTGCGTTTTGCATCGACAGACATTCAATTAAAAGCAAAAGAATTGCTTCAACAAACCCTGGGCGGAGATTATATCGTTGCCTTAAACCTGGCGCCTGCCACCCCGAATTGGCTACGTGCCATCGGTGCCATGCCCATGAAATTGGGTCTGGATTTGCGTGGTGGCGTACATTTTCTTTTGCAAGTGGATGTGGATTCCGTCACTAAGCAACGGATCGAAGGCGATTTGAGTAATATCGGGCAAGAACTGCGTAATCAACATATTCGTTATTCGGGTATTATTCGCAATGGTGCGAGCGGCGTGACCGTACAATTTCGTACCGCAGATACCATTGATGATGCGCGTAGTTTTTTGAGTCAGCATTTTAATGAGTTCACTTGGACAAAAGATACTGCGGGTGGAAATTTCAGCTTGCAAGGTACGTTATCTCCCGCCGCATTACAACAAGCACGGCAAGATACGCTTGAACAAACCATGAATATTTTGCGTAATCGCGTCAATGAATTGGGTGTTTCAGAAGCGGTGGTGCAGCAACAAGGTGCAAATCGTGTCGTGGTAGATTTGCCAGGTATCCAAGATACTGTGCAAGCGAAAAGTATTTTAGGAAAAACCGCCACACTGGAATTTCATATGGTGGATAGCGAACACGATGTGCGTGGAATCGCACCACCGGATAGCAAAGCCTATCCTTATAACGGCCAAATGGTTTTGTTAAAAAATCAAATTATTCTGCGTGGTGCATCGATTACGAGCGCGTCATCGGGTATGGGTGAAGATGGCCGTCCATCGGTGAATGTCCGTTTAGGTGGAGGCGGTGAAGGATTATTCACAAAAACAACGGCAGAAAATATTGGTAAACCGATGGCTGCTTTATACATCGAAGTGAAATCCGATAGCAAAGATGTGAATGGCCAGAAAGTCATAAGTTATCAAACCGAACGCAAAGTCATTAGCGTAGCGACGATTCAAAGTGCGTTAGGCAATAGTTTTCAAATTACCGGTTTATCGAGTTCTGAAGAAGCGCGTACCTTGGCATTATTATTACGTGCAGGCGCATTACCAGTGCCAGTCACTTATATCGAAGAACGTCAAGTGGGCCCAAGTCTTGGCAAACAAAATATCCATAAAGGTGTTTTGTCTGTCGAAGTCGGCTTTATTTTGGTCGTGCTTTTCATGGCGCTGTATTATCGCGTGATGGGGTTGATTGCTGATGTGGCTCTCACGATGAATCTTGTGTTAATCGTTGCAATCCTATCCTTACTGGGCGCAACGGTGACTTTACCAGGTATTGCAGGTATTGTTTTGACATTGGGTATGGCGGTGGATGCGAATGTATTGATTTTCGAACGTATTCGTGAAGAATTACGCAATGGTGCAGGCATCCAAGCCAGTATTCATGCGGGTTACGAACGTGCATTCATGACCATCGTGGATGCGAATGTGACAACGTTAATTGTCGCCGTTGTTTTATTTAGTCTGGGTTCTGGCACCGTGAAAAACTTTGCTGTTACTTTGACAATTGGTTTGGTCACATCCATGTTTACTGCCATTACGGGTACACGCGCTATCGTGAATTATTTGTATGGCGCAAAACCGGTGAAGAAGATTTCAATAGGAATATAAGCCATGGAATTTTTCAAACAAAATACCAAAATTGATTTTATGGCCCAGCGTAAATGGGCTGCACTCTTGTCAATTATATTATTCGCATTATCGCTCATTTCACTAGTCGTTAATGGCTTGAATTGGGGCTTGGATTTTACGGGTGGTACGCAAATTCAAATGAGTTTTCCACATGAGGCGGATCTCAATAAAATTCGTGACACGCTTGAAAATGGCGGTTTCAAGGAAGCGGTTGTCATTAGTTATGGAACATCAAAAGATGTGTTAGTCAGCCTTGCATCCAAAAAAGAAGATTCAGAAAACGCGCAAAATTCTACGGTGAGTCGCGTGATGACTTTGTTGCCGGATGCAAAAATTCAGCAAGTGGACATGATTGGCGCTGTCGTCGGGCAGGAACTTGCGACTAAAGGTGCTTTAGCGATTGTGATCGCATTATTAGGAACGATGATTTATATCGCGATGCGATTTGATTTTCGTTTTGCGGTGGGATCAACGGTAGCATTGATTCATGATCCTGTGCTGATACTTGGTGTATTTTCGTTTTGGCATTTGGAATTTAATTTAATTGTATTGGCTGCCGTGTTGACAGTTATTGGCTATTCATTAAACGATACAATTGTTATTTTCGACCGTGTGCGTGAAAACTTTCGCAAGCTGCGTAAAGCAACTCCTATTGAAGTTGTGAATCAAGCAACCAATCAAACTTTATCGCGTACGATTATGACTTCAGTGCTAACATTAATTGTGGTGTTTGCCTTGTTTTTCCTGGGCGGAAGTATGTTGCATGGTTTTGCGCTGGCCTTAATTATCGGTATTATTATTGGAACATATTCTTCTATTTATGTTGCGGGTTCTTTAGCTTTGGCGTTAGGCTTAACTCGACAAAATTTATTGCCGCCGAGCAAAGAAGCATTAGATGATAGACCGTAGTTCATGAGAAAAATCGATGTCAACATTCACTGAGTATGAATCATTTGATGGCTTAGGGCTTGCCAATCTGGTTAAGAGTGGGGTTATTTCCCCAGAAGAATTACTTAAGGCAGCGATTGAACGAATTGAAAAGCTCAATCCAAAAATCAACGCTGTTATTTACAAAATGTATGATCAAGCGCGTGCGACAGTAAAGCAATCTATTCCTCAAGGTATTTTTCACGGCGTTCCTTTTTTGTTAAAAGATTTATTAGCAGATTATGAAGGTGTTCCACTGCAATTTGGCAGTCGTTTTGCAAAAGGTTGGATTTCGCCTAATGATTCTGAATTAGTTCGACGCATGAAAAATGCGGGATTGATCGTGGTAGGAAAAACGAATACACCTGAATTTGGTTTGAGTCCGTTGACGGAGCCAAAATTATTTGGTCCTTCGCATAATCCCTGGGATTTAACACGCTCCACTGGCGGCTCCAGCGGTGGTTCAGCAGCCGCAGTAGCGGCACGTATGGTACCAATGGCGCATGGTGGTGATGGAGCAGGTTCTTTGCGAACCCCTGCTGCTTATTGTGGTACATTCGGTTTGAAGTTATCGCGTGGCCGAACTCCGGCGGGCCCAAACGTGATGCGAATTTGGCAAGGCATGGTCGTTGAGCATGTCATTACACGCACAGTACGTGATAGTGCAGCAATGTTAGATGTTTTATCGGGACCCGAATTAGGTTCCCCTATTTCTCTGCCAAAATCAGAAAAAAGTTTTTTAAGCGAGCTTGAAAATCCATTATCGAAATTACGTATCGCAGTGACAGACCAGCCATTTTTTCCCGGTGAAGTGGATGCGGAATATAAAACAGCATTGCAACAGGCCGCGTTATTGTGTGAAACGTTAGGACATCAGGTGGAATGGGTTGCCCCGAAAATAAATCAGAATGATATTTTACTCGCCTACATGATTTTGATTGCGGCTGACACATCAGCGGGAATACAAATGTTGGCGGATGCGCTGGGTAATAAAGCAGATTATAGCTTGCTAGAAACGCCGACTGCAGTGTTATACGAAGTGGGTGAACATTTCAGTGCAAAAGATTTTGTTTGGGCAAGTCATGTGCTTGATATGGCCGGACGGCAATTAGCGGAATTTTTCTTGAATTATGACATTTTATTAACGCCAACGATGGCAACGCCACCACCTTTAATTGGTGAGTTTAAACCGCATATTTGGGAACAAAATATTTTGGAATTTTTGCGCAGAGTGCCTTACGGTCCTTTGTTACGTAACCTTACCAAAAAAATGGCCGGAAAATATTTTGCATTTACGCCATTTACGCCCTTATTTAATATCACGGGCCAGCCCGCCATGTCAGTACCACTTTATTGGGACAAAGCAGGGTTACCGATAGGCATACATTTTGCAGGTCGTTTTGGTGATGAAATGACGTTATTGCAATTGGCAAAACAATTAGAAATGGCGTTGCCGTGGGATAACAAATATCCTTCTTTTCGTAACTATTCACGAGCAACTGCTTAAAAAGCACCAAATTTCTATTCTTTTTAAGGTCGATATGACGCAATGCCTCTTTCCAGTTTTTTATGTGCGCTTGGATTAATCACGTTAAAAAAAATCTCATAATGGCCATCTTGAGAGGGTTGTTTTGAAATTTTACCGTACGTGCGCAAATCGCCATATTTGCCTAAGGGCCTTAATTTAATCCAATGGTTTTCTTCTCCAATGCTATCCAAATTCAAACTACGTATCTCACTCGACGTAGCCATTCTAAGATGAGGTGTTTTGCCTATGGTATAGGACTTCGTGAGCATACTTTTTAGCTTTTTGATTTCATCATCAGTTAATTTTGCTGTTATGCACGCTTCCTCATCCAGTATAGGTTTAATTTGTTTATCCTGAACAGGAAAATCCCATAACACGTCTGGTGTTTTTTCTTCTTTTTCTTCAGTGACGTGAATGGTTTCAGATATCTGCTTATTTTTTTGCAAAAATTTTCTTCTTCTTTCCTCAGAATTTTTTTCCTGCTCACTTGCAGGAATACGCTCAGTCAAATTTTTTTGTTCGGGAAGTTGTACTGGCGTTTGTATAACAGGCGAAACCGCAGGCGAAATGGGAGGAATATTAAATTTCTCAGTAACAATTTCTTTTTTCTTTGGAAGTTTACTCTTCTTTTTTTCTGAAGTGATAGCCACCTTGCTAGCTTCTGTCGATTTTTGTTTAGCTAATTTAGCATTTTCTATTTTAGCAATAGTCGACAATATGATTGCTTTGTCCAATGACTCTTGAGATATTTTCGTTTTTTCTTGAGCAGCGAGTTCTTGTTTTTCTAACAAAATTTGTTCTTGTCTGGGCAGAGTTTCCTTGAGTGTTGCTAATTTCAAACGGAGATCGTGTGAAATTTCTCGTTCTTCTAGAGAGTTAAATAAGGTTTTAATTTTGTCTAACCTGACTTTAGTGTAACCGATTCGATATTCTAATTCCCCGATCTGAGGAAAACCCGCTTGAAGTGGATCTGGATAAACAATGTGTTGCCTTTGTTCGTCAAGAACTATATGAGCTTGCGGAATTTCAGGATGAATTGATAAGTGAGCCAGTGATAACTGAAAATGTCCAATGGCTCTTTCTAATTGATTAATGGATAATTCAATTTGCGAACCTACAAGATAAAGAAGACTAAAATCCAGATGTAAACTCAATAATAAACTATTCCCCCCAAAGACATGTTTTTCTTCGACGTCGAAGCTATAGTATTCATAGGAGCTTTGCAAATGTTCGCCCATGATTTGTTGAATATAATTTAAATTAAAAGGCAACCCGCTATTTGCATAACTCTTGTTTAAAAAACCTAAAAAATTATTCTCTTTCAAATTACAAGAAGTTGAATTTTCAATAATTAAAAATATTTTTGAATTTAATAATGTTTCAGAAATGAAAAATAATTTTCTCCATATTTCTTGTTCCTCCGCGCAATCAAAAAAAGGATGATCTTGCAATTGAGAAAACAATTTTGTTATCAATATTATATTGTCTTTGGTTAGATTCAGTAAGGCCGTATTTTTTTCAGTTAGTTTTTCATTTACATAAGATTGATTATTTACATGTAATTCGACGTAATATAAAAGTTCAAGACTTGTCAAATATTTTTGAGCTGTATTAATCACTTGATTTATCTTAGCCTTAATTGGCGACATATCCATGTTGCTATCAGTAAATGATAAAATTTCGCCTCTTAACTTACCAAGACGATTAGCTAATTCTTCTTGGTCTTTTTCTAATTTATCTATGAAGCCTCGATAATCTAACCCATTGCATTCTAAATCAGAGAGTAAACTATCTTTATAACTTTGATCATAATAATAATGTTCATACTTCGGAATAAAACTTTGGGTTTTTTCTAATTGATAACAATCACTAATATCTATTTTAACAAAGTATGTCATACAGGTTTGATTAGGATGAAATCCTGATACCTGTAAAAATTTTAATACTTTTGGGGATTGTTTTAACCCATATGCTTTAGGTCTATTTTTAAAAAAACTATTATCACCTCTTCCAACGGGGCTTCGCATATTTTATGGCTCGCTTTGTCATAGCTAAGTACATAAAATACACAAATATAGGATTATTGTCCAGCGATTAATTAACCAAATGGGGTCTGATTTGTTGCAGAAGTAATTTTAAAACCTTAGGATTGCCCGCTACAATGTTGCCGCTTTTCAAATAGTCTTCTGCGCCATTCAAGTCACACACGAGTCCGCCCGCTTCTTTAATCATAAGTGAGCCTGCAGCGAGATCCCAGGGTTTTAAACCCAATTCCCAGAATCCATCCAAACGACCACATGCGACATAAGCCAAATCTAAAGTCGCAGCACCTGCGCGTCGTACATCACCCGAGAAGGGTAATACAGCTTGCAAACTATTGTTGTAGGCAGCAATTAATTCGGGAGAATGCCGATAAGGAAAGCCTGTGCCAAGCAAGGAATCTTCTAATGTTTTATTGGTGCTGACACGCATGCGGCGGTCATTTAACTGCGCTCCTTTGCCGCGGCTAGCACTGAATATTTCCTGACGGATGGGATCATAAGTCACCCCATGTTCGATTTTGCCTTTATAGCTAATTGCAATGGAAACTGCGAATTGGGGAAAACCATGAATAAAATTACGTGTTCCATCGAGTGGATCAATGATCCAGACATAATCATCACCCTCATTCAGCGCTTCGCCGCTTTCTTCTGCCACTATCCCATGATTTGGATGCGCTTTACGAATGATGGAAATAATTTCCTGTTCAGCTTTTTGATCAATGTCGGTGAAATAATCATGCGGTCTTTTCTCTGAGACTTTTACTTTGTCCAAGCGATCCATGGCACGAATAATAATGTTACCCGCACTACGGGCTGCTTGTATCGCAATGTTTATTAAGGGTTCTCTCATCATTTTGGTATGTTTTTATCTGGATTAAAATAGGGTGCCTAGAATAGCAGAGTTTGCAGGCAAATGAAAACAACATATACTGCGCGAACTGAACTTAAAATTATGACAACGTTATGCTAGACAACATCCGGATCGTGCTCATCGAAACTTCCCATCCTGGCAACATTGGGTCAGCCGCGCGCGCCATGAAAACAATGGGATTGAAAAATCTTTATTTAGTCACGCCTAAACTTTTCCCGCATCCCAAAGCCGATGAGATGGCATCTTCCGCCAAAGATATTTTAAAACATGCCGTGATTGTGAGTGAATTGGATGAAGCTGTCGCAGATTGTAAATTAGTTATTGGTACCAGCACGCGTTCGCGCACGATTCCCTGGCCGATATTGACTCCTCGAGAGTTAGGAGAAAAAATCCGTGCCGAAGAGTCGGGAGCCCAGGTTGCAATTGTTTTCGGTCGAGAGCAATCGGGATTAACCAATGAAGAATTACATCGCTGCCATTTCCATGTCCAAATACCGGCAAATCCAGAATATAGTTCACTTAACTTGGCTGCCGCAGTGCAGGTGATAGCTTATGAATTACGCGTAGCGAGTCTCACTGAAAATGCACCCGTGATATGGGATTATCAGTTAGCGACAGTAAAAGACCTGGAAGGATTCTACGCGCATTTGGAAAGTGTCATGATCAAACTGGATTTTCTGAACCCCAAGGCACCTCGTCAATTGATGACAAGATTGCGCCGTTTATTTAGCCGCGCGCGTCCTGATGTGATGGAAATAAATATTTTGCGAGGGATTTTGGGGGCGGTTGAAAAGATTGGGAAATGAGGTTTGTTAAAACCCTCATCCCCGACCCTTCTCCCATTCTGGGAGAAGGGAGTTATTTAGCTCCCTTCTCCCGTTTACGGGAGAAGGGCAGGGGATGAGGGTCTAAACATCTCACGAATCCTTCAACTCCGCTAAAGCCTCCAACCCCTTATTAACCGCTTTCCGTTCCGTAATACGCTCCAGCCACTTGCAAATATTTGGAATTTGATCCGCAGACATACTATACCGTTCAAATTCACGTACCCAAGGAAATGTCGCAATATCGGCAATCGAATAATCTCCCGCAATGTAATCATTTTCTTCGAGTTGATTTTCAATAATGTTAAAAATGCGTTTTGCTTCATTGTTAAAGCGTTTCAGTGCGTAAGGCACTTCTTCCGGAGCATGGTACATGAAATGCTTGGTATTGCCTAAGATAGGTCCGATTTTTGAGCTTTCAAATAGCAACCATTGCAAGACATCGAAACGTTCAGTGTGCTTTTTTGGAATGAGTAAACCACTTTTTTCCGCGAGATACATCAGTATCGCACCGGGTTCAAAAATCACGAGGGGTTTATTGTTAGGACCATCGCGATCAAGAATAATGGGATACACATTGTTGGGCGTCATTTTGAGAAATTCAAGCTCAAGCTGTTCATTGTTATTTTTATTAATAGGGAATACAGAGTAATTAAATCCGATTTCCTCTAGCATTATTGCAATAGTATACGCACTGGGTGTAGGTGAGCCATATAACTCAATCATCATTAAACTCCATATTGATTCTGTCAGCGTGGTAATCATATTGATTGTAAAATGAAAATCAAGATGATTTATGGGTTGATATGAAGTCAAAAATAAAAAAATCCGCTATAATCCTCCCACCATGAAAACACCTATTTATTTAGATTATGCTGCAACCACACCCGTCGATCCGCGTGTCAGAGATAAAATGCTGCACTATTTGACGATGGATGGCGTGTTTGCTAATGCGGCCTCGACGCATGCGTTTGGGCAAGCAGCCAAAAAAGCAGTGGAAGATGCACGTCAACAAGTAGCAGATGCCATTTACGCAGAACCTGATGAAATTATTTGGACGTCGGGTGCAACCGAGTCAGACAATTTGGCGTTGAAGGGTGCTGCGAATCTTTATCAGCGTAAAGGCCGACACATTATTACCTTGAAAACAGAGCATCCTGCTGTATTGGACTCTTGCCAACAGCTTGAAAAAGAAGGTTATCAAGTCACGTATTTGTCGCCAGAAGCAAATGGATTATTAGATTTAGAAAAACTTCAAGCTGCTTTGCAGGATGACACTATATTAGTTTCAGTCATGCTTGTTAATAATGAAATCGGTGTTATTCAAGATATTGATGCAATCGCCAATATGACTCGCGATCGCGATATTCTTTTGCATGTGGATGCTGCGCAAGGTATAGGGAAAGTGCCACTCGATGTAAAAAAAACACCGGTTGATCTTATTTCCATGTGCGCACACAAAATTTATGGCCCAAAAGGAATCGGTGCTTTATATGTGCGCCGTAAACCGCGCGCGCGTGTGGCTGCACAAATTCATGGTGGCGGCCAGGAGCAAGGTATGCGTTCAGGTACTTTAGCAACTCACCAACTCGTGGGCATGGGTGAAGCATTTTCATTAGCTATAGAAAGCATGGCACGCGAATCAACACGAATTGCTAGATTAAAACAATTATTTTGGCAGGGAATTTCAACGCTGCACGTGACGATGAATGGAGATTTAGAGCATACCGTTCCGCATATTTTAAATGTACGCTTTGCGGGGAAAAAAGCGGAAACAATGTTGCATGCGCTTCCAGAACTTGCTCTTTCAGCAGGATCTGCCTGTGCTAAAGGAGTAGAACCATCTTATGTATTGCGCGCGTTAGGTTTAAGTTTTGCTGAAGCGCAATCTTCATTGCGTTTTTCCTTTGGACGTTTTACTACCGAAGAAGAAATTCATTATGCTGTTAAACAGGTGGTAAAAATGCAACAAATAATTCAACCGGCTGCATGTTGTGATTCCGCATCCAAGAAAAATGTTTGATTTCAATAGGGCCTAATTTAGTAAAACGTGCACGAACTTCTTCAGGCGATGTTTGGCGTGCTTCAGTCGGATCCCAAACAAATACACCGCCTTGTTGTCGTAATTGTTTTTCATTAATCCATGGACTGATTTTTTCATCCCAATCAATATAGACCGTCGGTTGATCTGTTGAATAAAACGCAATATTGCCTGCTGCCCAACGTGATCCAGCGATATAAGCGAGAGGTTTGTGGTAACGCTGCTGCCATTCTCGAGTCAACTGAGTCGCAATGATTTGCCCAGGAAAATTTGCACTGGAAGGTGCATTTGCTCGAATGAGCGCAAGACAATAAACGCTAATCATCACAAAAGACAACGTGAATAAGAGTGCGATAAAAGAAAAAAATCGTTCGCGCGTAATGCGTGGCGTAATCAAGCTAATTAAAATAATTCCCCATAAAGACAAAAGAGGCTGCCCCCAGCCCGCACGTAATTTCATACCAAAAACAGCAGAAAGCAGTATGGTTAAAATAAAAGGTCCAAAGCCCATAAAAAATAAAAATGCTTTATCAAAATTTTTCAACGCGGGGAGTTTCGTCAGAATGGGTTTTGTCCCCAGCAATAAAATGGAAAATAATAAAAGTGCTGGCAAGAGTACTTCAAATTGTTCCCAGGTGAATAAGAATGGAAAGCTGAAATGATTAAACAAAGCCGGCGAACTGCTAACGCGATCCACTGCATAACTTACCGTCACAAAATCGTGCGCAAACAACCAAAGCGTATGCGGTAAAATGAGAATGAGGAAAACCAATAAACCTAAATACATTTTGGGCGAAGTAAAATTCTGACGCGTATCCTTAAACAAGCATAAAAATAGCGTCATTGGAATTAATAACATGGCAGTGTAATACTTTGCCATCAAACCCAGGCCGGCAAAAAAGCCGGTTAAAAGCCAGTCGCGCCATTTTTTTTGAGTCAGTGCTTGATAGAAAAATAATAGGGTCAATGCCCATAAACCGACTTCAAGCGTATTGTCATTAAAGTCAATGGCATGCAGATTATAATATTGCATGCTTTCGAGCAAACATACTGAAATTAAAGCATAAATTGGCGGTAGAAATTGGCAGCCGAGTCTAAATACAGCCCAAAAACAGGCGGCAATCGAAAGCTGGCTAAAAAGATAAATCATCCACCCAGAATGACCGCCCAAATAAACCGCAAATTGGGTTAACCATCCGTTTAAAAAGGGATTTTTATCATAACCCCATTCCAACTGATGTCCCCAGGTCGTTCCTTCCATGGCATCCATAGGCAGGGTAAATCGGACCCAAACGGGTGCTAATGTCCAAAAAAGCACATGTAGGAAAATAAAACCGACCATCCAGCGCTGAGCGCGGAGGCTTTTGGCAAAATCAGTAATCATATTGTTTTCAATCAATTGCAAAGTAAGAGCAATTGTATCGTTATAGGCCGTCCCTGGCTAGAGAGGTGGTTATATATTACACAGGAAAATTAATATGGATTATAATATATATTATGGTTTGGGAAGGGGGGGGGGGTATGCCTACTAAGCAATTAAAAGAGTTTCTCGATTCCCATCATGTTAGATACATGATGATTGACCACTCACCGAGTTATACGGCGCAGGAGATTGCGGCGGTTGCTCATGTATCTGGCAAGCAATTGGCAAAGACGGTTATTGTGAAAGCGGGTTCACAATTTATCATGGTCGTTATCCCAGCGACAGAACATATTAATTTTTCTGAATTGCGAGAATGGACCGGTGCAAAAGAAGTGGATTTGGCGAAAGAATCCGAATTCAAGGGTAAATTTCCAGAATGCGAAGTAGGGGCAATGCCTCCCTTTGGTAATTTATATGGAATGCCGGTTTATATTTCGAGTCATTTGGTTTCACAAGACCAAATTGCTTTTAATGGCGGGTCGCATTCAGAATTAGTAAAAATGTCGTATCAAGATTTCGAACGTTTGGTCAAGCCGAAAATTATTACGATGCATTAAACATCCTCATCTCCTGCAAAGGTTTGATGTCATCCTGAGCGCAGCGAAGGATCGCTAAATTATAATAAGGCGATCCTTCGCTACGCTCAGGATGACATCAAACCCTTGAACGGGGATGAGGGTGTAACCATCATCTCTCTAACCAACCCAACCTCCCAAAATACTTCATTAAAACGCTCAAGCGAAAAATTTTTTTTAACATGCGCATACACTTTTTCACCCCATTGTGTCATTTCTTCGGCAGTGAGTTGCGCCATTTTTTCCATGGCTTTAGCAAGCAATTCGGAATTTCTGGGTTCAATAATAATACCTGCATTTTGAATCACTTCAGGGATCCCATTGGTACGAGTACCAATGACGGGTACTTTGGCGATCATTGCTTCCAACAATACTCGGCCAAATGCTTCTTTGGTAGAGCACAAAATAAAAGTATCGAGCGCTTTTAAATAAGAAAATGCATTGGGAACAAAGCCAGTAAAAATAACATCGTCTTCTAGATTCAGTTTTTTTCTGAGTTGCTTAAGATCGTTTTCCAATGGACCCGCGCCGATCAGAATGAGTTTGGCTTGGGGAAAGTGTAATTTGATTTTTGCAAAAGCTTGAATCATGTTTTTCTGATCTTTCTCAGGTGCGAGTCGACCGACGGTGCCAAATACCAATGCATCATCCGGCAAGTTAAAATAAGCTCTCGAGGCAGCGCGTGATAATAATTTTGCTTCAGCCATTTCCATATCGATCGAATTATATAAGGTAATAACGCGTTCGTCTGGAACGCGCCAGAGATTTTTTTGCAAATCATCGCGTACCGCATTTGAGACACCCGCAAAATACATATTGTCGCGTACCAATCCTGCAATCAGCATTTTTCGTGCAATAAAATTTAAAGTTTTCATCGCATGCATTACAAAAATCAGTACCGGTATCTGGCAAAATTGTGCAGCCCATAGCATGACATAAATCGGTTTGTAACGATGAGAAATGACGATAGAAAATTTGCGTTCTTGGCAAAGTGTAATGAGTGTTTTAATGGCATTTATTTTAATACCGCGAATACTTCGCTTAGAGCAATTTAAAAATAAAACTTCTTCAGCCAGCGTTTTTGTTTTTGCTTCTTCATCCGGTATGCCAGATAAATAAGCTACAGTCACTTTATATTGGTTTTTGTCGAATAGTTTAACGTATTGATTAGCGATATCGATAAACTGTATTGCATAATTATGCATTAAAATTAAAATCGTTTTCCGTGATATCATCTACCGTGCACTCCAGATTTCCTTTCATTAGTCGCACATGCACTTTGTCACCTAATTTGACTTGGGCTGCATCCTGCAAAATGCTTTGATCTTTGTCGCGTGTCACAATGGAAAAGCCGCGCATTAATGTAGCGAGAGGACTTAAACCATCTAGCTTTGCCGCATAATTTGCGAGTCGTTGCCCATCACGCAGCAAGGTTTTTTTCATGCTCTCTTTTAACGTTTGATATTGCAAATTGAGACGATGATTTAAATCGTTAATGCGATGCGCGGGCGTGCAACTTTGTAGCTTCGTCTGCAGCATCTGCAATTTTGCCTGAAAATCATTGAGCATTTTAGTTTGCAATCTTACTAAAGCAAGCTCTTTTAAATCAAGTTTTTGCGCTTGTTCGGCAAGTCGGTGTTTAGGGTGTTCTCGCTGTAAATGTTTTTGTACCCAAACAAGATGTTTTTGCAATTGTTGTAATTTTTGTTTAATGATGCGCGCAAACTGTTTTTCCTGGTAGGCGAGTGTGGTGAGTAATTCAGTCAGATCAGGCGCAATTAATTCTGCTGCTGCAGTGGGTGTGGCGGCGCGTAAATCAGCGGCATAATCCGCAATTGTGATATCAATTTCATGACCGACACCACTCACAATAGGCAAGGTACTTTGATGAATGGCATGCGCAACGCCTTCATCGTTGAATGGCCATAAATCTTCAAGCGACCCACCGCCACGCGCCAAAATCAATACATCACATTCATTGCGACGATTGGCTGTCTGAATGGCGTGGACAATATTGGCTGCCGCTGTGTCACCTTGGACGAGTGTCGGATAGATAATGACAGGTGCTGCTCTGTAGCGCCGTTTGAGTACGCTCAAAATATCTCGAATAGCAGCGCCTGTCGGCGATGTGATCACGCCAATTTTTTTGGGAAAAGCGGGCAAAGATTTTTTATGTGCGACATCAAATAATCCTGCTGCTGCCAGACGTTTTTTAAGCGCTTCAAATTCCTGACGCAATCTGCCTTCGCCGATTTCTTCCATGTAGTCAGCCAGTAATTGAAAATCCCCACGTCCTTCATACAAACTGACTCGTGCTTTAATCATGACATGCATGCCATCTTTTGGAATGAATGTGAGACGACGATTTTGTGGACGAAACATAGCGCAACGAATTTGCGCGGTATTATCTTTCAAAGAAAAATACCAATGTCCTGAATTAGGCATTGCAAAATTTGAAATTTCACCTTCAACCCAAAGCGCTGGAAAACTCCCCTCCAATATCATACGAATTTCGCGATTTAGGCGGCTCACCGTGTAAATTTCTTCAGAATGGCTTATATCGATCATGTTCATGGTGGTTATGGTAAACTGGTTTTTA
>CAYRUP010000035.1:0-15609 GCA_964427485.1 uncultured Coxiellaceae bacterium | reverse complement strand
CCGCGTCGCAAGGTATTCGCGAAACCAGTGCTGGGGTGAAAATTGGTTATTTTGCGCAACATCAAGTCGATCATTTAGAACTGAATGAAACACCGCTAGCACATTTACGTGCAATTGCGCCGACAACATCGGAACAAGAGTTGCGGACTTATTTAGGCACGTTTGGTTTTTTGGGCAACAATGTACATGATCTAGTGAAAATTTTTTCTGGCGGTGAAAAATCCCGCCTCGCGCTCGCTCTCCTTATTTGGAAAAAACCAAATTTATTATTACTGGATGAGCCAACCAACCATTTGGATCTTGAAATGCGTAATGCATTGAGCATTGCGCTACAGGAATACCAAGGTGCAATGTTAATTGTATCGCACGATCGTTTTTTGGTGCGAACAAGTGCAGATCAATTGGTTTTGGTTGCGAATGGTGAATTAAATACTTTTACTGGCGATCTCAATGATTATGAAAAATGGCTATTTGAATTTCGTCGGCAAAGCAATCCTCCTAAAAAATCACAACGCCAATCAGATGCTAAAGAGCGTGAATTACGTCGGCCACTCGAGCAGAAAATTAAAACATTGGATGCTAAGTTAGATAAATTACAAAAAGAATTATTTGCTATTGAAACAGCATTGTCGGATTCCGGACTATATGAACCACAGCATAAAGAACGTTTACAACATTATTTGTTGTCCCAAACTACGCTTAAACAAGAATTACAAGATACCGAAGATGCCTGGCTACTAGCTACTGCTGAACGAGATAAACTTAACTTATGACAAATTTAATTACCTTGGATAATGTATCGCTTGCATTTGGTCTGGATGTTTTACTGGATCACGTTAAATTACAAATCGCTTCCAACGAACGAGTTTGCTTGATTGGTCGTAATGGCGCCGGTAAATCATCCTTATTCAAAGTGATTGAAGGTACTCTTTCTCCCGATAGCGGCACAATCTGGCGTAAACCCAATTTACGTCTCGCACGACTCGCACAAGAATTGCCGTTAAATGTGGATTTAACCGTGTATCAATTTGTTGCCGAAGGCCTTGCTGACACTGGAAAGCTACTCGCAGATTATTTTGCATTGATACAACGTCTGGAACATTCTCATTCAGACCAAGATCTAAAAAAATTAGAACAATTACAGCATTCAATTGATGCAAAGCAAGGTTGGCATTTTGAACAGGAAATTAAAACAATTTTAGCGCGTTTAGAATTGTCTCCCGATCAGCGTCTTCTGGAATTATCCGGCGGTTGGCAGCGTCGTGCTGCGCTTGCCCGCGCATTGGTTACCAAGCCTGAATTATTGCTGCTGGATGAACCGACTAACCATTTAGATATTGAAGCGATTCAATGGCTGGAAAGTGAATTACTTGCTTGTAATACCGGGATTATTTTTATTACCCATGATCGTGCTCTCTTACAGCGCCTTGCAACGCGCATTATTGAATTAGACCGTGGTCAACTGACTTCTTGGCCGGGTGATTATGTTAATTTTTTGCGTCGCAAAGAAGAAATGTTGCATGCCGAATCTAAACAAAATGCTCTATTTGATAAAAAGCTCGCAGAAGAAGAACGTTGGATTCGTCAAGGCATTAAAGCACGGCGCACGCGTAATGAAGGTCGAGTTCGTGCGTTAATCGCTTTGCGTAAAACCCGGGCAAATCGTCGTGAATTGCAAGGTAAAGCAAATTTCGATTTACACGATGCAGAAAAATCAGGGCAATTAGTTTTTGAAGCAAAAAATATTTCGCAATGTTTTGAAGATAAAATCGTTATTCAAAATTTATCATTGCGTATTATGCGTGGTGATCGAATTGGTTTAATCGGTCCAAATGGCGTAGGCAAAAGTACTCTATTGAATATTTTGTTAGGTAAATTGTCGCCGCAACAAGGCAGTGTTATTCAAGGGACTAAATTACATATTGCCTATTTTGATCAGTTGCGTCATGCCTTAGATTTAGAGAAAACCGTCATAGATAATGTGACCTTGGGCAGTGATATTATTGAAATTAATGGTAGCAAACGTCATGTCATTAGTTATTTAGCGGATTTTTTATTTACGCCTGAACGCGCGCGTACACCCGTTAAAGCACTTTCCGGCGGTGAATGTAATCGGTTGTTATTAGCACGTTTATTCAGTCAATCCACTAATTTATTGGTGCTTGATGAGCCTACCAATGATTTAGATATAGAAACACTTGAACTGCTGGAAGATTTGCTAAGCTCATATCAAGGAACAATATTGCTGGTAAGCCATGATAGAGCATTTCTGGATAATGTGGTCACTAGCACTTTAGTATTTGCAGGAAATGGAATAATTGAAGAATATGTAGGTGGCTATCAAGATTGGTTGAACCAGAGAAAACCGCTTACAACTGCTAAAGAAACGCTTACTTCCGAAACCCTACAACGTGAAAAACCGCAACAAAAAAAATTAAGTTATAAAGAACAAAAAGAATTAGCTGAACTGCCACATAAAATTGAGCAACTTGAAGCAGAACAGGCGGAACTTCAAGCTATAACTGCTGCGGCTGAATTCTATCAACAAGATCCGAATACAATCGCTACGAGTTTAAATCGATTACAAAAATTGGCTGAAGAGTTAGAACTTGCTTATGCGCGTTGGAGTGAGTTGGAGAAATAAGTGAGACCCTCATCCCCTGCCCTTCTCCCAACGCAGTTGGGAGAAGGGAGCTTCTATTTAACTCCCTTCTCCCGTTTACGGGAGAAGGGTCGGGGATAAGGGTATAGACCATCTCACCCCGCAAACCCCCGCCTTATCCCATCCCCCGACGACACCCAGTGAAGATTTTTTCGATCGACTTTCGGCGTTAAAATATAACTATCCGATTGCAAAATTTGTTCCCATGCAGCAGGCGCAACGATGATAACGCCATTTTTTACTGTGACACTGGCTATGGCACCTTGTGCTGCTTTAATATCTGCTGGAATATGATGAGCACCGCCATCACATCCTGTTAGCGTTGTTAAATCTTGAAAACAGAGCGTGACCATTTCTTTTAACGAATTTGCAGCCTGCACAATTTCATCATAATGTGATCTTACTGCAAAATCCCGATAAGCATGAAAAGCGCATATTCCAAGTATAAAAACCACACCGATAGCAATCATCACCTCGGTAAACATAAATCCCTTTATTTTATTCATCAAATCATCTCCTAGTACCGTCCATTTTTTGAAAAAGAATGATGGCTAACGCTGAACTGAAAGTCAGAAGAATCAACAATAAAAAGGCTGCCGCAAAGTTACCTGTCCAAGTAGATAAAATACCCGTAAATAAAGGCGCCAAGATTCCAGCCAGTGCAAATGCACAATCCATAATCCCTAAACTCGTTGCCGCTTTATCACGCGCTAAATCTGCATTTATTGCGTAAAATGCAGCATTCGGCATAATGCCAAATCCCATACCTAATGAGATACATATCAATGCAACGCTTAATGAAGGATGAAAAATAACGGGAATAAAACAGATTGCTGAAATCACTTGGCAAACCCAAATAATATGCGAACGCGCAATTCGCAAATTACGTGTTTTATTCCATAAATAATCAGATAACACACCGCCCAATAATAAGAGCAAAGTAGCCAATAACCAGGGAGCAACCAAGAACCAACCGACTTGTTTAACATTCACACCATACATTTGTTGCAGATAACCTGGCAACCAAGTAATCGCAAAAAATAATAAATAACCAAATGCAAAAAAAGCATAGTTATTAACTAATAATTCGCGATGAAATAACATGAAACGCCACGATGTTTTTTGGTTTTCCAGTGAATGCTCTGTATGGGTATTGGAATCAAAATCATGTAGGATGTGACGTAATTCTTTTTCTGACACTTGTGGACATTGGCGTGGATCATCGCGATAGATGATGTACCAAATCACAGCCCATATTATTCCGATGAAACCTAAGATTGCAAACATCCAACGCCAACCCACTGTTGCAACCAGTTGCGTAATCAATGGTGCACCTAAAACAGAAGCAAATGGCACAGCTGCGAGACCAATCGCAAGAGCACGTACGCGCTCTGATATAGGCAACCAATCTGTATCCACACGTGTTAATGCAGGGAAATTAGGGCCTTCTGCAACACCGAGTAATAATCTAAAAATAAAAAACCACCAAAACCCCGTTGATAACGCTAATAATGCACAAGCAACCGACCAGAAAATGGAAGAACACGACCAAACTTTGCGAGCACCATAATGATCTACCAAAATCCCGCCCACGACTGTCATTATTAAATAACCGACACCAAATGCTGCAGCAATGATGCCAAAATCAATATTGGTAAAACCGTATGTTTCTTTTAAAGGAGTGATTGCATAAGATAATGCGGAACGATCAAGATAATTAATAATAATAGCGAAAAAACTGACTCCCACAATAAACCAGCGATAACGTGTCATCCCAAATGCTCTCCTGATTTAAAAAATCAAAGCTCTAGATAACAACACGCCCCGAAACATCATGTTACGAGGCGTGTTTTAAACGTAATGTCAAAGTTATTTTTTCTTCGCTTTACGTCTTTTTTTAGCAGGTTTTTTAGAAGCTTTTTTCTTTCCGTCAGCCACGCCTTCTTTATAAGCTTTAGCGATTGCTTTTTTCAATGCTGATTTGTGCTCTTTTTTCAATGCAGCTACTTTTGCCTTGATCGCTTTTACTGCTGCGCCTGCTTTGGATTTTCTAACACCCTTTCTTTTGCGTACTACCATAAGTATCTTCCTTTTAAGTTAGTAACAGAACGTATGATACAACATAAAATTTAATTTTTACATATCTTTCAGGGTTTTCCCTAAACATACTGATGAAAAATCTTATTATATAAATTAGAAAATTATTTTTAAGAGTTAGTTTTTATTTTCTTAGCACTGGCGAGCATAGAATTTCTTAGCACATGCTTTTTTGCATTGAGTGCAACCTGCAAACCATCGTCGACGACCAGGGATACATTTGTTAAAGTCATTTCATTTTGTGGAGCCGAAGTACCACCGGTCCATTTTACTTTGAATGATAAAGTAGCGCGTTTCGAATCATAAATAGGATTACTTAATTCTAAAATATAATTTGGAATTTTTTTATTTCCATTAATTGGTACGCCTGCGAGTGCGGCAGTTGGCTTAATAGAGGTAAGCATATTTTTTCTATGTGACCAATCTTGTATAACATCGGCGGTTGTTGCTAAAGATGCTTTTCTGTCGAAACCGCCCGTAAACTTAGTGACATACGGTTCTACATTCTGCAATATCAACAGCAGTTCTTTATTTTTTTGCATCGATAAAACCGCTGCATGTGAGTTAATAATAAATACCGAGGCAGCAATATTGAGCTTTGTTTCTGGTTGATCGATAAGAATCATGGGATCAGGCTGCATGGCATATACATTGGAGAAACTCAGTAAGCTGAATGAAAAAATAAAGGAGATAATCCGTAATCGTGTAGACATTGTAATTCCCTCAATAAAAAATCCGTTTGACTTTCTATTTTGGATCAAATTAGTCACAAAGTATATTGATTTTCTGAGTCACTCGGCTGAATTCAGCCGAGTGACTCGCGTTTAAAAAGATGGGCGGGGGGCTTGTTTTGATGAGGGTTGAGGCTTGGGTGGTGCAATACGGTGTAACTGTTCAACGACATCGACCAAATGTATTTTTAATTTATTCTGTTGCTGCGCCAGATTCTCTAGTTTATTCTCATTTTGCCATTGTGTTTCGTATAGATTACACAAACCATCCTGATAGCATTGCATGACTTGATGAAAATCCGGATTATTCGCAGCATGCGTAGCCAATTTGACAGAACTCCAGCTCTTTAATTTTTCCTCGTATTCCTTACCTAAATTCTCTGAACAGATTTTCCTAAATTCATCATAAAATTGACGTATATTACCTGCTGCATTAAGTTGTCCATGTAACTTATACACTGGAACGATAACGGTCTCGACCGCAGCTTCTTTTGCTGCTAAAGGATCGCTATCCACCTGACTCGTTTGTTTCAAGGCTTCTTGATATTGGTCATTCAATTGAGGAATCGCTCGTAATAGAGCGTCTGGAGCGGCACGTGTGCTTAATGCATCTGTCATATTCTGTTGTGCTTCTGTCCATTTACCTGCAATTTTTTTATTAATTTGATCTTTGTTTTCAAGTTGGTTAATGCCCTCTAAAAGTGCGTGATAATTTTCATTTTTAGCAAGATCCATTATTTTGACAACAGCATCTTCGGCTAATTTTTTCACTTCGGGTTTCCACGTTTTTTCAGGCCATTGATTTGTTTGATTGAGTAAATGATTATATTGCATCATGATCGCTTTCAATTCGAAACTGATCTCTTTAGCTTTCTGCACTAAGCTACGCGCTAATGTTATATCGAGCGGAGGATGTTCAATACGTGCATTTTCAACATATTGTTGATGAAGTTTTTTCTCATAGCGTTCTTTATCTTGAAATTTTTCTTCCGCTTGTCTTTCCTCAATGGTTTTCTGAATAACAGCAAGATCTGCCAATAAGTGGTGATAATCCTTCAACTCGGCCGCCATATTCAACGCTATGAAAAAGTTTTTGTTATCTTCTTTATCTTTTTCGAATTTTTTCTTCAATTGCATTTGTACTTTTTCATAGGATTTTTTAAACTCTTCATCAAGGCAAAGTTCCTTTATTATTTCTGGATTTCTATCCCTGTGAATGCCACGAAGTTCTGCCTGTACTGGATTAAGTTGCTCTAATCTTTGAACCATTATAAAACCCTCTCATTTATTGGTTTGTCTTTTCATTTATTATAGCAGTGATGCTGTCTTAAAATCATTCTATCTTGCTAGACTAGTTAATAAAAAAATCGCATAATAAATTCAATTTTTTTAGATTAAACAAGAAAATAGGAGCATTTCAATGTTACAAACGAAAAAAATCGAATATCGCGATGGAGATGTCATTTTAGAAGGCTATTGTGCTTATGAGGATACTGGGACACAAAAAAAGCCGGCTATTATGGTCGCGCATGATTGGTCAGGACGTAATGATTTTGCTTGTCAAAAAGCCGAGAAATTAGCTGAATTGGGTTATGTTGGATTTGCACTGGATATGTATGGCAAAGGTATTATTGGTAAAGATAACACTGAAAAAGCCGCGTTAATAAAACCTTTCATGGAAGATCGCAATAAATTACGTCAACGTATCTTAGCTGCACTCGAAACGGTTTCCAAATTAGAATATGTGAATACGGCAAAAATAGGTGCGATTGGATTCTGTTTTGGTGGTCTTTGCGTTTTAGATTTAGCACGTGCTAACCAAGATGTTCGTGGTGTCGTTAGTTTTCATGGCTTATTAAATGCGCCCAGCAATATACCCACGGAAGCCACTCGAACAAAAATATTAGCACTGCATGGTCACGATGATCCTATGGCTCCACCTGAACAGGTCGCTCTATTTGAATTAGAAATGACAAAAGCAAAAGCGGATTGGCAAATGCATATTTATAGCAATACCATGCATGCATTTACTAATCCACAAGCCAATGATCCAGGATTTGGAACGGTCTATAACAATGTGAGTGCGAAACGTGCTTGGATTGCAATGAAAAATTTTTTTGAAGAAGTCTTGGCATAGAAAAGGCGCCGTGCCCCCACGAGGTTTGATGTCATCCTGAGCGCAGCGAAGGATGACATGTGTCCCTTAAGTTTTTCTTAATCTTCCTGTAATACCATAACTTGATATACATAAATACGTTTTTATGGAAGGAGACGTTTATGACTTATCAGGTTCCTGAGCTCACTCATTTATGTAAGTGCATCCAAGAAATTAGCAGTACATATATCGACTCCAACACGGCTGCGCGCATTGATCAAATTAAAATGCTCGAGTCTTTACTTACAGGCATAGCGCCAACAGACGATATGCATGAAATTATACTCGGTGCCTGGATTTTTATTCTTGATGCTATCCAAACAGACTATGACCGCTATTATTTTTCCTATTTGCGTTCAGCCATAAACAGCCAGCTTTTCAGATTGGCGCAAAAAGCACTGGGAATTGATGAGGAAAGTAACAAAGATAAACCCATTAAAAATATATTGGACAACCAAACTCGCTTCACTTGTCTCTCTGCTTTTTTTAAGCATTTAAATAAAAATAAAAAAGATTTCCCATTAACACTTTTAGCTTCTGCAGAAACCATAACAGAACAAGCAAAGAATAATCTTAGCACCAAGATTACCAGTCTTTGCACTCGGTTACCGACCATACGTTCATTGCGTGACAACTTTCGACAATTACCCCATTATTATGAAGAAAAATGTGCGAATGATTCCACTATCTCAAAATTATTAGCTTATGTATGGATAGGAGGACGCAATCCCAAACGTAAACAAGCGATTAAATTTATCGAAATCTTGGATGAGCGTTGTTGTAAACTCACCCATGATGAAGAGACCTCCGAAAAACCACAAGATTATTTCATTCGTTTCGGAGCCTTATTGAAAATCATGCGCGAAATTGAAAATGAGTGTCTGTTACGTGGATCAGCGAAAAAAAGTGACCTCTATAAGGAAATTTCGCGCATCACGAATACTCAATCCACGGATGATTTGTGCTTTGAATTTAAAGAAGCGGATCTTGCTGCCTTGGATCAAACCCTCTGTAGAGATGTCATCTCAGAAGAAAAAATGGCTTTTTGGAAAAAGCATAATTTCAATAAAACGACGCTTGAGCAAATTAAAGATGACATTATCTTATTGCGTGCGGATTATACGAAACAGAAAAACGGTGTTTTGACAAATAGCCCGACATTTAACAAGCTTGTTAATGATGCCATTGATTGTGTTGCAGCAACAATTGCCAGATCCGGTGTCGTTTATGCGATTTATGAATTTGCCAGTTTTCTGACAAGCAGCAGTCTCAGCTTTGAAACCATGCTAACAATTGCTACCCCCCAAAATGCCTTAATTGTCATGAGTTGTCTCTGGGCTCTTAAAAAATTCCAATCCAATATCGGCTCGTTTCTAACGAGTCTTTGCATTCCCTATGTTTCACCTATCGTGAGTTTACCTGTCAAAAAAGCATTTTCGCATCCTTTTTTTGCGGCACATGAAACAAATCGTGACTTGAGCAGCGAGGATTACCAATTAATTCAAGCCTTATATAACGCTTCTGATGAAATTGTTTCGCGAGATGAAAAAAGACAACTTGAATTGCTTTTTGATTTGGATAAACCCGAAATTGTAGGGGCACGGTGTGCCGTGCCCGCATAGGAACGTTTAAGATTTCGCTGCCGGATGAATATCCGAAACATACAATACCAAACTGAGTCCATCACCCTCATCTACAATTTTGTAACCACCGCCATAACAGCCAGAGCCTGATACGTTAACTGTAGGATTGCCCGGTCCAAAAAATCCGATTTTAAATGTACAATCATTTTGACCGGTAAATACTATATTAAACGTATCCGCTGGATCCAATGGAGCTAATGTTACACCATATCGTTGGCTTTTTTGATGTGCGGGCAGCGCTGTATGATCACCTAAAATAGGCGTTAAAAACACATAGCCTACGTCTTGCTGAAAGCTAACTGTTGCATCTTTATCTGATTGGTTTTCCATTTTTATATAAAAATGCGGCGCGTCTTTTTTTGTTTTTAATAATTCAGCTTGAGCACTTATTGCAGTCATACTGAATGCAGTAATGGTTCCTAACATCATTAATTTCTTCAACATAAATAAAATCCTTTCATAGAGTTTAAAAGCGTTCTAAATGTAAAGGATTTTGTTTGTTTAGTCGATACCCTCATCCCGTGCCCTTCTCCCGTTTACGGGAGAAGGGCAGGGGATGAGGGAAACCTATGTTATAATTAATCTCAATCAAGGTAAAAAAACCCATGCAAAACAATAAATCATTACTATTTCCTTTATTACTCGTTTTTTATGAAACGATAATTTACTTATCAAACGACATGTACCTACCCGCCCTGCCGCAAATTGCCAAAGACTTTTCGGTATCACATAGTCAAATCCAACTTTCTCTGACAACCTGGTTTTTGGGTGCGACATCGATGCAATTAATTTTTGGTCCCCTTTCTGATCGTTTTGGGCGTAGACCTATATTATTATTCGGTGGAATTTTCTTTATTGTTGCAACCGCTATTTGTGCTGCAATACCCAATATTCATGCCTTATTAATTGCACGGTTTTTTCAAGGCAGTGCTATTTGTTCTATGGTGACGGCAGGTTATGCGAGTATTCATGAAGTTTACGATCAAAAACAGGCTATTCGTCTGCTGGCATTAATGAGCAGCATTACGGTATTAGCGCCTGCGTTTGGACCTCTGGTTGGAAGCCTGGTAATTTATTTTTTCAGTTGGCAATGGATTTTCTGGATTTTAACGCTCGGCGCAATCCTAGCAATTGCTTTGCTTTTTCAATGGATGCCTGAATCGAACACCATCGATATGCGGCGTTCCTTAGAAATCAAAGCGCTCTTAAAAAGTTATTATGCCATTCTCACAAATCTCCGTTTTATCGCCATTATGAGTGTGTTTTGTTTAGTATTTTGTTGCTTTATTTTTTGGTTATCGAGTGGACCTTTTATTGTTGTTAATGAATTTAAACTCAGCACATTCGTATTTGGCATTTGTCAGACCTTAATTTTTATGGGTTTTATCATTGCTAATTATCTGGTTAAACATTTGATTGAAAACATTGGAATACAAAAACTCATTCAAAATGGTTTGCGCATCGCATTATTCGGCGGTGCACTGACTCTCATTTCAACCATTTTATTACCGCATTTTATGTACGGTATTATTATTGCGATGGTTATTTTTTCCTTTGGTTCAGGATTTGCATTTGCGCCATTGAATCGCTTAATTATTGAAACAAGTCAGGAACCGATGGGAGCCAGAATGGCGATATTCTCAACGTTAATGAGTGCAGCGAGTGTGCTCGGAAGTATTCTTGCGAGTGTCTTTTACAATGGTACATTAATTTCATTTGGTTCTGTATTATTTATCCTGATTGCTGGCGCATGTCTGCTGCGTTTTATTACCATGCGATCACCATAATGCGGGGCCATTTGCTGTCCATTGGTAATATTGGATATGTTCAACCGATTGTGGGCTGGCAAAGGCAGATTGGTATTCAGGATGCGCAGTGAAATACTCCAAATGAAAAATATGTTGATGGTCATGATGGTGTATTGTTATCGCTTGCTTTTCCTCATGCAATTTAATCGAAAACGCTGAGAGCGGCATGTGGAATCCTTCGCCTAATGCCTTAATAATGGCTTCTTTTCCTGCCCATAAATAATAAAACGCGGGTATTTGCTGATTTTCCGGTAACAGAGATAATTGTGCATATTCATCTTGGCTAAAAAAACGTTCTGCGATTCCCTCACTAAAACGCGGCTCCATTTTTTCAATGTCTACACCAATTTCAGCACGGGTCGTCAGTGCATATACCGCCATATCATGTGAATGTGATATATTAAATTGCAAATCAAGTGCGTTATCTTGCAAATGAGGTTTGCCTCGCTCGCCGCTTAAAAATACCAATTCTGCAGCAGAGCGTTCCGTGTATAACTGCAAGATTTGGCGTAATACCGCTCGCGCGATAATATAACGTTGGCGATGATGATTAAAACGAAAGCGCGTGGCACGTTGAATTTCATCCGCACTCAATATACAGGAAAAAGGATCGACGTAAGCAAGTAACTCTGGCACAAATACCCGCCAAAGATGTACGCTATGTTGCTTAATATAAAATTCATTTTCCATGGAGAAGATTATGGCCTCAATTACATTCCAAGGAAAGACTTTAGATATGTTTCACTATCAGGAAAATCAACTCTATGCCGAGGCAGTCAATTTAGCTGACATTGCCAAAGAATATGGCACACCTTGTTATGTTTATTCTAAAAAAGCATTGCTAACTAATTGGAAAAATTTCGATAATGCATTTGCCAAACATCCGCATCGTATCTGTTATGCAGTGAAAGCCAACTCCAATCTCGCTATTTTGCATTTATTTGCTTTATTAAAATCGGGTTTCGATATTGTTTCACTCGGTGAACTGGAGCGCGTGCTCAAAGCAGGTGGCGATCCCGCTAAAATTGTTTTTTCAGGTGTCGGCAAAAAAACCCATGAAATTGTTCGCGCACTGCAAGTGGGAATTCATTGTTTTAATGTGGAATCCGAAGCGGAGCTCGATCGTTTGAATGAAATCGCAAGAGAACAACATCAAATTGCTCCCATTAGTTTACGCATCAATCCAAACATTGACGCGCGTACCCATCCTTATATTGCAACCGGTTTGAATGAAAACAAATTTGGTATTGCCTATGTCGATGTCCCCCTTATTATTGAAAAAATAAAAAAATTGCCGCATCTTAAACTCATTGGAATTGGTAATCATATTGGTTCTCAATTAACCGAACTCAGTCCATTTGTTGCAGCGATTGATCGATTATTAGAGCTCGTTGTTCAACTCACTGCAAATGATATTCAATTAGAACATATTAATATTGGTGGAGGTCTGGGTGTCAATTATCAATATGAAACACCGCCTTCCATTGAAGAATACGCTGAAACGTTAATTAACAAATTGGCCTCTTACCCACAGGAAATTATTTTGGAACCGGGACGTGCTATTGTCGCTAATGCAGGTATTTTGTTGACATCGGTCGAATATTTGAAACTCACCCCACACAAAAATTTTGCCATCGTGGATGCTGCCATGAATGATTTATTGCGTCCTGCTTTATATAACGCATGGCATCTTATTTCCCCTGTGCAGTTTCGAAAAAATATTCCCGAAAAAAACTATGACATTGTAGGTCCCGTCTGTGAATCCGCTGATTTTCTTGGCAAACAGCGTTTACTTGCCATTGAAGCGGGGGATTTGCTAGCCGTGCAATCGGCGGGGGCTTATAGTTTTAGTATGAGTTCCAATTATAATTCGCGTCCACGTGCCGCTGAAATTATGGTGGATGGCGAGCAAATACATTTGATTCGAGAAAGAGAGAAAATTGCGGATTTATTTTCTCATGAAAGGATGATTTGATTAAAGGAAGTCACTATGGACTTTAACCTCACTGAAGAGCAACGTTCATTTCAAACCTTGGCGCGTGAATTTGCCAATAATGAAATTGCGCCTTTTGCTAAGGAATGGGATGAAAACCATATTTTTCCCATTGACACATTGAAAAAAGCCGCTGCTTTAGGATTTGCCGCGATCTATGTGCGTAATGATGTTGGCGGCACCGAGCTTTCACGTTTAGATGGCGCACTTATTTTTGAAGAACTCGCAACAGCCTGTCCCTCGACAGCAGCGTATCTGACTATTCATAATATGGTTGCTTGGTTAATTGATACTTATGCAGATAATGAATTACGCCAACATTGGCTGCCTCGATTAGCTAGTATGGAAATACTAAGCAGTTATTGCTTAACTGAACCCAGTGCGGGATCTGATGCAGCTTCTCTAAAAACCACCGCAGTACGAGAGGGTGATTATTATATTTTAAATGGCACAAAAGCTTTTATTTCTGGCGGTTCTGTCAGTGATCTTTATGCTTGTATGGTACGCACAAGTGAAGCGGGTCCTAAAGGTATTAGTTGTTTGCTCGTTGAAAAAAATACTCCGGGTTTAAGTTTTGGAAAAAAAGAAATTAAACTTGGCTGGCATAGTCAACCGACTACGATGGTATTTTTTGAAAATTGCCGCATTCCCATCAAAAATCAAATTGGCGCTGAAGGCCAAGGTTTCAATATTGCTTTATCTGCATTAAATGGCGGCCGAATCAATATTGCTGCCTGTTCTTTAGGTGGTGCAAAAGCGTGTCTTGCCCTCGCCAAAAATCATATGGCTGAACGACAACAATTTAATAAAAAACTCAGCGAATTTGAGGGACTCCAATTCAAATTTGCTGACATGATAACAAACTTTGAAGTATCTCGTTTAATGGTACAGCGTGCAGCGTATGCGCTAGATCAACATGATCCACAAGCACCGATGTATTCCGCCATGGCGAAACGATTTGCGACAGATAATTGTTTCCGAATATGCGATGAAGCATTACAAATTTTTGGTGGTTATGGTTATATGAGTGAATATCCCATTGAACGGTATTTTAGAGACTTGCGTGTTCACCAAATTCTGGAGGGCACGAATGAAATTATGCGGTTGATTATTGCGCGTAATACGCTGGATGAAAAATTTATGATTTAATTCATGGAGAAAATACTATGTTAAAAAAGCAAGGATTAGCTGCATTAAGTTTATTAGCAAGTTTTACGGTAGCAGTAGAGGCTAGCCCCATTCAGCATGTGATTGTTGCACCCGCTTGTTTATTAAAAACTATTTCAGCGCACTATCAAACTTTATCTAATAACAAGCAATTTGCCTTGATTCAAGTGGATGAAGCTGGGCTTCAACAATTGATTGTTGCGAAATCACAACATAAATCCCTCTGCGGTGGCTTTATGAATGTGACTGACGCATGGAGTATGGAAAAAACCAATGCATCTGCATTTTTAACAAAATACACCACTTCTGCTGTCACTTTTAAACAATCTCATACGACAAATTATAGTATTAAATACACCAAGGAAGTGAATCAACTTTTAGATACACTGAATCCACAAAACATGTGGAATAACCTCGCAATATTGACTGGTTTTCAGGATCGTTATGCAGGTTCTGATACGGGAAATCAAACAGCAACATGGCTTCAAGATCAAGTAATCAAAATGGCACAAGGTAGAACGGATGTAACGACTTTTTTTGTAAAAACGGGCCCTTTATATAAACAACCCTCACTCGTGGTGAAAGTAGGAAATTCAAACGAGCCTGGCATCGTGATTGGTGGTCATATGGATACACTTTTTTCCCGCATGGGAGCGACTATGCCGGGTGCTGATGATGATGGCACGGGTACTGTCACTGTATTAGAAGCAGCACGAACAATATTGAGCAGTAATATGCATTTCAAAAAACCCATTTATTTTGTTTGGTATTCTGCGGAAGAAGAAGGTTTAGTGGGTTCGCAACGCGTAGTACGCTACTTTAAAAATCACAATATTCCCATTTCTGAAGTTATTCAATTTGACATGACAGGTTACATAGATGGCTCTTCTCCCATCCCAACTGCATTATGGTTAATGACTGACTATACCGATAATGAATTAACTGCCTATCTAGCGACATTGATTACGACTTACGTTAAACAAGTTGTGCAATATTCTCAATGTGGTTATGCTTGCAGTGATCATGCAAGTTGGTATCAAAACGGATTTAGATCCGCAATTGCATTTGAAACACCTATGAATAAAGATAATCCCAATATTCATTCTCCGCAGGATACCATGAGTCAAATTTCTCTGAGTCATATGACTGATTTTGCAAAATTGTCTATTGCGTTTGCTGTGGAATTAGCGGAGCCCGTGGCGTAGTAAGAAAAACCACAAACGGGCGCGTGGATGAGGATTTTACGTAACAGCTCACTCCTGTCATCCCAGCACGCTTTTAGCTGGCACCCAGAGACTTTCAAAGACGCTGGATGCCAGCTAAAAGCGTGCTGGCATGACAGGAGTGAGCAGT
>CAYRUP010000034.1:0-15727 GCA_964427485.1 uncultured Coxiellaceae bacterium | reverse complement strand
AGAGCTGATATCATACCAGCAATGACTTGGGGCTCTTTGTAAGTTAATACGCTGCCCTCTATTTTTACCTTGATGTCTTTGCCGCTACTGAATTCTGTTTGCCATACCTCAAGATTCGTTTTATTGATAAGAATTTTTTTAAGCGAGTTAACGATCTCTACATCATTAGGTCTATGTGTATGCATCCTAAAACTCCCCACTCACTTATAATAAAGTCATAAAATCAACTGGCTTTTTGCCATTACTTGCTACCAGTATACTCGATTTTCCTTAAAAATTTCTTACGTTTTTAGTACTTAAGTACTATTTTAACACAATCTTATTGCTAATGAGAATAATTCTCAATTGTATTGACAGCCCTATTGAGAAAAGAGATACTTATTTTATTGATTGATTTTGTCAATCTCTTTTTGGGCTTGATTGCCTTTATGTAATTGAAAACCAAGGAAAAAGCATGCAGCTCAGTGAAATGAAAATGGGTAATAAAGGCCGAATTATTAGCATTCAACCAGGTGAGTCGTTATATCGCCATCGTTTGATTTCAATGGGTTTATTGCCCGGTACGGAATTTACCATTTCTCGCATTGCCCCTTTAGGCGATCCTATCGAAATTACCGTGCGGGGTTTTGCTTTGAGTTTGCGTAAAGGTGAAGCCAATATTTTAAAAATCGAGCAGGTATTCGCATGAATATCGATGCTAACGCAGAAAAATCCCTCACCATTGGCTTAGTTGGCAATCCCAATTCGGGAAAAACCACGGTTTTTAATGCATTAACCGGTGCACGTCAGCGCGTCGGTAATTGGCCGGGTGTGACAGTTGAAAAAAAAACGGGATTATTTAAACATCAGAATGTCACCGTGGAAATCGTTGATTTACCCGGCGCGTATTCTTTAACAATCGTAAATGAATCTTCTTCTATCGATGAACGAATCGCTTGTGAATATATTTTAAATCGCCATGCCGATCTCATCATTAATGTGATCGATGCTAGCAATCTTGAACGTAATCTTTATCTCACCATGCAATTACTTGAAATGCGCGTGCCGATGATTATTGCCGTCAATATGATGGATGTCGCGCGTCAACGAGGTCTGCAAATTTTGTTGGATGTGTTGGCAAAAGAATTTGATTGCACCGTTGTTCCATTAGAAGCTCACAAAGGAAAAGGGATAAAAGAATTAAAACAAGCTATCGTCACGGGCACAGTGCGCCGTGACCGCGTAGATTATGCAGATATCCCAATCAACGAAGCCATCAAAACCATTTCCCAAAAATTAAATCCCACTATCCCTGCGAAAATGAATAAAAATGATTATTGCGATTGGCTAGCCATTCGCTTATTAGAAGATGATGTCTTTGCACGGAGTCTCGTTGCTCCAACTATTTTCCCACTCGTCATCGAACAACAAAATCATCTCCGCGCTACATTAAATGAAGATCCTGATATTTTGCTTGCAGATATGCGTTATCGTTTTATCCAAGATGTGATAACGCGCTGCCTGATTAAAAGTGCAACCTCACAAAAAAATTGGACGACGCGCATCGATAATATTGTGTTAAATCGCTTGCTGGGTCTGCCTATTTTTTTATGCGTCATGTATTTCATGTTTTTCTTTTCGATTAATATCGGCGGTGCATTCCAAGATTTTTTTGATATGGGCAGCAGCACGATTTTTGTGGAAGGTTCCGCTGCGTGGTTTACGCAATTAGGTTTTCCAACGTGGCTCACAGCATTGTTAGCCAATGGAATTGGCAAAGGTATTAATACCACCATTACCTTTATTCCCGTGATTGGCGCAATGTTTTTGTTTCTCGCGTTTTTAGAAGATTCCGGTTACATGGCGCGCGCGGCATTTGTAGTGGATCGTTTGATGCGAGCGTTGGGTTTGCCGGGAAAATCGTTTGTGCCGATGGTGGTTGGTTTCGGTTGTAATGTACCGGCAGTCATGGCGACGCGTACACTGGAAAATAAGCGTGATCGTATTCTCACCGTCATGATGAGTCCATTTATGTCATGCGGTGCGCGTCTCGCGATTTTTGCCGTATTTACTGCCGCATTTTTTCCACAAGGCGGACAAAATATTATTTTTCTGCTTTACATCATCGGTATTGTGATGGCCATGCTGACCGGATTGATGCTGCGTAAAACAATCCTGCAAGGCGATCCTGCACCTTTGGTAATGGAATTGCCGCCTTATCATATTCCAGGTGTGAAAACATTATTGTTGCATGCTTGGCAGCGTTTGAAAGGTTTTGTGATACGTGCGGGAAAATTAATCGTGCCGATTTGTATTTTAATCGGTGCCTTAAATGCATTAAATATCGATGCGACCATCAATGGCGGGGAGGGCGATGCGAATTCATTGTTGTCGGCGCTCGGCCGCATGATGACACCGATTTTTGCTCCCATGGGAATTCATCAAGATAATTGGCCGGCGACGGTTGGATTGGTAACAGGCGTTTTGGCGAAAGAAGTGGTGATTGGTACGTTGAATACGATTTATAGCCAAGTGGGTCACTTCACCGCATTGCAAGCCGATGTATTTAGTTTTTGGGGTGGATTGCACGAAGCGGCATTATCTGTGCCGATGAATTTAGCGAAGTTAGGTCATTCCTTAGGAAATCCCATTTTGGCGAAAGCACCTGTGCACACCTTATCGCAAAGCGTATATGGATTAATGTATCAACGTTTTGATGGTCAAATTGGCGCGATTGCGTATCTTTTATTTGTGTTGCTGTATTTTCCATGTGTTTCAACGACTGCCGCAATGCTGCGTGAAGTGAAGCGTGGTTGGGCGTTATTTTCTGTGTTGTGGTCGACGGGCGTGGCTTATTGTGTGGCTGTCGGATTTTATCAACTTGCCACAATGACACGTCATCCATTGTCATCGCTACTTTGGGTAATAGGCGTTGCTGCTGCTTTGTGTTTAACCGTGCTGGGCGTGCGTTTCTATGCAGAAAATCAGTGGAGGCGGTATGAACTTATTGGAAATTAAAAATTATTTAATGCAGGTGAAGATCGCAAGCATCGCAAAATTATGCGCGCATTTTAATTGTGATTCAGAATTATTGCGTAACATGATGGCGCATTGGACGCGCAAAGGTTGTATTCGAAAATTCACTCAAGAGCCTGGTTGTGGAAAAACCTGCATGAAGTGTGTTCCGCCAACGGTTGAGATTTATGAGTGGGTGGGGGCGTAAAACATTTTTTTTCGCTATAATCAATAAAGGATTATCTAGAACACAAGGCATTAGCGCATGGCATTAAATCTAAAAAAACCCATCCCCACACAAGTTGTGAATGAAGGCGCGACTTATGGTCCGCTTAATCTCGCCGAATTTGTTGAATCGACCAATGGCGGTAAAGTGTATTTTCGTGCTGAATTATCGGACGGGCAACCTTTGCCGAAAGGCTTAATTTGTACGACAGAGGGCATCGTGAATGGCATTGCTGCAGCGGGAACGCACGGCATGTACAAAGTCAATGTGGTTATCGTTAATGATGAAGCAGATGAATTATACGCCGAATTTGATTTAACCATTAAGCCACGCATGGCGATGGAAAGCGATGAAAACAATACATTACGAAAATTAAAAGTCGAAGTTTGGGAAGCATTAGGAAAGAATTTACCTATTCCAGAAATGAAAGAAATTCTCAATCGACCGATTACTGCGATTGAAATTTATTACCTATTACAACGTTTTGCCACCTTAACGATCTGGGATGTTTATAACTTAGATTACCCAGGTAAAATCGTTCCACTCCAATTAGAAGGCGTCAGCAAATACTATAATATTTATGATCGAGGTTGTTGTATCGTGGGTACGCCTAAAGATTTGTTTTCCCATGAAAGAACCTTGGAAGATACCTTACAAACCGCAAGAGTCATGGCGAGAGAAGTCTATAAACGTGGCTGGGTCATTGAATTTGCTGGGTTTGATAAAATGGTGCGTGCTGCTTGGGTGGAATTACAAATTTTAGGTGATAAATTCGGTAAGCCTTTGGAAATACTACATTATTCGCCGTCACCGGAAGATGTGTTGATTTATCAAAAAGAAATTCAAACCAAAGGCGCTGCACCGACAGTTTGATTTATTTTTGAACTAAATGATAGAGTAAGGTATAATTTTATAATAATGAGTTATTGAGGGTATAACGACTATGCCAACAAAAGTAGATCAATCATTTACCCAAGTGCAAGATTTAGCTGAAAAAGCGGCTGAAAAAATGAAGGACAGTCCTCGTCATAAGCCAAGCAATCTTTATACTGATAAAGATCGTGTATTGCCAGCTGAAATAGATCTGTTTCAAACGAATGCGTTGAAGGACTTGAATAGCCTAGCTCTTCCACCTCCGCCTGTACCTGTTGCTCCTTATGGAGATCAAATTAAAACGCTTCGTACTAATTTGAATAATAAATTAGAGGCACAATTTAATAAAGTCGTGGGTGGTGCAGAGAATAAAGAAAGTGATTGGAAAGACATAGTAAACGATGCGCAAGCTGAATTAACAAAACTTGGTGCAGAGATGAAAAAAAACGCGAACCCGGCGCAAGTCACTCAAATTGATCAATTCCTTAGTCGACAAATGGCAGAACTCGAAACCATAAAAAATGAAAAAATACAACAAGACATGGGCGCTTTAAAAAAGAGTTTAGAAAATCAAAAGACAAATAATGATATTGCGGATATTGCGGATAAAGCGAGAGAGATTGCAGTAGGGTTAGAGCTGACTGAGGTAAGCCAAGCAAAAGGTACCAAAAAAGTTTGGGAACTTCATGGTCAATTGGATCCAGAAGATGTAAAAGAATTAGGTCCTATTTCTTTTAGTACGACGGATTATGAAAGAAAGTTAAAAAATCTCGTCAAAGGCGACGTAGGTATTTACCAAAATCCAAACAAAAGCGGCTACTTGATTAAACTTGATAAAACCAAAGATGGAAGATATCAAGTTTTTCCGGCTAGCGTGAAAAATATAAAAGGCATTTATGGCGTTCAAGAAGCGTATGGCGATTGTATTGAATTTTTAATGGTTAAACTACAAACCAAGCGAGTCGCGATTAATTATGATGATCCTACCACCGCTTTAAAAACCGAAAGCCAAGTGAGAGAGTTGATTCAAATAATGCGACAAATCCAAGCTCCTCCTAGAGATGGCACACCCGTTATACTTCCGGAAGTGAGAGAACAGCTGCTTAGTTTGAAAGGCAGTACTATGAAAAAGTTAGTGGGTGAAGTGTTTGATATAGAAAAAGAAGCGAAAAAGAGAGAACTTATTGGTAACAGTCAACCGGAAATGAAAGAAAACGCGGAGGCTTCGATAAAACAGTTGAAGAAGGAAGAGCCTACTCGTGAAATCATTGAGAATGAAATTAAAGCTGCAGCTGGGGCCCCAGTTGATGAAATAGAAGTAGCTAAAAGAGATATAGTTAAAGTAGCAGCAACTTCAGATGAAAAAGTTGCAGCGGTACAAACTGAAATTAAGAGAATAGATGAAAGACTCGCTCACTTAAGTGATGCAAGTACGCGTCTAAATGGTCAATTAGGACTAATGGAAAAAATGGCTGTGAGTACACCAAGAGATAAATTCTTGGATTCCGACAAGCACATTATGAAGATGAGCGAATTAAGAGAACAAGTTGAAGTTGAGTTAAAAGATTTAAATACCAGACAACAGGCGTGTAATAACATTTTGCAAGAGGCAAAGGCGGACACTGCCCCTACGACTAGATTATCACTTGATGGTCAAATAAAAGTGGACTCAGCCCTCATAAAATTAAAGGATCTTTCAGCTAATTCGATGACTGGCAGTCTCAAAAATGTGAAAACAGAACATGATATTGCGAAATATAAAATAGATAACTATGCTCATAATATCGAAGATGCCAGAGTGCGCGCAGCTGGGGCTGAAAAAAAAGGAATTCATCGACCGGGGGGGGCTTCTACATAAATTTGACCCTCATCCCCTGCCCTTCTCCCGTAAACGGGAGAAGGGAGTTAAATTAGAAAGCTCCCTTCTCCCATTTATGGGAGAAGGGCAGGGGATGAGGGTGCTAACTCACCATCAATATCACCATCAAACCAACAATCGCAATCGGCGCCACAACACCCACAAGAAATCGCCAAATTCCATAAATCACACGATTAAAACCAAGTTCACTTTTCGTAATGCTGCGACTAATGATCCACCCCGCAAAAAGCGAAGTTAACAAGGCTGAAATGGGAATCAAAATAGTCGATGTTAATCCAGAAACAAATACCCCAATATTCCAATGATTAAATAATAAAACATTCGCCCATACATTGCGTGATAACACGATTGTCGTGCCAATAAGAGCAGCGCCCGCAAATACCAACAAAGTAGCAACACGTCGCGACAAATCAAACCGTTCAATCAACGTCACAGTGGCAGCTTCCGCTATCGCGATGGTCGGTGTCCAAGCAGCAATAATAACAGCAAAGAAAAAAAGTAATGCAACAATGTCACCATTCGTGGTTTGCGAAAAGAAAAATAAAATTTGTCGAAGCGGATGCGCTCCCATGCTGATTTCCTGGGAAAATGTAAATAAGGGATAAATGACAAAATACGATAATAAAGAAATAAGCGCATCAAAACAAACAATGATAAAAGTCGATCGACCAATTGGCACCGAATAAGGTAAATAGGATCCATACACAATCATACATCCCATTCCCACATTTAATTTAAAAAATGCATACGTTAATGCGACAAAAAAGACTGTGATGAATGATACATCCGGTTTCATGTTAAATAAAAAATGGATAGCTTGTGATAAATTTCCAACACTGCAACTATAAATAGCTAAACCAAATAAAATGAAAAAATATAAAGGCACCGTAATTCGAGAAATTTTTTCTAAGCCACGATTAATGCCGCGCAAAATAACAAATAAAGTGGCCAACAAAAAAGTGAGAAAACACATTTCTAACGCGAAAAAATGATCGGTCAGGTGAGATTGTTTAAGTTGAAAAAAATCGTGATGAAAATTTTTCGTAGCAATTGCATGCAAAATATCAGAAAAATAAGCCACGGGCGATGCGATAGAAACCATGTAATCCGCTAAGTTTAAAAATACAATGACAAATGCGAGCCAACCGACCCAGCGCCATGCTTGACTCGCTTCCGACTCGATGGCAAGAATACTAAAAGATCCCACCGGATTTTGTTTGCCGCGCCGTCCAATTAATAATTCAGCGAGTAAAATCGGTATGCTAATCAAAAGTTCGCATAAAATAAAAAGTAGAATGAACAAACCGCCAAATTGATACACGTACAATGGAAAATAAATAATATTACCTATCCCAACAATTGCACCGGCTGTTACGAATAAGTAACTTATCATTCCGCTCCAGTAAGGGCGCGGGCGATGATTATCGTAATTCATGGCCGATTCCTTCTGTAGGAGGTGTTTCACCTGCCGCTCTGAGATGATCATCAATCACTTTAATTTTCGCGTTTAACTGTTTTTCGAGACTATTATATATTTGTAAATAACGATCGTTTTTATCGAGTTTTTGAAAACTTTGCATTTGTTTCATGTCTTCAACAAAAAAACCTCTCATGTTATATAAAGCCTTAATATCTGAAGGCACAGGTTCCTGCATTAAACGATCTCGAATTCCTTTTACTGCCGTAGTGAGGGCAATGGGTGCATCCATTAAAGCAGCAGCATGTTTCACATCGTGTTTTGCTTGTTTTAAATCCGCAGTATATTGCATTACTTTTGCATGCTCTGCGTTCTTTGGATTTTCTAAAATATCGTTCATGCGCTTAATATCAGCATCCGTCACATGCATGTCATATCCTGTTCGATTGACTGCATTTAATTTTGCTCCTTTTGCACAAAGCAAAATAATCAATAATCTCGCAAACTCCGCATTTCCATGAGAATGCTCAACGACAACATCACGGATATCTGTTCCTTTCGCTTCAAATGCTTTCACCCAAACGTTAGCCCACGCGATTAATTGCGGATGCCATGCAATGGTTTCATGAAAATGCTGATAAACTTTCTCAGCAAAACTTTCGCCTTTGCCAAAAAAGCGCAGCGTACTGCCTGGTAAAATAAAATTGAAAATTTTATTATTTGCCATGGGCTGAATTAAAAGATGGTAAAGATTTTCTTTCGTGACAGTTTCAGGTTTTAATTTCGATTGAATCACATTGATATAATGTTCTTGAATATATTTACGCAATTCTTCAACGGAAGTTTCAGGGTTAGTGTGCGTATGTTCACGCAATTCTCTTGCTAAGAGATTAGCAAATGAAATGCGTGGATCTTCAAAATCGATCAGCTTGAGTAAGCCTTCTTCCTGACACATCACCGCGCCGGAGGCAGTCGGATTTGCCGGATTTTCAAGGAATACCGCTTTGTCTTCAGTGACGATGTCACCGAGTGTAAGTTTAGGATCAACGACAGTCGCCGTAGTATGATGTGCCAAGTCGGTGTCATGCTTTAAAAATTCTTTCGTTTGTTCCTCGTAAGTTTTACCAGGTATTTTTGTCAAAGGACGTGTTTTTACGAGGTAAAGTTGTTTTGTCGCACGTTCTGCGTCATCTTTGACATGAAGTTTTTGTTGTGCGCTGTCAATATGTTCTTTCGCCGGTTGTAATTTTTCCAGAGATCGTGTGAGCTCAGAGAGTTTTGTCACCGTTTCTCCCAAAATTTGGCGTTTTCTTTCTAAATCATTAACAGCGGTTGTCTCGCCAGCAAAAGCGGCGTGTGTTGCCAAGGTATCTAAACTTTTTGCGCCTAAGTTTATCGCACGAGTATAAGCAGAATTTTCCACTGAAAATGTGGCTAATTGTTTTATCAAAGGTCTTTCAAATTGTAGAGCAATCGCTTCCGCACGTTTTTTATGAAGTTCAGGAATATTCTGGATGATATTGGTATAGCTATCCATGAGTTCAGGATTTTCAAGTTGACTCAATGTTTCAAATATTTTTACTTTTGCAATAAAAGAAGCATTATTTTCAATATCGAGATCTTGAAAAATATGTTGAATGGTACTATAAGCATCGTCACAAACTTGGATAAGATGTTGTTTTCTTGAGCCCATTAATACGTTCGAGCTATACAAAAGTAAGTGTTTAATCAGTTCTGCTATTTTGTGATGATAGGGATTGCTATCCAATTCACCTTCATTTTTTAAAATTTCTTGAATAAGAATCAAACGTGTAATGTAATTTTTTGCGCGATCGTTAGGGTCGGGCACTTTGAAATCTTTTACTAGAAATTGCTCGACACCAAGTGGGTCAAGTTTGTCTAGAACGAGTTTGGTTGCTTGTTGCAGCAAATTTTCAAGATGAGCACCATGCCCAAATTTATTATGAAATTTATGATAGAGAATACTGCGTCTTTGACCATGCGATTTTCCACGAAAATGATGCCGATCGTTTAGGCAATAATTGGGATTTTCGCGAATGAATTTAATCAGGGTTTGAGGATGCTTAAGCACAAAATCATCTTGATTTTTATCGAATTCAAAACACAAACTGAGTTCAATTTCACGTCCGTATTGACGCAAATTGACTAAACGCGAATACATAATTTCTTTTAAAAATGCTTTTGAAGCATCCGCAATTTCGTCGATGCCGTCGTCATTATGAATCCATGCGTCGGGTACACCGATACGTTTCGCAAATTTTCTAAATTCGTTTGGATCATCATAATAATGATCAACCGCCGTATTAATTTCATCATTGATGGCGGCATAAAGATCGGGTAAATCCATGCGATTCGCGTAATGCCTAATCGCTCTTGCCATTTTTTTACTACAACGCAAAGCTGCAGGATATTCGTGTGCATGGTAAGTAGGTTCAGGACTGCGTTTTTCTTTGTTCCAGAAATAACGTAAGGGACGCAAACTGCGTTTCATGTTTTGCCAAAGTCCATGGCGGTTGGGATGCACTTTCGGATCCAGCCAAATCATACCGCCAGCATGGTCAATATTCAGAAAGCGTTTTAATTTTTTGCCTACACCAATATTACCGCTATGTACGTCAGAATCCGCAGTCCACCAGCTTGCAATGAGTGACTCTTCCAAACCGGAATAATATTTTTTATCATGTAAATGTTGTATTTTATTAAATATTTTTTTGGCATCGCCATCAAAGAATTTTTGCTTTGTGCCTGCCATTCTGACGCGATGATTTAAACCAACGAGTTTGTGTGTTTCTTTAAAATCACTAAATGCAATTGAAACTGCGTAAGTGTTGGGTCCTACGGCACGTCTGTCTGGATCACGAACCAGATAAGTGCTTGCAATATAATCTTCATCTGGATTTGCGAGACGAGATTTTAAGCGGCCGCATAACGATTCAATAATATTTTTACGAAATTTGTCTTCGCGTTTTATCATCATGCGTTGTGTGTGAATTCGACCATCCGGTGTTTTATAACAGGTTATATACCAACCGCCTTGAGGACCGGATTCTTGAGCACCGCCTTCACCTTTAGGCGCAACATAACGATAATGATTTAAGTTGCGCGACAATTTGCGACGGAGTTCATCGTGACGCGGTTTGTTGGTTTCCATGAGAGACATAGGTTGCGCAAAAATATTATTGCCATTTAAGGGGTCGAGTGGAATGTCATTCATTACCTGAGACCAAATGACAGGATTATTTTTTGTAGGACCGCTTACTTCATTTTTAATTTCTGCTATTTTTTGTTTAAAATCATCTGCACCAATAAGGTCTTTTATAATTTTTTCTTGTGTTTCAGCATCTGCAATCGTTGCATTTAACTGTGCTGTTTTTCCAAGCGGAATTTTTCTTCTCACAAAATTGAGTTCGGCTAATTCTTTCTTGGCTTTGGTCAGTCTTAATTGAATATCAGCCAGCGTTCTGTAAGCTAAAATAATTTCATCGTAAATGCCATGTCTTTCGTGTGGGATATCTAAATTCTGTTTGAGACTGGTATATAATGCAGCTTTGGCCGCTGGCTCCATTTGCCCGACAACATCAAATAAACTATTAATCGCATTTTTTTGTTCAATGCCGCCTTTTTCGATATCGGCTAATAATGCATTGCCAAGACAAAGTGGATCAACAGGATTAGGATGTTTTGTCGCTTTAAATTTTTGTTGTTTATTGATATACGTATCAATTTGAGCGGCATAGCATTTTGCCATCTCAGGTTTATTGGCTTTAACCCATTTATCGAAACGCAGTGGCGTTCTTCTGCGAGCTTCTTCTTCGGCCACATAGAGTTTCCATGCGCGATAACCAACCCATTCATCAAAATCTTGCGGCGTTCTTTTTGCGGCGAGTTCACTTTTTTTGTATCTTTTCCATGCCTGCAAAGCGCGAACTGTTGTTGGAATTGTATCGCGAGTGGGAGTTTCGGGTGTGCTTTCGACCCAATTTTTTCTCGAATTTTTGTTTACGAAAACTAAGTCATTCGTTACTGTTAAATAGACACTTTCTTTTTGGTTATCTTCTTGCGCGCTTTCATAAACGCCTCGCGCTAAAGAGGCATATCTTCTTTTGATTGCGAGCAATCGGGTTAGATGTTTTTTAGATTCACAATTAATGTTGCGATTATTCATGCTGATTTCACGGTCATAAGTGTCTTCAGGACCAAATCGATTACTCCATGCGCGCGAACTTCCCATGCGATGAACAGAGCGTTGCAAGCGTTCATTATCGCCTTCTATTTCACCGCCGACTATTTTGCTAAATATCTGCTTGGTATTTTCCATCTCGGCGTATTTTTTTATACTGTCTTTGCGTAAATTTGAAGTGAATGTGCAGGGGATAACGATGTTTAAATTTTCTGTGGCTTCAGCAGCGCGTGCTACAAATTTTTTCGCATTTAAATCAGCTTGCTCATCCAATTCATCAATGCCGGCAAATCCTTTTTTTAAGGCAACTTGTAATACCATTTGACGCATTTGCGAAATTTCTCGCTCAATACCACCATCGATGGAAACAACCTGATTTCCTGCGTCATAGTCGTCGTCTTCAGGAGGTACGTGGGGCATGAGATCAGCGCCTGCTTTTTGTATGATGGCATCGGCAGCTGTACTTTTGCCTGAAGCAGATTCACCTGCTACCCATAAAACCATTCTTTCAGTCCAGCGTGGACCTTCATAGTGTTTCGTTGAACTTAAAAAGAGAGCATTTCTGAATTCAGCACTATTGCGTTCTTCCGCGATAGCCGCTTTGTAGAGTGCGATTCCATCTGCACCGAGTAATCGATCCAGGTTAGCTAAATAATTTTCTGGGTGAGTTGTTCTTTGGTCTTCGCCTGTTATCTGGACCTCGGTTGCTGCATCTGCTAAAACCTGCCCCAGTTTTCTTAAAAAACGCTGTCTTGCGTTTGGGGCTCTGGAAGATAAGGTTACACCGGCATGTAATGCTTGCATGCCCGGCGAGTCAGCTCCGCCTAACAGAGCTTCGGCTCGCAATGCGGATTGCTCAGGTGTTTCAACATGACTTCTAGGATCTGTAATTTCATAATTACCGATTTTTGCTTCCCATGCGGTAATAAAGCGCGCAATAGACATAGCATTTAACCCTTAAATGGTACTTATTTTTCCATTATAGCGGAATTTTGTCTTTTTGTGGTGCAGATTAAAAAAATTTATTTTATTTATTAAAAGCTTAAGGAAATATTAAGAGTGTGCTTTTATCATCTTTTGGATGAAATATAAACATATTCAATGCTATAATGATAAAAGAAAGTTCAAAGTTTGTATAAAAGCGAGGAAAATCAATCATGTCTACTGGTCGACGTTCACCTAGTAGTAGTCCGTCACATAGTCCTGTTAGGCGGCGTTCGGTAGAAATGCTTACTGAGATGGATTTCAAGTTTTTTAATCAAAAAACCGAACAAGGTGAAACTTATTTAGAGATTGCTGGTACAGACTACCGTGTTTTGGATAGTACAGTGACGGAATTTAATAATGATGATAAACCTATCGCTTCCGTTGGCAAAGCTCTTGGGCGTGAAATTATTATTTTAGATCCCAATTCTAAATATTTGAAAGAGGTGTACAAAGGGCTTAAGACCGAAATTGAGCGCTTTGAAGAGCAAATAAAACGTAAAAATAAAGAAAAAATGACAGCACAATTGGAAAAGCAAATATCAGAAGCCATGTTGCAACTTACAATGGACCACGTAAAAAAATGTTTAGAAGGCCGTGTACCAGCTGTTAAAGAGATACGTGAATCTTCTACAAATTGGATGGCAGAATATAAGGAATTGCCTGTTATTTCATTAGATACATTCATTCAAAAAGGCGCAGGCGTGTGTCGACATCATGGGCTTTTTAATGCTTATTTACTCAATAGGTTAATCATAGATAAATTACTACCCCCTGGGAATGTGTATGTTAATAGAGATGTCTTAAAGAATGGTAACGCACATGTTTGGGCAATCTATAAACCTATCCAGCTTAAAGCCAGTCATTACAATGTCTATTTAATCGATAGTTTGAAGTTTAAAGAAGATTATAATTTGAGTGCGGAAGATTCCAGAATTTACTTGGAAGATTGTTATGGGAAAGGTCCAGTTGACCGTTGTGTGAAACGCTACGATAGGTCGGATCTTGAAATTGTTGCCTATACGTCTATAACTGACAGGAAAATTAAAGAAGATTTTATCGATTGTATATTGGATGCAAGTGAGAATGACTGTCGAAAATTTCTAAATCATCAGCATCGTTTGAAAGCATGTGCGGCTATCGAAGATGCGTTACTTGATTACAAAAATCACAAAAATTATGCTCCCGTTCTTGCCGATGTGCGTCGTGTGTTGCGTACCAATGATTTTCATGAACGATATTATTTTGATAAGATCACGAATGCAGATGATGCACAACAATTTGTGTTAGGACTATTGTGTAAATCAGAGGAAGAACGCAGCTTAGTTTTAGAAGACCAAGATTTAAAAGCGCTTGAGGAAATAAAAAAATCATTAACAAAGGATGAGTTATTCCTACAATTTGATGAGTATCAATCTTTAGTGAAGGATATTGACAATCGAATACATACAAAGTTATTGCATGAAAAATCCTACGATAAAATTGAGGAAGCAGATGACAGGCAACAATTTATGCTGGGATTGCTGCTTTGCAGCTCAGATGAACGCGCAGTCATTTTAGATCGACAAGATCTCAGCGATCTCGAACATATGAAGCGCTCATTAAAAATAACAAGCTCGAAAAGAGAAGATAATATATATCGGCACATTGATACATTTTCCACGGTGACAGGAGAGATCGACAAACATATCCGAGCAAAAAAAACAGAATTAGAATATCTGCATGAGAAGCCATATGATCAGATAGAAAAAAAAGAAGATAGACAAAAATTTATGGTGGGATTACTTCATCAATCGAGTGAAGAAAACGCAGCAGTTTTTGCTAAGCAAGATGTCGATGACCTTGAACACATGAAGCAGTCATTAACTCGTCCAATATATGATGACTATGCTTCGAAACAAACTGTAGAAAATGAAATTGATAAATCCATAGCGTTAAAATCAATTGATTTAATTAAAACGATCATATTATCAGGCAAACTTGAGATTAGATCGGATGCTCCTACATGGACTGTTACTTTCTGGGCGCCTGGTTCAAAAATCCAAACAATTTCGGGGGATGTAGCAGTTCCAGATTGCTGCAAAGAATTTTATGACAAAATCCAGCAGGTTAATTTCAAAACGGCAAGTTTGAAACAATTGACAAAATTAATAAGTGATATTAAAAAAAGGGCCAGTGATTCCATAGAAGGTTATACAAATCAAAATACAAAGACATTCTTAATGATTTTAAAAGATCATGCGAATGACCCAATTGAATTATTTAAAAATTTAAAGCGTTTTCAAGACAAATTTCTTGCCCCTCATCCCCAATCTTCCTCCCGTAAACGATAGGGTATGCACACAAATCGAGGTAGAAACTTTTAAAATACTATTATCTTGCATATTTATTTGATTCCCCCATCCACCCGTTGGGCCATAGGCGTCAAGCTAAGCAACAAATGTCATCCTGAGCGCAGCGAAGGATCACCAAATTATAATAAGGCGATCCTTCGCTGCGCTCAGGATGACATTAAAAAGCGCTGGATCCCGCTTGATGCCTATGCCCGTTGGGCACCTTCCCTGCTGGGAAGGCTTTCTAAGCGGCTTTTTGATTAAAATTCGTGGGGATACCTCAGCGTGGTCCCCCAACTCCTTGTCACATCCCACCCCATTCGTTTACAATCAGCCCCACTTCAAATGGGGTATCCCTATGCGCAAAAAAATGGTGGCAGGTAATTGGAAAATGAATGGCTCGCGCCGTGCGGCACGTGAGTTATTAGAAGCGATCAAAACCGGTGCGAGTGCGTTTTCTAGTGTGGATATTGTGGTTTTTCCAAGCTTTGTGCATTTGCAGCAAACGGAAGAAATTCTTGCGGATAGTTTAGTCGCTTGGGGGGCACAAAACCTTTATCTGGGTAGTTCAGGTGCATTTACCGGTGAAGTGTCAGGGTCTATGTTGGCTGACTATGGTTGCCAATATGTATTAGTAGGGCATTCTGAAAGACGCAATTTGTTTCATGAAGATGTTAATTTGGTCGCAGCGAAATTTAAAGCAGCCCAGCAATTTGGGTTACAACCGATTTTGTGTGTGGGCGAGACCTTGGAACAGCGTGAAGCCGGTCAAACTGAAAATATCATTAAACAACAGCTTGCATCTGTCATAGAAGCTGTT
>CAYRUP010000033.1:0-16368 GCA_964427485.1 uncultured Coxiellaceae bacterium | reverse complement strand
GTGATCCTTCGCTGCGCTCAGGATGACATCAAAGCTCTTAAAATGCATAGGAAAAGCAAAAAAATTCTTAGCTTGATGCCTATGGCCCAACGGGCGGATGCGGGAATCAAAAATAATGATTCCGTATATCATTCAACACTTGAGTCTTAAGTGATTCCATAATTTTTTTCCGCTATTTTTGCGGAGCAGGCGCTCTATCTTTTAAAATACCATTATCTTGCATATTTATTTGATTCCCCCATCCGCCCGTTGGGCACCTTCCCCTGCTGGGAAGGCTTTCTAAGCGCATTTTTATTAAAATTCACGGGGATACCTCTCAGCACATCATGTCCCTACAATTTATCCGCAGACTGGGTAGACGTTATGATATGCGGCCACCTATAATGACAATTCATTAAATCTTCCGGCTCTATAGTGACAATATAAAGTCTATATTCATTCTCATGCTGCGCCAATAAACCTTGCAGACATTTGCCTTTCGTCACTTCATACCAACGCGGCATGCTCTCAAAATCTTTCTCCATGAATTTATCCACAAAAATTTGCACGGGTTTAGGATGATATAAATTCCATTTAATATATTTTTCATTTTTAATGGATGCCAATCGAGCCCAACCACCTAGCGGCATTTCGCTATTTTCATTTTCTCTGCGACCCCAGGTAACTAATTTACATTCGCCATTTTTTAGCTTAACTGGGAGCATCGCTTTTGGATTTTTGAAAGTCACAGTACAAATTTTATTTTGAAAATTAAAAATAACAGCTTCAGCCATAACTCCCCCCATCAAATTGTTTGACGATGACCGTACGGCTTCCATGCGGGTGCAATTACGTTTGGCATTTCAGAATGATTTAACATAGTTAAAGGTGTAATCGTAAAGTCCCCAAAACGATCATTAATTTCATCAATAACCGAATAAAGTTTTCTGCGTTGATCATTTGTTTTTGAAAATAAATCCAGTTGAAAACCTGCATCACCCGGATCAAGCGCTGTGACTTGAATTTGATGCACCGGTTCCCCATCCCAATTTTGGGAAATTAAAAAATCGGCTAACTGAAAAATTTCCCTGCTGTCATTCGTCATTTGAATACTTCTACCCTTGCCTCCCAACCATCCAATATCATAATTTAATAATCCCGCAAAAAAATGTTGTGCTTTAAAGCTATGCTGCCGCAATCTTGCACCTAATTTTTCACACATATGCATCAAAAAAATATCGATGACTGTTTTGCTCATTGTGTTAGGAGGCATCACTTTTCCATGACCCATTGATTTTGGACTGGGCACAACAACATGCACAGGATCAGGATCCGCGCCCTGACACATATACCAAATGCGTCTGCCAATATTTCCAAAGCGTTTTGCTAAAATACTAATGGGAATATTCGCAACTTCACCACAAGTCTCTGCTCCATGTTCAGCAAGAAAGCCGCCAATACCCGATTTAATTCCACTTAAATCAGTCACAGGTACATCGCGCAATCTTTCTTTGGCTTCCCAAGGCGGAATCACCACATATCCATCCGGTTTTTTTAATTTCGCCGCATATTTCGCTGTTGTTTTATCGCCACTGACACCGACAGAACAAAGCAATCCTGTTTTATTAAAGACAATTTCTTTTGCCATCCAGCCCATTTTTTCAGGCGGCCCATGCAATGCCTGACAATTAGTCACATCAATAAATGCTTCATCAACCGAAAAAACTTCAATATCCGGCGACAAACTGGCGAGTCCTTCCATGATGGCAGTCGATACTTCCGCATACCGCTCGGGACGAGCAGGCGCTTGAATTAAGCTTTTACATAATCTTTTTGCTTCCGGAAGACGCATGCCTGTTTTAATACCATAAGAGCGGGCTTCATAAGAACTTGTAATAATACAAGTCCCCTGTCTCCCATTTGTGATCGCAAGCGCTCTACCCCGCCACTCAGGATGATCGAGCTGTTCGACCGATGCAAAAAAAGCATTCATGTCAATGAGAATAATTGCTCGATTCCAAAATTTATTTTTTAAATTTTTAGTTTGGGAAAACATTTTTTTACCCTAGACGTAATAAACCTACATAAATTCCTTGAATTTGAATGCGCTCCGGAGCATACGCTCGCGGTTTCATTTCAATATTGCTCGGAATTAAGGTAACCATTCCTTTCACCTTGAAAGAAATTCGTTTAAGCGTGGTATTCATTTGATCGAGGAGGGCCACAATAATATCGCCCTCACTCGCAATATGTGTTTTTTTACAAATAATAAAATCGCCATCTAAAATTCCATCTTCAATCATGGAATTTCCCTTTACTTGCAAGGCAAATCTTCCCTCACCTTCCAGCAACTCTTTAATGTCAATAAATTGATTCTCTTCTATCGCTTCGATGGGTAATCCCGCAGAAATTTTTCCGATCAACGGTAAATTTTTTTGCGTGAGAGAAATCGCAACTTTTCGCCCTGCTTTTTTTAATAAAATTTTACCTTCTTTATTTAAAACTCGAAGACTACGTGTAATTAAACTTTTTGATTTTGGACTAATATCCATAGCAGCCGTCATCTCTCTGTAACTGGGAGATTGGCCATACAGCGCTAAATGCTCTGAAATAAATTTGTACAGATTGTCTTGGAAGTCTGTGCTCATTGGATTATTCACCACTTGTTCACTTGCGCCTATTAACTAAAATAGTAAATGAACTTTTGGTGAACGATCAACCCTTTTAAACGATTTTTGACCCTATTAAAGAAATCAATTTCTTGTTATTGTATCCAATTGATTACGTTCTATGCTAATGGGGTTACGAATGGATGCGCGTAAACTACAGCTGGAAAAATTATTGAGGGAAATTAGCAAAAAAATTGATATAAATTGGCTTTTACAAGATCCTTTAATTGAATTACCTTTTTTTCTTAAACAAAGCCAACCTCCACCAAAAAATGACTACGCTGTCCCAACTTATACCCAATTTTTATTATCACTCAGAAAATTACCTTGTGAATCGGCCGTGCTTGAATATTTAGAACAAATCAATATTTTATTATCGAAACCGCCCTCCAAATTCATTCTAACAGGCAGAGAAAAAAATCAAGTACTAGCGAGAAAACTCTGGTCTGATGTTGTTTCCGATATGGATCAATTAAATATGCTCTATCAAACAATATATAATGTCCGAGAAGTCATTATTAAAAGATTAGAAAGCCTTGGCTATACCACACACACAGCGAAAATTTATCAAGATTGTATTCGTTTTCTCGAAACCAATTCAGTCATCGTTGTCACCTTTAATGCTTCCTTTTTAAAAAAAGGTTTGACTCACCATCAAACAATGAATTTATTCGAACGAAATTCTGATGCAAGAGGAAAACTCTATCAACGCGAACGTAATGCGACTGAAAAAGAATTATTTAGCGAAGTGAGTGCGTCACTCGCAATGGATTTTAGAAATTCTTTAAGTGCAAGACCTCGCTATGGCGCCTTAATTTTACTTGATCAAAATCATACGATTGAACCCATTACAAATTATGGAAAATCATTTGCTGTTTTATGCTCGAAAATCAAATTAAATAGTTTATTCAATCCTCATGATTCTATGGATGCCAAATTTCAACTGGATCAGCATTTAGTTCCTTGCACATTTCATCATTTGGATTTTATTTTGTGGCAAAGTACCGATAAATTACTCACCGCGCTTGCTGAGCGAGCCACGAAAGGAATGCTACCTCTTTCCCACAGTCAACAGTATCAATCGAAAGTTAATTTAGGTGGTTATATTGAAGTTTTGTTGCCAGCGATTGATTTCTTAGATTCTGCATGTGTTCAACATATTCATATTAATGAATATGAATATAAAATAACGCAGCATGAAAAAGATTTAGTAACTTCGCGCGGAATAAGAATAACCAGTAGTACGAGTAATCCTTATTGCAAACTGTCCAAAGAATTTTTGCAATGTGTAGAACAAAATGATATTCAACGCGTACACGAATTAATAAAAGCATTTCCTTCTTTAATGCTCAGTACAAATCATTTCGGACAAGAACCGCTGCATATGGCCGCTTATTTCGGATATACAGAACTCGTAAAAATTTTCCTTGCTGAAGGAGCCGAGCTAAATACTATCGCTGCCAATGGCTATGCACCGCTGCATTTAGCTGTAAATAGTGGTGATTTAGAATTAGTACAATTATTAATAGCGAAGGGTGCGTATTTAAATATTCAAACTTATCTACCAGGCACACCCGCAGATGGAATGACGCCTGTTTTTATGGCGAGTTATCTCAATACCAATGCGGATATTTTAATTTATTTAATTAAATCGGGTGCTGATGTAAAAATTGCGGCGACAAGCGGGCAAGTTCCATTAGACGTTGCGATTCTCTGCGGTAAAACCGAACAAGTGCGAGTTCTTGGTGATGTATTAGTTGAGGAAATCTTACCAAGACCCAGTAAAAAAAGGACGGCTGATTTTGGTTCGTTTTTTTATTGTAATAAGAGTAATTCGAGAAAAGTGGAAACGGATCGACCCTCATCCCCTGCCCTTCTCCCATAAACGGGAGAAGGGAGTTTTTTAGTTTTAGCTCCCATCGAACGTTTACGGGAGTTAAAACATACCCCTCCGATACTTTGCAATTAATTCCTTCATTTTTTCCGATGTAACCGACATCACATAGACCCCACCAAAAATTGAAATCATTCGCCAACCTCCGCCTTTAAAAAATCCTCTTACGCCATCTTTTTTCGCAATCTCTTTGGTTTTTTTCCAAGTCGTTACTTTGCATGCAGAATCATTTTGTAATAAGGTGGCTAATGTATCAAACGGTTGGGTAATAAAACTCGTAAATACACCCACTAATAAACTCGCAGAAAAGCGTGCTTCGTAAGATGAAATTTCAAATTTTTTAACAAGATATTTTTCAGCTTCGGTAACACCCCAAAATGTTGCGCCAGAATAACCTGCATCACGCAAAATTGTCGGGGACAATCCGCGAGATAATCTTAACCATCCACCTTGTGCTTTAAGTTCTTGTATGGCTTTTAAAGGTTTGAGTGATTTTTCTTGTTGTTTAACAATAATATTGCCCATTGGAGTTGCAACAAAAGCACTTAAAACACCACCCATCATTGCAGCCATCGCATCGTAATATTTTGACGCATTGTACGGCAGAAATTTTTTACTGCCTGTTGTAACACCATCCTGAATAATCGTTGAGGAAATAGTTAAAATTGCATAAGGTTTCGCGCCGAGATATAAATTTTTAAATGAAGCGGGAGCGGATTGTGTTTGTACGCGAATCCTTTGCCCATAGGGAGGATAATTAATAGCAACATCTGCAACCCCACTCCAAAAACCGGTAAAAAAACCTATCCATACTGCGTGATCGTTATCGCGCGAATTAGACATAACATCTCCTTGTTGTCTCCAAATCCGTTTTTAATTACAAAGCTTGCACGCCCTAATTTGTAATGCCGTATTTAATAACATTCGGCAATCTTTACTAGTTATTATAATTTCTGCTTTTTGAAAACAAACACTATTGCCAACATGATATTCTGCTTCCGCAAAAGGATCAGCACCATATTGAAGTAACAAAGCGACTGTTTCGGCATCTTCATTTTTGAGTGCAATATGCAATGGCGGCTCCGCCGCGACTCTAACGATTCCTGATACTTTTTTAATTGGAGTATTGGGATTGGCTTTACCTTTTGTTAATAATAATTTTACCCATGCTGGATTTTTGCGACTAATTGCCATGGCCAAAGGTGTGTCTCTGTGATCTTCTGTCTCACAAAGTTGATTGGGATCAGCCCCTTTATCAAGCAATAGCTCAAGTCCATTTCCCCCGCATTTTATAGCTCTCATGAGCGGTGTTTGATTATTTGAAATACGATCAAGTCGAATAGGAACGCGCGCATATTGAAATAATTTTTTTACAGCATCTTCTTCCCGACTCTCTATTGTATAAATTAAAGGTGTTTTTGTTTTCATAACGTCGCGCGAGATAATTTGATATTCTCGATCGGCATCCGCACCTCGTTCTAAAAGTAATTTCATACAATTTCTTCGTCCCTCTAAATGCGAATAACGTGTCGCGAGATGCAGTAATGTTTCATTGTTCGCATCATAATCTAAACTGGGTTCAACAGCGCATCTGGGATTTGCTTCGAAATCTGGGTGGATTCCATGATTTAATTCATACTCCAGTTTATCTACCTTTCCAAAAATAGCATGCGCATGTGGACCTTTATAAACATATTCCTGATTTTCCTTATGTGAATTGTAATATTCTTTATGAACATTAAAACCAGGCACAGCAATTTCTGTATTTTTTAAAAAACCACAACGCCATACGTCACAGGTTTCCGTCATAAAATTATTAATGACTTTACAATTTTTTAAACGTATCGCTGCTGAAGCAATAATGCCTTCTTGTTTGTGATATTCTGCCGAATAACCTTGTTCATTAAAAATTTTGACCGCATTTTGATAAAGATCAAGATAACATCGCAAAACTTTTTTTGCGCGACTTAAATTATCGGGTGGAGCATATTGCATCCATAATTCAGACGTGTCTGACACCCAAGGAAACATAAATTTTGTATATTTTGGAAAATTGACGGGCGCTGTCAAATCAGTTTGTATATTCGTATCCAACACGTAATCGCCTTGTGTTGCTAAAAGAACATTGAAAAAAAGATCTTTCAAATAAACACAATCAATAATTTTATTTCGATCTGGATGAGTTAATTTACTAAATATTTGTTGAATTTCTGTCGCTGTATTGTCTTCCGTTTTAAATTCACTTAAATAAGCTTCAATAGACTTGACTTCGATTTTTAGACCTTTGGCCGTAAAATAATCTTTATATACTTGCTGAAAAGCTTCTTGACACCAAAATACGATTGGATTGCGCTCTTCTGGCGAAAAATGTTGAAAATTCCGATCAATTGATTCAGGACCAATGATATCATGGCCGCCTTTATCAATACGGGGCGCGCCTATCCATACAAAGTTGAGTTTAGGTTTTGGCATAATTTCCTATTTATTTTTATTTTAATAAAATTTCACACGCTGAATTATTTTTTCTAATCGCCACTTGAAGTGGCGTCAGAAATTGTGGTGTGTTTGACTCGTAATAAATCGCGATATTTTCGAGATTTTTTCTAGCAGGATAATAATCTAATAATATTTTCAAACATGCAACTCGATTCATTCTTGCAGCCGCATGCAATACCGTTTCTTCCATAACTAAATTTATTAGAGAATACGTTTTCAGTTCTGCGCCATTTTGCAGGCTTTTCTCTAAAATATTTATTTGATTATTTTCAATCATTCTAAACAGGGAATGAGAAGGATAATTAAAAAATGGCTTGTTAAAAAGTGTAAAAATATTATTTTCTTCTATTCATCCCAATTAATCTAACTGGCGCTTCAGTTCCATCCATGATTTTCATGGGCAAGGCAAAAACATAAGAATCGCTTGGGTCTAATTGTTTTGCGTTCGCTACATTCTCGATAATATATTTTCCTGCGCTTAACATTAATTGATGCACAGGAAAATCCGATCCAAATGCATCGGGAGAAAGTGTATCAATTCCCATTCCCACAATATTTCTGGAAAGTAATAATTTCGCTGCTTCAACTGAAATATTCGGAAAAATTTTTTCATTGCGATATTTTTCAGGTTGATCCCAGCGCTGATCCCAACCCGTATAAATAATGACAAAAGCGCCTTCGGGTATCGTTCCATATTTTTCTTCGAAAGAGGAAATATCATCGACTGTAACACTATAATTTTCATGTGCGTGTTTTGATACATCAATCACTCTACACACCGTGATGAGTGCTTGAAGTGGAATATCATTAATCGCAGCAGCATCCTCATAACAATGCGAGGGTGCATCCATATGGGTTCCAATGCCTGCCGACATTTCAAGACGTTGCACGCGAAATTTCATCTCTCCAGCCGATTCAGCACTTTGAATCAAGCGCGCATTATATTTAAAACCAACATCGACACCCCAATGTGGTACCGTGGGAGATAATGTATGGGTGAGATCCACAAAAACAAAATCGTCTAAGCTCAATGTTTTTTGCAGGTAAACCATTCGATTTTCACTATCATAAGTATTCATTTCAAAAAGTGGTTTAAAGCCTGATTTTGTATAAAATGAATAAGTCTTGAGATAATGTTCATCGTTTTGGTTTGGACTGATTGTTGCGACGGTGAGTGTTGCGTAGCCATGCTCACGGCAATAATTTTCAGCTGTTGCTAATAATTTTTTGCCGATATTTTTATTGTGATAATTTTGAGTGACCGCCATCCAATAAATATTAGCATTATGTGCATAAGGAAATTCAAGTGTGATCATGCCGATATAATCATTACCTAATGATGCAGCAAATGACAATCGATCCAACATCCCTTGTGCATAACGAATATTCGCTTCCTGAATTCCAAACCAATCTGGCAGTGTGGCGGTGATCTTCTGACAAATTTCTTTGGCAACTTCCGGCTCAATCATTTTGATAATAATATTTTTGATTTTGTTTTCCGTTAACATATTTTTATTCCCTTAAATAGAAAGCTCCCTTCTCCCAGCTTGCTGGGAGAAGGGCAGGGGATGAGGGTGTACCCAAACCACCTAAGAACAAGAAACTACTTTTTCAGAATTTTTTTTTACATTAACACCACAAATCGTTTCGACTAAAATTGAAGCCACTTCGTAAGGATTTGCATTCGCGCCTGGACGGCGATCTTCAATATAACCATATCCCTTCATTGCAACTGGACGAGGAATTCGAATTGAAGCGCCACGATTGCCAACACCCGAAATAAACTGCGAAATATGCGCGGTTTCATGTTTGCCAGTTAAACGTTGTTCCAAGTCATGTCCGTATACAGCAATATGCTCATTATGTCTTGCTTCCAAAGCTTTGATCGCTTTATTGATAGCATCCATTCCGGTTTTTGGATTTCTCATATCTGCGGTGGAAAAATTGGTGTGTTTGCCAGCACCATTCCAATCGCCTTTAACCGGTTTTGGATGTAATCGCGCGGTAATGTCATATTCTTCGCCGAGACGATACAATAACCAACGTGCCAACCACAAATGATCTGCAACCGTCACTGGGTCTGCGCTTTCGCCCTCAACGCCACGATAACCAATTTGAAATTCCCATTGTCCTGGCATGACTTCAGCGTTAATTCCATAAAGCATAATTCCCGCATCGAGGCACGCTTGTGCATGTTCTTCGACTAAATGCCGACCGAATACTTCATCTGCACCTACGCCGCAATAAAAAGGACCTTGCGGAGCCGGATAACCTCGTTCAGGCCATCCCAATGGCTGCTGTCCGCTAAAAAGCGTATATTCCTGCTCAAACCCCATCCAAGGATCTTGTTCGTGACCATATTGCTGCATGATTTGCACCAAATGGGCACGCTTGTTGCTGACGTGAGGCGTTCCATCTGGATTTAAAACCTCGCAGAGCACCAAATAGTTTGGCTCTCCTAAAATAGGGTCTTTTACAACACAAACGGGCTGTAAAATTAAATCGGAATCATGGCCTACTGCCTGCCAAGTGGAGGAACCATCGAAATTCCATTGAGGTAAATCATTGAGGGTTAGTTTTTGATTAAAAGGTATAATTTTAACTTTGGAACGCAATGTTTGAGTCGGGCTCGATCCATCGATCCAAATATAAGTCGCTTGTGATAGATTCATAAATACTCTCTTTGAGATGAAGTAATGATTGCAGAGTGAAATTTTAACAAAAAATACCTTTTGTAGAAATAATAAATACGTTATTTCTTAAAAAATCCACTCTCGCGCTTTGGGCTTGAGTATAATGAATTATCTCTACCCACTCACACAGGAGAAAATCTTATGAAAATGAAAACGATTTTGGTCAGTCTATTTTTATTAAGTTTCGGATTTTTAGTTGGATGTGAAAATACCGCTGCAGGCTTTGACAAAGACATGCAAAACAATACTAAAAAAATCGATAAAGCAATAAATAGTTAGAAGGAAAAAACATATGTCATTGACCCGATTTTTTTCTAAACCTAACCGAGTGCCGTTGCTTTTAATGGCTGGAAATATTGCAACTCACTCTGCAGTACAAGTTTATTTTAAGAAAAGTCCTAAAAATTCAGGCAATGAGCCTGCAAAAGATACTTCCGGAGCAGCGACTGTTAATATGACGCGGAAATAATCCGCGTCATTCTCTAACAAGCAGTAAAATGCTTCTCCTGAGTCTCCCCAGCCTCTTTTTGCAATGCCGGCGCAGCAGGAGCAGGTTGAAAGAAACGAGCATGCGCAGTGCTTAAAAAGTTACTGAAAAAAGCTGCTGATGATCTAAGATGTCTTTCAACAAATGGCACAACGCGCTCAGCCACTTTTTCCATTTCTGGAATTGTAAAATAGACCAAACCCGTCGAAATTGCAGACATCCACAAGCCGCGCCCTAAAACCTTCACACCCTCTTTTGCGATGAGATCTTTTGTTACCGAATAGGAAGGCGGCGCAACTAAAGTCTTAGGGTCGGTTCTTAACACGACATTGGTATGTACAACGCCTGCCAGGGCATTGGTTATCATTCCAACGAATACAGCACAGCCACCCGTCGCAACCACTTTATTCATATCAACACCGTGACAACAAGGTAAGCTATTTCCTAACATTTCTTTAAGTTGCTCTGCTGCCAGAAATCCCCCAATTCCAAATATGCTGGAAATTACGCGCGGGGGAAAACCGATTTTTAATATTTTACCGTAATCAGTCAGTGTGGAGCATACTGGCACAGAAGATGCTGGATTTAAGGTGGCAGCTCTATTCCATGTTTCAAAAAATCTTGGTATTTGTGTAAATAGAGTATCTGCAACCCCGAGCCCTACAGCAGCCTTTGCTGCTCTCAGCACGGGTTTATTATCACAAAACATCTCATGATCTCTTTGTCCATATACGCCAGTGCGCATGGTAGAAGTCGTCAGATTACCCCCGAGCGTACGCGCGCCAGAAATTAAAACGGCTTTTGTAAAACCTCTCTTTGGAGTTGTCGGGGCAGAGACTGTCTGCAACTTTTGCGAAATTAGATTAGGGATAAAAAGCACACCCGCAACGCCAGCACCAATGGTGACCATTTTAGCCGACTCTCTGCTTACCTTAGTCAGTACCGTTGCTTTAGTTTCTTCTACTACCGGCGTTCTACCGTTACTCATATCATTACCTGTAATGTTGGCCATTTTTAATACGCCGCTACAGTAACATGCTCAAATTAAGGAAAGCTTAAATGATAGAGCAATAAATACAAGCGATGTATACTCATTGGCAGGAAAAATTGAGAGGTATACATGGTTAAAGCAAAACCGATATTACAACAACTTTCCGTCGATCAATTGGTTCGAGGCAAATATCAACCGCGCCAACACTTTGATTCTGAACAATTACAAGAGCTTGCCGAATCGATTAAAACAACCGGCGGATTATTGCAACCCATTGTAGTGAGACCACTTAACACAGGAAATTTTGAAATTGTTGCGGGCGAACGCCGCTGGCGTGCAGCGCAATTGGCCGGTTTAAATGAAGTCAGTTGTTTAGTCAGCCTGTATACCGATGCACAAGCCTTACAAGCGGCTGTGATCGAAAACATTAATCGCACGGATTTAAATCCCATTGAAGAAGCACAAGCCTATCAGCGTTTGATTGATGAATTTAGTTATTTGCATGAAGAAGTTGCAGCAGCCGTGGGTAAGTCACGCACCACCATTACGAATGCTTTACGTCTACTCAAATTGGATCCGCGCGTACAGCAACTTTTAATTTCGGAACGCTTATCCGAAGGGCACGGCAAAATTCTCGCAGGCGTTCCCATAGAACATCAAAATGCATTAGCTGAACAATGCATTCAAAAAAATTGGAGCGTGCGCAAAATTGAAATCGAAACAAAAAAATTGTTACAGCCTGCAGAAAAAAATAATCCCTATAGCGATCCCAACATCAAACGCTTAGAAACAGCGCTTACGGATCATTTAGGAAATCAAGTTAATATTGATTATGAAGATCGCGGCGGGGGTTATATTCGAGTTCGATTTAGTAATATTGATGAATTAGAGGGATATTTTCAGCGTATTGGGTTTAAGGTGGAAGAATAATCTCGGACGGGGCATGGCATACCGTGCTGTCATCCTGAGCGCAGCGAAGGATCACCAAATTATAATAAGGCGATCCTTCGCTGCGCTCAGGATGACATCAAAGCTCTTAAAATGCTTAGGAAAAAGCAAAAAAATTCTTCAAAAGCAAATACCCCTCCTCCGTCAACACCGACTCCGGATGAAATTGCACACCAAAAACAGCATATTCTCGATGACGTAACGCCATGATTTCGCCAATTTCGCAACGCGCTGTCACTTGCAACACTTCTGGAAAATATTCATCACTCACAATTAAAGAATGATAACGTGCGACACGTAACGGATTTTTTAAACCAGCAAATAATTCTTTTTTTTCATGCATAATCTCGGATGCTTTCCCATGCATAGGACGCTTGGCGCGTATCACTTTTGCGCCATACACTTGACCAATCGCCTGGTGTCCCAAACAAACGCCTAAAATAGGAATCGTTGCACCAAAGCGTTGAATCACCGCCATGGAAATTCCAGCTTGTTCCGGCGCACACGGACCTGGAGAAATAATAATATGCGATGGATTCACTTCAGCAATTTGATCCAGTGTCATCTCATCATTTCGCACAACTTGATATTTAAAACCCAATTCACTGACATAACGCGCTAAGTTATAAACAAAGGAATCATAATTATCGATAAATAAAATCATTTAGGGCCCTATGCAATGCGCGCGCTTTCGTCAGTGTTTCTTCATATTCTTCCAAAGGATTGGAATCCGCCACAATCGCACCACCCGCTTGAAAAGTCACAACATTATTTTTTATTGCAAAAGTACGAATGGTAATCGAGCAATCCATATCACCATTAAAACCGATATAACCCACACTGCCACAATAAGGTCCGCGCTCGGTTGGCTCAATTTCAGCAATAATTTCCATCGCACGAATTTTCGGCGCGCCTGTGATGGAACCACCTGGAAATGTCGCGCGCAATAAATCAATCGCCATTAATCCCTGGCGCAATTTTCCCGTCACCACTGAAACTAAATGATGTACCGTCGCATAACTTTCTAAGCCACATAATTGCGGCACATTAACAGTATGATCTATACACACCCGTGACAAATCATTTCGCATCAAATCAACAATCATAATATTTTCTGCATTATCTTTTTCGCTTGCTACTAATTCTTTCGCAAATTGTTCGTCTTCCAATGGATTTTTTCCACGTGGCCGAGTGCCTTTAATTGGACGTGTTTCAACAAACCCTTCGCGCAATTGTAAAAAACGTTCGGGCGAAGCTGATGCAATAATGTTATCGCTTAAATTAATAAAAGCGGCAAAAGGCGCTGGATTCAGCGCACGCAATTTTCGGTACAAAGTAAATGGCGTCAAACCACTTGTTAAATCCGTACGAAAACGCTGAGAAATATTCGCCTCAAAAATATCACCTGCTAAGATATAATCAATCACTCGTTGCACCGCAGATTGATATGCATCAGAAGTAAAATTACTTTCAATCATTGCTTCAATTTGAGAAACAGCAGGCAATGGCACGATGGGCGGTAATTTTGTTAATTGATCTAACAGCCACGCCATGCGTTGTTCGGCGCGTGTTTGTCTTTTTGCATTATTTTGTTCTGGGTAACCCGTCGAAAAAATCCAAGCACGTTTTTCTTCTTCATCAAATCCCAATACTAAATCATAAAAACCGACCGCCATATCAGAAAAGTGCAAATCATCCACGCGCGCTACGGGTAATTTTTCCAAATGCTGTGCTAATCCATAACCTAAAAAACCAGCAACACCACCTTGAAACGGCGGCAATCCTGCCATATTTTCCATGGAATATTGCATTAACTCGTGTTTTAAAATCAGAAAAGGATCGCCATTTAACACTCGATCACCCAACAAAATAACACCGTTTTTGCTGGTCAGTGTAAGAAAAGGATCGATAGCGATAAAACTATACCGTCCACAATCTTTTCTCAATTGTGCGCTATCCAGCAAAACCGCTCCATTGTCTTCGGCGAATAAAGAAAAAATCTGCAATGGATCGTGATATTTGATTTCCTGGAACATAAAATACACGTAGTTCGTTTGTTATAAGAGGATTGCTTTCTATCAAATTTAAACTGATTTGTATACGGTCGTTGTATGATACGATACCCATTTCGCCAAGTAAGGGACCCTTAATTTTATGATACAGACATCTTTATCCGCCATTGCAGAGCAATTAGGTATTGCACCCCCTAGCCAAGATATTGATTTTTGTGGAATTAGTTCAGATACCCGTTCATTGCAACCCGGCAATCTTTATATTGCCATTCGCGGAGAACAATTTGACGGACATCAATTTGTCGCTGACGCTGCAAAAAAAGGTGCGGCTGCAGTCTTGGTTGCTCATGCGGTGGATTATCCTATTCCACAACTCATCGTCGATGATACGATTTTAGCATTAGGCACGCTTGCCAAGCATTGGCGCAACCGTTTTTCCCTACCTTTAATTGGTGTCACCGGCAGTAACGGCAAAACCACGCTAAAAAACATGTTAGCCGCGATTTTACGCGCTGCTTGTCACAACCAAGCAGAACACGTATTGGCAACGGAAGGTAATCTCAACAATAACATTGGTTTGCCGCTTAATCTGGTTCGACTCAATGAAGAGCATCGCTACGCTGTGCTTGAAATGGGTATGAATCATTTTGGCGAAATTGAATATCTGACGAAATTAGCAAAACCGACTGTCGCCATTATTAACAATGCAGCTGAAGCACATCTCGAAGGCGTCAATGATGTCGCTGGTGTGGCAAAAGCAAAAGGCGAAATCTTTTTAGGCTTGAGTGAAAATGGCATCGCCATATTAAATCGTGATGATGCTCATTTTAATTATTGGTTAGAACTCATTGGTCAGCATCGCCATTTTTCTTTTGGTTTGGATCATCCTGCGGATGTCACTGCAGTCTACAATGTTGGACAACCCATCACGATCAAAACTCCCAAGGGTGACATCACTGTCGCATTACCTTTATTAGGTAAACACAATGTGATGAATGCACTTGCTGCGACCGCTGCAACACTCGCAGTCGGCGTTGAGCTTGCTGCTATTAAAGCAGGATTGGAAAATGTAAAACCTGCTCCAGGACGCATGCATCAATATATTTTAGCAAATCATGCCAAAGTCATTGATGATACTTACAATGCGAATCCTTTTTCTTTACAGGCCGCCGTTAACACCCTCGCTACTTTTTCTGGCACAACAATTCTCGTTTTAGGCGACATGAAAGAATTAGGTCCGGATGCAAAACAATTTCACTATGACGCAGGCCAAAAAATTCAAGCGGCAGGTATCGAATATTTATTTACTTTTGGAAATTTATCCGCTGCCACAACCGAAGGCTTTGGCCAAAACGCACAACATTTTACTGAACGCGATAAATTAATTGCTGCCTTGTTACCGCATTTAAAAAATGAAGTGACCGTGTTAGTCAAAGGATCTCGTTCCATGCAGATGGAAAAAATTATCGCGGGCATTATCCCTGAAGAACAATTAGAAAACGCACATTAAGAGGAGTTCAGCATGGCATTTAAAACACCCATTACAGTTGCATACGGTGACGGTATTGGTCCTGAAATCATGAGTGCCACACTCAAAATTTTGTCAGCAGCAGACGCACAAATTGATCCTGAAATCATTGAAGTCGGTGAAAAAGTGTATTTGCAAGGTTTCACTTCTGGCATTCCAGACAGTGCTTGGCAATCATTAAAACGTACCAAAGTTTTATTAAAAGGTCCGATCACCACACCGCAAGGCGGTGGCTATAAAAGTTTGAATGTGACGCTGCGTAAAACGTTAGGATTATTTGCTAATGTGCGTCCTTGCATTGCCTACGCACCTTATGTCAAAACCGTACATCCTAAAATGGACTTAGTGATTATTCGTGAAAATGAAGAAGGAACTTACGCAGGTATTGAACATCGACAAACGGATGAAGTCTATCAATGCTTAAAGTTAGTTACACGTCCAGGCTGTGAACGCATCGTTCATTACGCATTTGAATATGCACGTAAATTTAATCGTAAAAAAGTCACTTGTTTAAGCAAAGACAATATCATGAAAATGACGGATGGTATTTTCCATCAAGTTTTTGATGAAATTGCTACTGAATATCCCGATATTAAAAATGAACATTTCATCATTGATATTGGCACTGCGCTGGTTGCCGATCAACCCGAACGTTTTGATGTGATTGTAAC
>CAYRUP010000032.1:0-16458 GCA_964427485.1 uncultured Coxiellaceae bacterium | reverse complement strand
AAGGAGGTGTGTGATATGGCTGATGAAGCAGATATTGCGAATGATCTTATTGCTAACGAACTAATAAGTGCGTTAAACAAAATGCGTCAGGACACTGCTGTTAAAATGGGACCTAAAGAATGCATAGAATGTGGGGAGAATATTCCGACAGCTCGGCGTCGCTTAGGCTTCAAACTTTGTGTACAATGTGCAGAAGAATCAGAGCGTCGCAAGTCATTGTTTGCTGACTAATATTAATGATCAAGGAAGTTTCTTCATGGAAAATAATAAGCTGAGCCCGTATACCGATCCTGCAGTCGTTCCATTACGTGAAAATGTAACAGAAGTCATGCGTCATTATTTCGCTAGTTTAAAAGGCGAAGAACCGCGAAATGTGTATGATTTTTTTCTCGATGAAATCGAGGAACCGTTATTGGCGGTCGTCATGAAATTTACCCGCAATAATCAGTCTGAAGCAGCACGTATTTTAGGTTTGTCTCGCGGAACTTTACGCGCCAAACTGAAAAAATTTGGAATGCTGTAATTTTTGCTGGGTGAACTACATTGGTTCGCCCTCGTCACGCGCGATGACTGATATGGATTATCTATGCTTAATGATGATGAATATCAAAATGTAATCCACGACCTTTCAGAGCGAATTGTCGCCGCGCAAAAACCCATCCGAGTGCTGGACTCCATTAAGTGGAACGGCGATATCCAAGAACGATTTTTCAAGAATAAATTCAAAAAACTGCCGCATGTTGATGTGCAATATTACGAAGAAAAAAATCCACTCCAATTTGACCCACTAAAAAAACTGGAAGAATTTCACGATATCGAACGGAGTATTCGTCGTAAATTAGGCCAATATAGCGGTGTCGGAAGTATTATGCAGCGCATGTGTCGTGAATATGGCCGTGTGGTGGAAATGCTGATGGCGCGTGGCACACCAAAATTTACGGAAATTTCACAGGAATTGTACGGAAGTTCCGAAGATGCTTTTCACATCGGTGCGCCCACACTCAAAGATTTGGCGACATTAGTTTCAGATACGCTGGCTAATATCAAAGACCAAGTCACCACCAAATTAGATGAAGAAATATTTACGAGCGAAGAAGTCGTTACGATTTTAAGCGAAAGACTCTCAGGTTATTTTGCCGATGCCGATCGTGTTCCTCGCGTGGAATTAAGCGATGGTATTGTCGCGGATGCGGCTGCCGGTGCTGAACGAATTAAAATCCATGCTGATTATATGTTTAGTCAACGTCAAATTCGCACCTTTGAAATTCATGAAGGTTGGGTGCATTTAGGCACGACGTTGAATGGAATGGCGCAACCTGTCTGCACTTTTTTAAGTAAAGGACCGCCTTCCTCGACGATTACGCAAGAAGGTTTAGCGATTATTACGGAAGTATTTACCTTTTCTTCCTATCCAGGTCGGCTGAAGCGCTTAACGAATCGCATCACGGGCGTCAATATGGCCGAAGAGGGTGCAAATTTTCTGGATGTTTTCAATTTTTTCCGCGAAGAAGGAATGGAAAATATTGATAGTTATCATTCGACCACGCGCGTTTTTCGCGGCAGTACCCCGGATGGGGGTCCCTTCACTAAAGATTTGTCGTATAGCAAAGGTTTTATTTTGATTTATAACTATGTGCGTTTAGCTGTGCAACGTGGTTTATTATCTAATATTCCCTTGTTGTTTGTGGGTAAAACGACACTGGAAGATATTCATATCATCTCAGATTTAGTCGAAGAACAAATTGTTATTCCGCCGCGCTATGTCCCACCCCAGTTCCAGGATATCGCTGCTTTGAGCGCCTGGATGTGTTATTCCTTATTTCTCAACAAACTTGATCTGCAACGATTGGCAACGGATTTTAAGGCGATTTTGCTTTAAGCAGAATTTACCCATATTTTAATTTGACTTTTATCTTTTCTGCCTCTAATTGTATATGAGGTTTGGTATCATTACTCGCCTTCTTGTTCACAAAACCTAATGTTACAGCCTCAACTTTTGAAAATTTTATATTGTATTTTACTTCTTGTTTTAATAAATCAAGCTTATCCAATAATTCTGATCTCACCGTACGGTAATCTTGTTTTTCATTATATTGATTCAAATTTATTTTTTTGTACTTCTCAATGAGAGCATGAATTTGCGTGAATTTTTTAGAAGTAATGGGATTTTTATCTTTTTTTAATTCTTCTTCATAGGCTGTTAACAAATCTAAGAGTGCTTGTACTTGTTTTAAGAAATTTTCCTTTAGATTTGCAACTGTTCGCATTTCGAAAAGAGAGTCGCTATTTAAATGATTAGTGCCAAAGGTGAGCATATGTCCTTTGTCAGGGTTAAAATGTTCTTTAAACTCAGCTCGATAATGTTTGGCTTGATACGCGGCATCTAACCAAGGGTCACAAATAACGGCATCATCTCCCCATGTTTCAGGTTTTTTTCTATCACTACCTGCATCTCGGTTTAATACCAAAAAATAATGATCGCCGCGCATGATTTGAAAAAGTTCGGCATTAATATGCGGCGCATTATTTAAAATATAATCGAGTGCTTGCAGCGCAAATTCGTAACAATTCCCCAACGTATATTTTGATGAAATTTCGATATTACTTTCAAACCAGGCTAACTGCGGATCTTCTAAAGCTTTTGCCTTTTCATATTGATAATTAATTTCTTCTCTCATGTCTGTAACAGCGTCACGCAAAGCCGCATTTTGATCTAAATCGGGTGAGCCTTTTATATCAGCTACTCTATCAACATGCGTAGTACCTTTGAGAACTCGTTCACGCGCATGTTTTTTGGCTTTCACCGCACAAGATAAAACTTCTTCAAGCTCTGGCATAACCCCTCCAATATAATTATAGATTATTTTTTGAGCTTAAGGGGAGTTTACGGTATGTTTTTGATTTACAAGGATTGTAGTGGGGCCCGAGAGGTGTCATCCTAAGCGCAGCGAAGGATCGCCTTATCATAATTTAGCGATCCTTCGCTGCGCTCAGGATGACACCTTCCTAGCCGATCATTCTTTATTTCGAGATGTTTCCTTCTCATTCGTAACATTCAATTCAATAAATTCAATAATCTTCCCCGCAACATCAACATCAGTCGCTTTTTCAATACCTTCAAGCCCCGGTGAAGCATTGACTTCAATCACGAGCGGTCCGCGATTGGATCGCACGATATCGACCCCTGCAATATTTAATCCCATAATGTGCGCCGCACGAATGGCCATCGTGCGTTCTTCTTCCGTAATGTCAACGGCGCTCGCTTTACCACCACGATGTAAATTAGAACGAAATTCTTCCGACGATTTTGACTGGCGTTTCATGGCTGCGACGACATTATCGCCGACCACAAAGCAACGAATGTCAGCGCCATTTGCTTCTTTAATATATTCCTGCACTAAAATATTTACTTTGAGGCCTAAAAACGCTTCAATCATGCTGCGCGCGGCTTTACTGGTTTCAACCAAAATGACACCAATGCCTTGCGTACCTTCCAAAAATTTTATCACCAAAGGTGGGCCGCCCACCATTTTGATGAGGTCTTGAATTTCATCCAGTGAGTGAGCGAAACCCGTGATCGGCAGACCAATCCCTTTTTTCGATAATAACTGCAAACAACGTAATTTATCGCGTGAACGCGTAATCGCAATAGAATGATTGACGCAAAATACATTCATCATTTCCAATTGTCGTACGACCGCTGCGCCATAAAAAGTAACAGAGGCGCCAATACGAGGAATGACAGCGTCATAAAAGGGTAATTCCTGACCTTTGTAATGGATAGAGGGATGCGATGAAGTGATGTTCATATAACAACGTAGCGTATCAATCACATCAGCCTCATGCCCACGCCGCTTCGCCGCTTCTACCAAACGTTGGGTAGAATAGAGATCATGTCTTCTCGATAGAATTGCGATTTTCATAATAAACCTTCTATGCTTCTTGAACGTCGCATCTTACTTCAATCATAAAAGAGAGCGCTATATTTTTATTTTTTGATAAATGATCTGCCCGGATTGACAATAAATCGTTTGCGTATGGCGCTTCGACCCAACAGCATGCGAAAAAGCATCGTATCGCGTTCAGTGAGGGTGATTTCAATGGTCCAGGTTTTATCGCCCAATACAACGGGGGTGCAGATGACAAAGCGTTCTTCCCGATGGCCGCCGGAGTCCGTCACCCAACGTTTATCAATAATGTCAGCTGTGCAACTCAAGGTAACTTCGACGTTGTTTTGCAAAGGATGGATATCGAAAGCAATTCGCTCTCTATCCCCTTCTTTAAAAGGCCGCAGCGCAAAGGCATGCAATGCAGATGTACGTGCGCCAGTATCTATTTTTGCCTTGATTTTAGGAATACCAAGCTCAGGTAAAGTGACCCACTCACGCCAGCCAATGGATTTTAGCTTGCGCTTTTTCTTGGGCGGAATGTTGTTAGATTTGATATCCATAGTTAAGGCCCTACCTTAACCTAAATTCTATCACAATCTTTCTGACTTAAGACTTTCTTAAGTTTTATATGCCTATGATGAAAAAAACATCATTAAAATGTTCGGAGATAAATATGCAGCCAAGACAACTCAACTCTTACAATAGAATATTAAGAAGTCTACCCATTAAGATTCCTCGCAAGCTTAATAACCATGAGGAAACGATGAAAGTAGAATCTCCTGTCCCTGAACATGGGGTAAGAGAACGCTATCTTCAGAAAGTTCTCGGCATGAATCCACCTCCTGCTTCTCAGGCTCAATCTCCTGTAGTAGTACGTCAAGAAAACGATGATGATGGTATGGTATTCAAATTTAGCTTGTCTTAAGAGATCGTTTCTGACATCACGCCGTGACAATACTGGGCAATCTATCTAAATTAGATTTACAACACGGGGGTGTGTCACCCAAATCCCCAGCGATTATCCGGTCAGTGTGAGAAGGGAGAAATAACTCCCTTCTCCCGTTTACGGGAGAAGGGTCGGGGATGAGGGTATCGACTCTAAAGGATTTCTATCATGCCGGATGTTTTGTCTTATCCCGTTTTAGCCAATGCATTTATTAATGAAACTCAATATCGTGATCTCTACGCGCGTTCCATTCGCGACCCTAAAAATTTCTGGAGCGAACAAGCCGATAAATTTATAACTTGGTTTAAGCGTTGGGATGAAGTTGTCACGGGTGATTTTAATAAATTAAATGTGCAATGGTTTCAAAACGGAAAATTGAATGCTTGTTACAATTGCCTCGATCGCCATCTGGAAACTCGCGCCAAACAAACAGCACTCATTTGGGAAGGTGATAATCCAGCAGAGTCAAAAAAAATCACTTACGCAGAATTGCATGAACAAGTCTGTTGTTTCGCCAATGCATTGAAAAAAATTAACATAAAAAAAGGCGATCGCGTTTGCATTTACATGCCAATGATTCCGGAAGCCATTGTAGCCATGCTCGCTTGTGCACGCATTGGTGCGGTGCATTCGGTTGTGTTCGCTGGTTTTTCACCGGATTCATTGCGTACACGAATTCTTGATTCCGATTGTCAATTGGTCATTACGGCAAATGAAGGTGTGCGCGGCAATAAAATAATTCCTCTGAAAAAAAACGTCGATGAAGCACTGACACAATGTCCGCGTGTGCGCAATGTCATCGTCGTTAAACGCAATGAAAATTCCACCGCTTGGAAAGAAGGCCGTGATCTTTGGTACCACGATGTCATAGCAAACGTTGCAAAAAATTGTCCGTGTGAAATGTTGGATGCCGCAGATCCATTATTTATTTTATATACCTCCGGATCCACAGGAAAACCCAAAGGAATTTTACACACGCTCGGCGGTTATTTGGTTTATGTCGCCATGACGCACAAATATATTTTTGATTATCATGATGGCGATGTGTATTGGTGTTCCGCAGATATCGGTTGGGTGACGGGACATTCTTACATTGTTTATGGTCCATTATGCAATGGCGCTATTTCACTGGTTTTTGAAGGCGTACCAAACTATCCAACGCCCAGCCGATTTTGGGAAGTGATTGATAAACATCACGTCAATATTTTTTATACCGCACCCACAGCGATTCGCGCCTTGCGTCGCGAAGGCGACAAGTGGGTGGAAAAAACCAGTCGTCAAACGTTAAAACTGTTAGGCACAGTGGGTGAGCCAATCAATCCTGATGTATGGGAATGGTATTACACAACAATTGGCGATGAACGTTGTCCAATCGTTGATACGTGGTGGCAAACAGAAACCGGCGGAATTTTAATTAGTCCGCTGCCTGGTGCGACTCCACTCAAACCCGGTTCCGCAGCAAAACCTTTTTTCGGCATAGTGCCTGCTATTGTCGATGAAAAAGGTGAAGAGTTACCTCCGGGCAAAATGGGTAAACTCATTATCAAACAACCTTGGCCTGGCATGATGCAAACGGTTTACGGCGATCGCGAACGTTTCGTTAATACGTATTTTAAAGATGTGCCAGGAAATTATTTAACAGGCGATAACGCGCGCTGTGATGAAGACGGTTATTATTGGATTACTGGACGTAACGATGATGTCATTAAAATAGCGGGACATCGAATTGGGACGGGAGAAATTGAAAGTGCGTTTATCGAAAATAAAAATGTTTCTGAAGTGGGAGTCGTTGCTGTGCCCGATGAAATCAAAGGCGAAAATATTTATGCTTTCGTCACATTAAAATCCGGCATCCAACCAACAGATGAATTGAAAAAAGAATTGATACAATCCGTGCGTCGTTCCATCGGCGCTATTGCAACACCCAAATATATTCAATGGACTGATGCACTTCCTAAAACGCGTTCCGGAAAAATTATGCGGCGTTTACTGCGCAAAATTGCCAATAATGATTTAGCGGATTTAGGCGATACTTCAACATTAGCGGATCCACAAGTCATTGATAACTTAATTGAAAACCGGATAAATACCGAATCGTGATAAAAGGAATTTCTCATGCCCATGAACGTCGCACAAAAACTCATTCAAGCTCATCTTCTGGAAGGCGAAATGATTCCAGGTCAGGAAATTTCACTTAAGATCGATCAAACGCTTTGTCAAGATGCAACAGGTACTCTTGTGATGTTAGAACTCGAAGCCATGCATCTTGATCGAGTGAAAACAGAAATTTCTGCGCAATATGTCGATCACAATTTAATTCAAGAAGATTATAAAAACGCTGACGATCATTTATTTTTACAAAGCGCCGCAAAACGTTTTGGTGTCTGGTTTTCTCGTCCTGGCAACGGTGTCAGTCATCCTGTGCATATGGAAAATTTTGGCAAACCCGGCAAAACATTATTAGGTTCTGACAGTCACACCTGTGCTGCAGGTTGTCTTGGCATGTTGGCGATGGGTGCGGGAGGATTGGAAGTTGCCATGTGCATGGCGGGACATCCATTTCATGTCACCATGCCGAAAATTTTCGGCATTAAATTAACGGGAAAATTACCTGAGTGGGTGAGTGCCAAAGATATTATTTTGGAAGTCTTGCGACGTCATGATGTGAAAGGCGGTGTGAATCGCATCATCGAATATTACGGCCCGGGTTTAAAAAATTTGACAGCCATGGATCGACATGTAATTGCAAATATGGGCGCAGAATTAGGCGCAACCGCCACGGTATTCCCATCCGATCAAGAAACTTTAAAATTTTTACGCTCACAAGATCGTGAAGCAGATTGGATTGAATTGGTTGCAGACAAAGGCGCAAAATATGATATTCATGACAAAATCGATTTATCCACATTAGAACCGTTAATTGCTTTGCCATCCAGTCCGGGTAAAGTCGTGTCAGTGCGCGAAGTCATTGGGCGTCCGATTTATCAGTCGTACGTCGGTTCTTCTGCAAATCCAGGTTATCGCGATTTTGCAATTTCTGCATTGATTTTAAAAAATTTGCGCGTGAGTCCGAATGTCTCATTTGATGTGAATCCCACTTCACGTAATCAATTGGAAGATTTAGCTGAAAGTGGTTTACTCTCGTATTTAATTCACGCGGGTGCTCGTATTCATCAGGCGGGCTGTAACGGTTGTATTGGCATGGGACAAGCACCTGCCACAGGACGAAATAGTTTGCGTACCGTGCCGCGCAATTTCCCCGGACGTTCTGGTACGAAAGAAGATAGTGTATATTTATGCAGTCCTGAAACAGCCACGGCGTCAGCCATCACCGGCAGCATCACCGATCCCAGAACATTAGACATGCCTTATCCCAAAGTAAAATTACCGAAAAAACCTAGTCTCAATCGCAACATGATGCAACCACCCTTATCATTGGAGGAAGCTCGAAAAGTTGAACTGGTGAAAGGACCGAATATTGCATCCATTCCGCCGCTGCATCCCATGCCAGAAAATTTGAAATTACCGATTTTATTAAAAATGGGGGACAATATTTCCACTGATGAAATTATGCCTGCTGGCGCACGTGTTTTACCGTATCGAAGTAACATTCCAAAAATCAGTGAATTTTGTTTTGATATTATCGATGACACTTATGCGAAACGTGCTCAATCTATTCATCATGCCGGAGGTCATGCGCTGGTCGGCGGCGAAAATTACGGACAAGGCTCCAGTCGAGAACATGCCGCACTTGCGCCGCGCTATTTAGGTTTGCGTTTGGTTATTGCAAAAAGTTTTGCGCGAATTCATTGGCAGAACTTAGTGAATTTCGGTATTTTACCGGTGACATTTTTGCATCCGGAAGATTATGCCAAATTAAATGTAGGCGATATCATTGAAATTAACCATGTCATCGATAGTCTTCGCAACAGTAATAAAATTACGGCAATAATTACGGGAAAAGGGTTGCAGATAGAATTGCAACATACCTTATCGAAGCGTCAGATTGAAGTACTTGCATTAGGTGGATTGATCAATTGGGTAAAACGACATGAAAAAACATAATGCAATTTATCGTTGGGATGACATTTTATTTTTTGAAGAGCAATTGACGGAAGAAGAGCGCATGATTAAAGATGCGGCGCGTCTTTATGCAGAAGAAAAATTACAGCCACGCGTGCAAGCAGCATTTCATGATGAATATTTTGATCGAGAAATTCTTCGTGAAATGGGTCAACAAGGTTTTTTAGGTGCGACGATAAAAGGCTATGGTTGCGCGGGAATTAATTATGTTGCTTATGGATTGTTGACGCGTGAAATTGAACGTGTGGATTCAGGTTACCGCTCCGCAATGAGTGTGCAATCCAGCTTGGCCATGCATGCGATCTATGTTTATGGGAGTGAACAGCAACGAGAAAAATTTTTGCCGAAAATGGCGAGTGGCGAATGGGTTGGATGTTTTGGTTTAACCGAACCGAATCATGGTTCTGATCCAAGCGGCATGGACACCAAAGCAAAAAAAGTTGCAAAGGGTTATATTCTCAAAGGCAACAAAATGTGGATTACCAATTCACCCATTGCGGATGTTTTTATTGTCTGGGCGAAAAATGAAGCGGGACGCATTCGTGGATTTATTCTCGAAAAAAATATGTCAGGTTTGTCGACCCCAGTGATGCACGGTAAAATGAGTTTGCGTGTATCGATCACCGGCGAAATTGTGCTGGATGATGTATTTGTTCCTGAGGAAAATGAATTACCTGCCGCAGATGGATTATCTGGACCATTAGGATGTTTAGATAACGCACGTTATGGAATTGCATGGGGCGCATTGGGCGCCGCAGAATTTTGTTGGCATACTGCGCGACAATATGTGTTAGATCGTGCTCAGTTTGGCAAACCCCTCGCTGCGAATCAATTAGTTCAAGCAAAATTAGTTACGATGCAAACGCAAATCACTTTGGCATTACAAAGTTGTTTGCGTGTCGGACGTCTAAAAGATGAAGGACGTGTTGTGACGCCCATGATTTCTTTAATCAAGCGTAATTCCAGTCTGATTGCATTGGATGCTGCGCGCGAAGCGCGTGACATGCTGGGTGGCAATGGAATTATGGAAGAATTTAATGTGATTCGACACATGTTGAATTTGGAAACGGTTAAAACCTATGAAGGGACCTCGGATATTCACACGCTCATTTTAGGTCACGCGCAGACGGGATTGCAGGCGTTTAAATAACTTAAGCTGTCATCCTGAGCGCAGCGAAGGATCGCCTTATTATAATTTAGTGATCCTTCGCTGCGCTCAGGATGACATCAAAGCTCCATAAATTCTTAGCTTGCTATTGATTCAACCCTAACATTCGGATCCACATCCAAAGCATAATCCACACCCGTCACATTAAATCCAAACAAATGATAAAATTCCTCACGATAACCTTCAATGTCGGTTAATTCAGCGAGATTTTCTGTCGTAATTTGCGGCCATAATGCAGCAATTTTTTCTTGAATATCTCGTTGCATTTCAAGATCATCAACACGAATATAGCCTTCGCTATCACGCACAGAAGAAGAATATAAATTATTTTTGAATAAACGATAAATCTGTTCAATGCAACCTTCGTGCAAACCTTTTTCTTTCATGATTTTAAATAAGAGTGAAATATATAACGGCACGACAGGAATGGCGGCGCTTGCTTGTGTTACGACAGCTTTGTTGACAGAAACAATTGCTTCGCCCTGTTGTTTTTGCAAAGCACGCGTTATTTTTTCTGCAGAGTGACGCAAGTCATCTTTCGCACGACCAATCGTGCCATTTTTATAAATAGGAAAAGTTAATTCGGGCCCAATGTAGGAGTAAGCCACTGTTTTGACGCCATCTGCTAATAAATTTTCTTGAGCAAGAAAATCCATCCAGATTTCCCAATCTTCACCACCCATGACGGCAATCGTATTATTAATTTCTTCTTCCGTCGCTGCATCAATTGAAATTTCTTTCACTTCACCCCGAAATGCATCGACGGTTTTGCTTGTGTAGTTGCGGCCAATGGGTTTTAACACAGAAGAAAAAACCTGACCCGTTGTAGGGTGTACACGACGTGGTGATGCAAGGCTATAAATAACTAAATCCACTTGCTTTAAATCTCGACGAATGAGATCTGCCGTTCGCTGTTTAATTTCTTTGGAAAATGCATCGCCATTAATACTTTTTGCGTAATGACCTTCGCGATGGGCAATATTTTCAAAGGCAACCGTGTTGTACCAACCGGCTGTCGCAGTACGCTTATCATCGGCTTCTCTTTCATAAAAAACACCGATGGTTTTTGCGCTGGAACCAAAAGTGGCAGTAATTCGACTGGCAAGTCCATAACCGGTGGAAGCACCGATGACTAAAACATTTTTAGGACCGTCGATGGGTGTTTTTGATTTTATATATTCAATTTGTTTTTCAACAACGTTAAAACATCCTGCTGGATGCGCAGTGGTGCAAATAAAACCACGAATTTTTGGCTGTATAATCATATCGAATTCCATCTGTCTAAAATGAATCGCAGTCTAGCAGAAAAAACCCTCATCCCCAACCCACATAATGACACCAGCACGAAATGTAGTATAATTGCCGCCCTTGAGAGTGTCATAAGAGGTAGCAATGAAAAAAACTGTGGAAACCGACATCGCCATTATCGGCGGTGGAATTACTGGATTATGGTTGCTGAATGAATTAAGACAACAAGGCTATTCTGTCATATTGCTAGAATCCGCTACACTGGGCGGCGAACAAACTCATAAATCTCAAGGTATTATTCATGGCGGGATGAAATATTCATTGCAAGGCTCAATGACTTCTGCAACGGAAGCGATCGCTGCAATGCCTAAAACATGGCAAGCCTGTCTACGCGGTGAAGGAAGTATTGATTTACGTCATGTAAATATTTTGTCGACACATCAATATCTCTGGACGACAGGTGCCTTGACTTCAAAACTGGCCGGATTTTTCGCCGGATTGACTTTAAAAGGCAATGTGGCTTCACTCGCATCCTCTGAATTTCCACCTATTTTTCAATCCACACATTTCAAAGGCCAGGTTTACTCATTAGATGAAATGGTTATTGATGTGCATTCAATGATTCGTGAATTGGTTAAACCGAATCAAGATGTCATATTTAAAATTGATCAACCCGACGCAACTCAGTTGGAGTTTGATGAAAATAATCAATTGTTATCATTTGAGTTGCACGCAGCGCCTATGCAACCTTTGAATCTAAAAGCAAAGCGCTATATTTTTGCGGCTGGCAGCGGCAATGAATTACTGTTAAAAAAATTAAAGCAGACTGAAGTCAGCATGCAACTGCGCCCGTTACACATGGTCATTGCAAAGCATGATTTCCCATACGAAGTATATGCACATTGTTTGGGATTGGGTGCAACGCCTCGTGTGACAATTACCACGCATCGCACTTTTGATGGAAAATATGTGTGGTATATTGGCGGACAAATCGCAGAAGAAGGCGTGAAGCGCGATTCCAAGGAACAAATTGCAGCGGCGCGCAAAGAGTTGCAAGAATTATTTCCCTGGCTCGATTTTTCCAAGACCGAATTTGCTACTTTTTATGTGAATCGAGCTGAGCCCGCACAACCAGGCGGTAAGCGTCCTGATTCCTGTGTGATTGAAGAAATTGGTAATAATATTATTGCATGGCCAACTAAGCTCGCTTTTGTTCCGATGTTGGCGCAAAAAATTATTCGGTTGTTGCAAAGCGAAAATTTACAATCCGGCAAGTGGGATATTCGAGAATTACGCGCATGGCCTATGCCTGCTTTTGCAAGACCTATGTGGGATCAACTTTTATGAAAATGCTCGGCAATACCGGCATAAAAGTCAGCCCGATTGGGCTCGGTACGGTGAAGTTTGGTCGTAATCAGGGTGTGCGTTATCCCGCACATTTTGAATTACCCAGCGATGCAGCTATTCAAGCTTTACTTTCGACAGCAAAAGAACTCGGCATCAATTTATTAGATACAGCACCTGCTTATGGTACGAGTGAAGAACGTCTCGGAAAATTATTAATAGGTAAGCGCACTGACTGGATTTTATCGACTAAAGTAGGTGAAGAATTTGTTAATGGCGATTCACATTTTGATTTTTCTTCCGATGCGATTCGTAAAAGTGTGGAACGCAGTTTGCGTCGGCTGAAGACAGATTATCTTGATATTGTATTGGTGCATTCCAATGGCGATGATATTGCAATCATCGAAGAATTTGCAATGTTTGAAACGTTATCTGCATTGAAACAAGCTGGATTGATTCGTGCATTTGGTATGTCAACAAAAACAATTGCAGGTGGAATAGCGGCAGTGGATCAATCGGATGTCGTCATGGTGACCTACAATCCGATTCATGTGGAAGAACGCCCCGTTATTTTGCATGCTCGACAAAAAAATAAAAGCATCTTTATAAAAAAAGCGTTGGCGAGTGGACATATTGAAAAAATTGCAGCAACAGATCCCGTACGTGCTGCGCTAAAATTTATATTTGCCGAACCAGGTGTCAGCAGCGTGATCGTGGGAACGCTTAATCCAGAGCATTTGCGATATAATGTAGAATGTGCCACTACCGGCGATGCGTAGATAAACTTGCCAAAATTTTGCAATAACTTTGAAAACGTCGTCCATTAATTTCTTTGTTGGCTACCGCTTTTTGTATCGCGCAATCAGGCTCAATTTTATGTTGGCAATTACGAAATTTGCATTGTTTTAGATAAGGTTTGAATTCGGCAAATCCCAAAAATAATTCATCTTCGCTCACATGCCATAAACCAAATTCACGCACACCAGGAGAATCAATTAATTTCCCACCTTGCGGCAAATGATATAAATGCGTTGTGGTTGTGGTGTGTTTGCCAAGACCTGTCGAGAGAGAAACATCGCCCACGCGAATGGCTTGTGTCGTCAAAACAGAAATAATCGATGATTTGCCCACACCCGATGCACCCACTAATACGCAAGATTTTTCGTGAAGAAATTGAGCGAGTTCTTTCAATCCATCCCGAGTGAAGGCACTGGAATAAAGCACGGTGTAACCAATTTTTTCATAGGGTTCTAAACGTTGTTCAATTTCTTCTTTTTGTTTTGCATCCAGCAAATCGACTTTATTCAACAAAATAATCGGTTTGATTTTCATTAACTCTGCGGCTACCAGATATCGATCAATCATATCTTCAGATAATACCGGTGGCGGCGAAGTGACAATGACGATGACATCAATATTTGCGGCGACTAATTTGTGAATGCGTGCATTTTCAGGCCGGTACAGCAATGATGTTCTGGGCATGGGTCCTACAATGGTTCCCGTACCATCTTTTTCCGGCAGCCAATATACGCGATCCCCTGTAATAACAGGGTCTGCGTTTTTTCGAATATGGCAGCGAATCAGCGTGCCATATTCATCTTCCAGCTCAGCATTCGCGCCGAATAATGTGACAAGTAATCCCTCACGTTCCGTGCCGAGAAGTTTTGCTGGTTTCTGATGTTGATGTTTTTTATTTTTCATAGGCCTCATGATATCATCATTCAATGAAAATATATTTAGTCGGCGGCGCGGTACGGGATCAATTGCTTAAGCGCGAAGTCAAAGAAAAAGACTATGTCGTCGTTGGCGCAACGGCGCCAGAGATGCTGAAGCTTGGCTATCGTCAAGTAGGCAAAGATTTTCCGGTATTTTTGCACCCTAAAACCAACGAAGAGTATGCACTCGCTCGTACCGAACGTAAAGTGGGACGAGGTTATGCGGGATTTGCATTTGATGCATCACCCAGCGTCACATTAGAAAATGATTTAATTCGCCGTGATTTAACCATTAATGCGATGGCAAAAGATTCTGATGGTATCTTGATTGATCCCTATCATGGACAAGATGATTTAAATAAACGTCTTTTGCGGCATGTTTCAGCTGCATTTATTGAAGACCCCGTTCGAATTTTACGTGTCGCGCGTTTTGCAGCACGCTTCGCGGCGCTTGACTTTAAAGTTGCGCCAGAGACAAATCAGCTCATGCAAAAAATGGTGGAATCGGGTGAAGTGGATGCCTTAGTCGCTGAACGCGTTTGGAAAGAATTGGAACGTGCTTTAGGCGAAAAAAATCCGGAGAAATTTTTTCTTGTATTAAATGATTGTCATGCATTACCGTTGTTATTTCCTTTCATCCAAGTATCATTTCTTAAAACCTTAATTGCAGCCGTCGATTTGACATCCGATAAAGAAGTTCGTTTCGCAGCCCTCGTGTCAAACCTTAAGTTAGAAGACGTTTTAACGATGTGCGAGCGTTACCGCATACCGGCAGATTATCGCGATTTGGCTGTGCTCGCTGTGAAATATCACGCGGCATATGGGCGTATTCATGAATTAAATGCTGAAGAAATAACGGATTTATTACAAGCATTGGATGCTTATCGTCGAGAAGCGCGTTTTGAAAAATTTTTATTGGCTTGTCAGGCGATTTATCCCAATGTGTCTGCTTCTCCTATCTTAAAAGAATACTTCCTCGCAGCTAAATCAGTCGATGTGCGTCGGTTTGCTAGCGAATTGAAAGGAAAAGCGATTGGAGAACGTTTACGTAAAGAAAGAATAGAACAAATTGAAAAATTAAAAAAATAGCCGCTTGCTTGACATCCGCATGGCGCTATTTTACTGTTGGCTATCTAAAATCCCTGGAGGAATAGACCGTGAAATTGAATCGAATTGTTGTGAGTCTTCTGGCAGCTGGTTTGGTTATGCTAAATGTGACAGCGCAGGCTGCTGATATGAGTGCAGCGCAAAAGAAACAAGTTCAAGATGTTGTAAAAGATTATTTGGTTCAAAATCCTGAGGTTATTGTCCAGGCGTTGCAAGGTTATCAACAAAAACAAATGGATGAAGCGAAGAAAACCATTCAAAAAACGCAAGACAGTTCTACTCAATATGCGGATGATTTATTCCATCAATCCAATGATCCTATGATTGGCAATCCAAAAGGAAAAGTCACGGTTGTTGAATTTTTCGATTATCAATGCCCGCATTGCATTGATATGACGCCTGTCATTGAAGGATTAATCAAAAAGAATTCGGATGTCAGAATCGTATTCAAAGAATTCCCCATTCGTGGACCCATGTCTGAAATGGCATCGAAAGCCGCTCTTGCTGCGAAAGAACAAGGAAAATATTTTGAATTGCACAAGGCATTGATGGAAGCAAAACAACAACCATTGACCGAAGCGGAAATTTATCAAATCGCACAAACGGTTGGATTAGATGTTGCTAAACTGAAAATGGCAATGAATTCGGATTCGGTTGGCCAGCAGCTCAAAGCCAATTACAAATTGGCACAACAATTGCAATTACTGGGCACGCCCGCTTTCTTTATCGGTAAATCGGATGTAAGCAAAGCCTCTCCTTCCACGGCAGTTGCATTTATTCCAGGACAGATTGATTCAAGTCAAATGGATCAAATTATTGAGAAAGTAACAAAATAACAAACAAACTCCCTTCTCCCGTTTACAGGAGAAGGGTGGGGATGGCATAAGCGTCAAGGATAAGGAAAAAATGTCATCCTGATCCCAGCCAACGAACGCTAAGTTAAAATAAGGCGATCCA
>CAYRUP010000031.1:0-16470 GCA_964427485.1 uncultured Coxiellaceae bacterium | reverse complement strand
TTGATTTTTCGAACAATGGAATAGCCAAACGGATTTATCACTTTTGCGGTGTGGCAATGGATAAGATATTTTATGTCCGTTTTATTTATATTATTTGTTGCTAGTAATTTTTCTACCGGTTGTGTAATGAATTCTACAAATGGCATGCCATGCGCTGCTGGAATTTTTTCGATGCCATAAATTTTTCGATAGACTTTAATATGTTCTTTGCTTAAGCCAAGTATTTCCCCTGCTTGTTCAACATCAAGATAGGTATCTGGAATATAATAACTCGCATCATTCATGTATAACACGCAAACCTCTCCTTAATTTAAATGTATTTTGTTGTTCCAGAGTCTCTCCTGGATTTGGGATAAAACAATAAAAAAATGGAATATAAAATAACGTGGCTATGGTTCCAAATAGCACGCCTGAGGCAATGACAACACCTAAATCAAATCGACTATACGACCCGGGGCCTTTGGCAACAATCAGTGGAATTGCTGATAAAAGCATTGCTGCCGTTGTCATAACGATAGGTCGAAAACGCAAAGTTGCAGCGTTAATCACTGCTGCTTTGCGACTAACATGATTTTTCTGTTGGTTCGCAAATTGTGTTATCAATATACCGTGTTTTGATACCAAGCCAATTAAAGTCAGCATACCTATCTCAGTATAAATATTTATTGTGGCGTGAAAGAGATAAAGTGCACCAAGCGCCGCAAATGCAGCCCCTGGCAAACAACCCAGTAAAATAACCAATGGCTGATAAAAACTTCCAAACAATACCGCTAAGATAAGATAGACAATCAAAATAGAAGATAAAAATAATAATGCACTGTTTTTATTTTCTTGCATTAACTCTCTGGATTCACCTGCATAATCTGCATTAACAAAAACATCCGTTAAATTTTCTGTTGATTTTTTTAAAAAACTCAACCCTTCACCCAAGCTATGTCCCTGTTTCATAACACCGCTTAATGTAATGGCATTTATTTTTTGAAATTGATTATAGGAACTCGGAATAATGGATTGACTTAGATTAACGAATGTTGCTAATGGAATAAATTGGCCAGTATTATTTTTAATATTTATTTGACCTATATCTGTCTTTTCATTCGAAACATGCAAAATAACAGGATATGTCTGACCTTGCATACTTATTTTTTGTAACGTATTTTCAGTCAATAAAAGAGATAAATTTTGTGTAATGTCATTTATGTTTATACCTAGATGAGCTGCTAATGCACGATTGACTTGAATATTTAATTGCGGTTTATCAAAATGGATATCTTGATCGAGAAAAATAAATTTCCCTGATTGCAATGCTTGCCGTTTGATATTTTCACTTATTTGATATAAGCGAGAATAATCAATGGGTCCTTTCAGAACAAATTGTACAGGCAACCCACTATCGACGGGTAATCCAGACGGTTCAACAACCGTGCCTTGAATTCCAGCAATTTCATCCATTTTATTTTGTAATTCTTTATGTATTTCTGCAGCTGAATGTACGCGTTGCTGACTAGGCAATAAAGTCACAAAAGATAAAAATTGATGTGTTGTGGGAATATTATTTATATAAATATAGCGATCAATATCCGGAATTTGATAGATTTTCTTAAGCTTTTCTGTATAACGTGCCAAATAATTTGTGCTGGATGAATTTGGCGCGCTACCGATGACTTGTAAAAATCCCTGATCTTCTCGAGGAGCAAGTTCTTTAGGAAGAACAGAATACAGCACGACGCTACTGACAACCATGACGATCCAGATAGCAAAAATATAACGACGCTGTTCAAGTATTTTATCTAAAGTTGCGCCATATTTTTTTGTTAAGATTAAAATAATCTGTTCAATATATTGCAATAAAAAAAAGGATGGCGTGGTATGGTTAAGTAATTTTGCACACATCATCGGCGCTAATATGAGTGCAACAACACCTGAAATAATAATTGCCATCGATAATGTAAGGGCAAATTCACTGAAAAATTTTCCTGTCAATCCGCCAATGAATGCGATTGGGACGTACACAACTGCAAGAATGAGACTCATGCTGACGATGGGAGAAACAATTTCTTTAGCGCCTTGTAGCGCGGAGGACAAAGGACTTAATCCATGTTCTATATTTCGATAAATATTTTCCAACACAATAATCGCATCATCCACAACGAGTCCCATTGCCAAGACCATGGCCAAGAGGGTTAATACATTCAATGAGCAATCACTCACCCACAGCAAAAAACTGACCCCAATTAATGAAATGGGAATAGTCACAATGGGTATGATTGTCGCGCGCCAAGTTCCCAGAAAAATAAATATAACCAATAAAATACTCAAGCTAGTGATAAATAATGTTTTGCTTAACTCGGAAAGTGATAATTGAATATAGCGGCTCGCATCAAATATTATTTTTTCCTGAATACTGTCTGGAAGTAATTTTCTTATTTCTGGCAAGCTTGCATTCAGTGTTTTAGCAACAGCGACGGGATTCGCATTCGGTAGTAATTTAACGAAAACCATCGTAGCAGGATTTCCATTCACAATAGCCATAATATCATTTGATTCAGCACCTAATGTTGCAGAACCAATATCCTTTAATCGCAATAAATTATTCTCCAACTTTTTTACAATAATTTGATTAAATTGCTCCGCACTGTTTAAGCCAAAATTGGCATTCAAATCAAATTGAACATCGGAATATTTTTTTATTCCAGATGCTGCTGATATATTTTGATTTTTAATACTATTTGCTACGTCGAAAGGAGTTAGTTCATTTTCAGCTAAGCGTTTTGGATCAAGCCAAATGCGCATTGCATAACGCTCGCCCATGACGTCAGCCGATGCCACACCATCAATTAATTCCAATCTTGGTTTAACGATTTGTTGCAAATCAGCACCGATTTTTAGTCTCGATAATTTAGGACTGGTATAGGCAATAATAGCGATAGGTTTATCATCGGCTGATAATTTTGTAATGATAGGTTCATTCACTTCGGAAGGAATGTTCTGACGAACGGATGCTATTTTGTTAATAACATTATTCATCGCAATATTGATATCTTTTCCTATTTTAAAATGAATTTGGATATCACTTTCGCCAAAACGACTGACGGCTGTAAGGTAGTCAATGCCCTCGATTCCTGACAAAGTATTTTGTAAAACAGTCGTCACAGTATCTTGCATGACATCTGCGGGCGCACCAGGATAAGTGGTGTTGATTTCAATAATGGGAATATCGACTTTTGGCATGAGTTGGATTGGCATATTGCACAATGCTACAATGCCAGCCAGCAGAATAAAAAAACAAATCGCAATCGATGAAACGGGATTATGGATAAAATAATCAGTGAAACGCATTTTTCGCCTCCGTTCTGATTTTGACTTTTATGCCATCAAATAATTTAGCTTGTCCGGCGCATACAACGACATCACCCACTTTTAAACCTTTTTTTACGATTGCATAATCATCATCCGTTATTTCAACTTCAATAGGTTGCATATAAGCTTTCTGATTTTTAATAACAAAAATGGTACTTCCACTTGCATCATAATTAATTGCGGACAGAGGTACTCTTATGACATTGTTATCCGTTAATGGGAGATAGGCTGTGATAAATTGTCCTGGTATCAATGTCGAAATTCGATTATCAATAATGGCTCGCACTAATAAGCTATGGGTTTGGTTATTGATGCTTGAATCAAAGGCAACTATTTTTCCCGACTCGAGTGTATCTTCTTTTATTTGTATCGTTTGCCCTATAGAAAGCGTTTTGATATAGCGCTCTGGCACAGACAAATCTAACAGAAGCCTATTTTTGCGTTGTAAATTAACCAAAAGCGTCCCTGGTTCGACATGGCTGCCTAAGTTGATCTGCTTTATTCCTAAGGAACCTTCGAATGGGGCGCGGATAAATCGCTTATCAAGCTCTGCCTGCAAGCGATGAATTTGCGCTTTAATCTGATCCAGCTGAGACTTGAGATTATCCAAATTATCTTTTGCAATCAGTTCTTTTTTTGCGAGTAAAACATAGCGTTGAAAGTTTTTTTGTTGATAGCGTAATTTTGCTTCTGCTTCTTCCAATGCAGCTGTTTCGGTTTCATGATCCAACACGATGAGCAAGTCACCTTGATGCACATATTGTCCGGACTTAAATAAAATTTTATTTATCTTGCCAGAGACATCCGAAACGACATCAACAGAACGAATCGCTTTGGCTACACCATTGACTGTTATAAATTGTCGTACATGCGTGACTTCCGCCGATATAACATCCACTATAGGCGCGGTTTTATCAACAACCACACGCGCGTTTCTGTGTTGAAAATAATGTATCGAGCAGTAAGCCACGATTAAGATCGATAATGTAGCACCCAAAATGACTCGCATCGTATTTTCTACCTTGCTTGCATGTAATGATTTTTTAATGCGGATTTATCCAATTTGCCGTTTATATTTTTGGGTAATTCTCGCATAAGTAAGACATCTTCGGGCCAATGGGTTTTCGCCAACGCGCTTTTGCAATGTTGCACGATCGTATTTTTAACATGCATGTCATTTTTATCTGCGCCAACAAAAGCAATGATTGCAGATCCCAGCATTTCATCTGGAATATCGATCACAGCGACTTCATTGACAGCTGGAACCAAATAAATGGTTTCCTCAATTTCTTTCAAACTCACTTTTTCTCCGTATCGTTTAATTGTTTCATCCATTCTGCCGCAAAAATAAAAATAGCCGCTTTCATCCAAATAACCAAAATCACCCGTGTACAACACTTTTTCTCCGGGAAGCAGTCCATCTTTTAATACACGATCCGATTCCACCGGTTTATTCCAATAACCTTGCATCACTGTAGCGCCGCGAATAACGAGCTGTCCCATTTGGTTTGGGCCCAATTTGTTGTGCGCCTCGTCTACGATCCAAATTTCGGTATTCGGGATCGCTATGCCTACACTATTTGATTTATGGTTGATATCTTTAGGAGGTAAATAAGTGCAGCGCTTACACTCAGTTAATCCATACATTGAAAAAATGGTCGCTGCAGGAAAGAGTGATTGAATCAAATTGACATGGCGCGCGAATAAAGCGGCACCCGTATTCGTTACCGAACGCACCGAACTTAAATCATAACTTATTTTTGGCAAGTGATTGGCTAATATCGAAAACAAAGTAGGTACGCCTGGTAATATTGTGGCTTTTTCTGCGGAAATTTTCTTAATGAATTGAATTGGCCAAGTAAAATCTTTTTCTACAATTAAGGTCGCACCACTCAAAAATGCGAGGATCATTTGATATAAGCCATAATCAAAAGACATAGGCAAAGCAGAAATAATAATATCGTCCTGACGTAGCTGTAGATATTCACGAATAGAAACGGATGCAGAGAGCATATTACGATGACTCAACATCACACCTTTCGGCACGCCTGTCGAACCCGAGGTATAAATAATAGAAGCTAAATCAATATCAAGTGTTTTACGGATCGGCATGCTAAGTTGCTCATGCTGTAATAAATCTGAATAACAAATTACTTTTTTTGGGAGAGGGTTTTTACTGACTAAGATGATTTTGTCGAGAACACCGGGTGACTTGCTTAGTTCTTCAAGTAGCGTCGTGTCTTTGATACATAAAAATTTGGCGCCAGAATCTTTGATAATATAATTTAATTTCTGCGATGCAATGCCAGGATTCACAATAGACACTACCGCATTCGCTTTTAATGCGGCCCAAAACAAAATAACCGTTTCAATCTGATTATCGAGGCACAATACAATTCGGTCACCCCGCTGTATGCCCAGAGCACAGAGTGCGTTTGCAACTTGATTTGTGAGTGTATGCAATTTTTTGTAAGTAAACCTAGTGTCACCGCAAACAACGGCTTCTTTATCTGGATATTTCTCTGCAGAATGCACTAAATAATCTACCAAATTGGTTGGAACAAACATATTTATGACTCCTGATTTAAAATGAGTTAGCTGAATTTATATTTAAAACGTTTGAATAGGGTCTGTAATTGAGATGCGAAAATGAGGGGAAAAAAGAGGGATAAACAATTAACGCAGGATATAATTTTGTAAAAATAAGTGTAATCATCGTGTTTTTGCAGAAGAAAATAACCTGCAAGCCCAATACCAGCAAAATAACAAAAATTAAATAACATGACTTGCAACCCATAACCAATTTGTTCCAACATCGTCAACAAAGTAAGCATGGGGCCAGAGATCACATAGGAATATGCCACTTGTTGATAATAATATATGGCTGCTTGCTGAATTGTTTTTGCTGACACAAACAATCCAATTATTTGATTACGATAACTATAAATTAATTCACTTAATAATCCATATAGAATGATGGAAATTCCCATGCCAACTAGTATGATTGAAAACCGTGTGTCAAGTTTATCGGATGTTATTTGGTTATTAACAAGAATTGCCAATGCAGTGCCTATTCCAATTGCTGGAAGCACTAGTAACATTTGCAAGCGGCAAGCGATGCCATAACCTGATACCACTGAAATCCCATAATGAGCGAGCAATAAATTGAAAGTTGCAAAACCACCAAAGATAATCACGTATGAAAAAAACAATGGAATACCCGTCTTACTGACTAACTTGCTTAAAGGCGTATTTTCTATTTTATCCACGAGGATTTGTTTGAAGTATTGTTGTTTGTTTTTTAAAAATAGCAGCATCATAATTACAACCACGATACTTGTTAGGAAAGATGCTCTGGTAAATGCCTGTAATCCCTGATGTGAATACGCAAGCTGAAAAATGAGTAGTGATGTAGTAAACAAACAAGTGATTAACGTAAATGTAAATGCAGCAGCAGGAAATCCCGCACCTAAAATTACTGCATTCAATACCACACTCAAAGTCAATAAAATATTGATCCATCCCATTTCTTGGATAAACCATTGGAATTGATCTGACAATACAGCATCGACATGAAGTTTAATTGAGATCCCGTTCGAGAATATTTTTATAAAACAAGCGAATATTCCGCCTGTCACCAACGCGAGAAAAATTAACTTGCATAGAGTATTACGAATATGCGTCATTTTGTTATGACTGGCGACGATTATCGCTGTTCCGCGAAATGATTCCTGAAACGCTAGTAAAATAGAATAAATAGGAGCAAATACCGCCAAAATATACAAATTAGTTTGATCGAATTTGCCTAGAATGCGCATATTAAGTAATGAAGCCATTGCGACTATGATATTTCCAGTTAGAATAGGAAATGCTAAGCCAACAATTTTTTTTATTGTATGTTTGATTTCAATCCCGGTCATAACGCTGTGCCTGTATGATAAGCATTAAATATATTGAGTTTGTGCATGTTTTGAGTCCCTTCCATATATTCAAATCCCCACACATCGCGATACCATTTTTGCAGTAAAGGATGTTCTATGAAGGAAAATCGACCCATGAGATCCGGAATTGCTGCTGCTATTTTTTCTGCTGTTTGGGTTGCTTTTATTTTGGCAAGTGAAGATAAACTACTGTTAAAAGGATCGCGCTCCACATGCAGAGCCGCTGAATATAATAAATCGCGTGAAATCGAAATCATGTAATTAAGATGATTCAATTTTTGTTGCATGCGTGTCGCTTTGAAATGACTCTGTGCCGCAATGTAATCTACAATGGCTTGTGCTACACCTATTGCTAAAGCACCTACGCAAGGGCGCATGCGATTAAAAGTTTTAATCAACGCCATCATCCCACGCTCTGGTGCGCTTAAATGCGAACCCAATATATCATCGTGATTCAGTGGAACAGCTTTAAATTTTAAACGACCTAATCTTGCACCCTTCAAACCTAGCATTGGGAGCACTCTGCGTTGCAAAATATCGCCATCGGTCTGTTCTAAAAGAGTAGGCCTCAATAAAATCGCACGCACACCCAGTGGGCCATTATTTATCTTGACAATAACAACACCCATTTTTCCGGTTGCACCATGGCCCACTAACCATTTTTCGCCCGTCAACAGCCATGAAGTATTTGTTTCATCAGTGGGGTGCAAATAGGTGGAAATCTGACTCAAATTGGAACCTTGATTAGGCTCAGTCACTGCCAGAAATGTTGTTGCTGCATTGGATTTTACATATTGGTAAAAAAATTCCCGCTGTTGTTGATTACCTAATTCATCTAACATAATTCCTGCAAGTGATGCTCCAGGACATGCAAGCAAAACACCTGCATCACCATAACCTAGCCCTTCATATGTTTTCACGCGCACAAGACAAGTTTGTTGTTCAGTATCAACTATGTTAGTGATAGCTTGATGATTTCTATATTTCATAATGGAATCAGGGTCCGCTTCTATCTCAAATGCAATTTGACGAAAAAAGCTTGCGGATGATGCTAGCGGTTCATTGAATCTATCAACATTCGATATATCATGCATAGTATGGCCTCACAGTTAAAAATAAATATCGCGGAAATATTCAAAAATCATGATCATCTCCACTACGTTTCCAGCAAGAAATGATCTACCTCCATACAGTTTTGCTAAAATTTGATTAGCTGCTTTTAACTCTTTAACGGCAAGCAATTGATTTGCTGCTATATCTACTCTATTTAAGTTAACAATTTGTTCTTGATATTGTTTTGCAGATTTAATATGAACCAGTACATCTGCTAACATAACTTGAATTATTTCTTTGTTAATAAGCGCATTTTTTGCTGACTGGCGATTTTTTAAATGGGAATAAATCGCGTTTAAAAATTCGGTTGTCCAATATAACTGTGCGTCCACAACGCCGCGTTTGAAATTTTCGATATGAGTAAAATAGTCTGGATTTGAATAAATTGGATCAAGTGAATTTACACAATAGCCAATAGACAATTGATGCTTATTAAGTAATTCACAATTAATAAATTTACAGGATGCTTTATCCAGGTTGAAACCATATTCACCGGAAATAACAGATAATTGTGTTTTTTGTATTGAAGTATGATGCAAAATAAAATAACCATCGTGCATAATAGCGTCAATTTTTAAATCTTCTAAATCTTGAAATAACTCGATGCCAGTCTGTCGAAAACTAAAGCGTTGATATCCAAATTCATTGTCATCCATTAATGGCAATAGGGGTTTTACATGTTGATTTGCTACCTCAATCATTTACATCTCCTTAACATTACATAACCTATATCCGTTGTTTCCGCATCTTCATCCAGCATCAAAATAAAATCAGCCGCATCACGACACTCTGTTAAATCATGCAAATAAGAAAGCAAAGGAAATATTCCAGGATAATTAGGCAAAATCTTTGTGATTACAGCGGTTATATTCAAGTAACTATTTAAATATTGCTGATGAATTGTGCTATTATTTTTAAAAATAAGTTTGATTTGATGCTGTGAAATTGCAAATGCATTGCATATTTCCAAAATGAGTTTATCAATCGATTGCATTTTTTCTTTTTGCTTTATTTCTGCCAGCACAATTTCATATTTTGTATTTTCGTTCACGAGACTATTTTCTGAAATAAGTAATCCAAAGGCAGCATCATGTAATGGCAAAATGGGTACATCTTTGCTGCATGGAATAGTCGTTTGCTCTAGCACAATGATTAATGCATTTTTTGCCTGACTCGCCTGCAAATATTTTTTTACCAAGTCGAGTGCAGTGAAAAATCCTAATGTGCCTTGATCACTCACATCCAGCATTTTTCCGCTTAATTGATAACGATGGGCAAAATACGTTCCCGCACTTGCATAATCAGGGTCAAATTCATGTGCCCATGCTACCATGACGAATAAATCAATTTGATTTAACGTATTTTTCGCTATGTTTGCAAATATCCCATCGCCTAATTCTGTATAAGAATATTGTGAACCCGTAAAAAATGTTTGTTCTGCTAATTGCCCTCCATAGACTGAATATAAGTCTTGATAATATCTTACAAAACGTCCGCGCGGTTCTCGCGGTTGACGCACTGGTAAGCGAATAAAATGACTGTCAGATAGATTGATTTGATTCTGCATATCTTAGACTCTTACCAATTGTCGTTCGATGTATTGATTTATTGTTTGAATGCATTCCAAATCTTGCATATCCAGCGTGTCTGGATCGACAATAAATCCGTCTATTGTTTCTTCTAATGCAATTAAAAATGTCAGCGATGTAATCGAATCAAGCCCTATATCTTCGCGCAATTTAGTTTGCGGAGTCAGATCATTGAATATTTTTCCATTTAATGCTTTCGATAAAGCCATTTGTATTTTATCTATCATGCATGATTGCATAGCGTTGTTCCTGTTAATTAGTGTTATTTTTTTATTGAAGTGATTTTTTTGTTATATTTGGTTCTTTACCAAAATAAACAAATAAATGATGAGAGATAAAACTATGCGGAGAAATGAATAGGAAGATTAAGATTGAAATTTGTTAATTCATTTTTTGTTTACGTAAAAAATCGGCTGCGACATCCCGTTCTCGAACTATCCTAACTTCTTCACCATCGAGCAAAACTTCAGCTGGATAACCATGGCCCAAAAACATCACTGGGGAAGCCGTTGGGCCATAAGCGCCTGATGCAGCAATGGCGATATAATCACCGATTTTTGCTTCAGGTAATTCTACGCTGACTCCAATGACATCTGCTGGCGTACAGAGAGGTCCTGTAATGTGATAACAAATTCTTTTTTTTGAATTTGAACTTGTCAGCAATGAAATTGGAAAATTTCGTTTTAATACGGAGCCATAGCCTGCTGCTGTTAGATGACAATTCATGCCGCCATCCGTAATGAGAAACGGCACATTTTGCGATACTTTGACACAATCAATTCGGCTGATAAAAATGCCTGCGGTTGCAACTAAATAACGTCCACTTTCTAATATAATCCGCATCGCGGGATGTTGCTTTTTATAGTCCATTAATAACGGAGATAATAATTGCTTCATTGCATGAAGATCAAATTCATTTTCATTTTTAAAATAATTAACACCAATTCCACCGCCAATATCAAGCATGCTGAATTCAACTTCCCACTGATTTGCTAATTGATCTGATAAGGCCAAAATATTTTGCGTATTTTCGAAAAATGTTTTTGCTTGCAGAATACGTGTTCCACTAAAAACATGTATTCCAATGATATTTATGTTGCTCTTTTTTAGAAAAAATTTTTTATTTTTAAATACATCGTTTTGATCGATGCCAAATTGCGATGGAACGCCACCCATTTTGAGAGAAGCGTTCCGTACAGTAAATGACGGATTAATCCGGATCGCAACATTAGCAACCACTCTCCTCGTTTTCGCTAATTCATTAATTAAATTGAGCTCTTCTTTTGATTCACAAACAATTGAGTATATCTTGTTTTCCAACGCGTAAATAATTTCTTGCGGTTTTTTTGCAGGCCCCACAAATAAAATGTTTTCAGGTAAGAAACCCGCCGCCAAAGCACTCTGCAATTCCGTACCCGAACATACTTCAGCACCCGCACCTAACTTTTTTAATGAGGCTGAAATCGCCAGATTGGGATTTGCTTTTAGCGAATAAAATATCTCTACACAATTCGCGCAACCTTCCTGCAAGGAATGATAATTATCTTCAATTTGCAAACGATCATAGACATAAAGGGGCGTCCCAAATTGGTCTGCTATTTTTTGAAGTAAATGAGTGTGTTGCATGATTTAATTCTCGTGTTTGTTTTTTTGGAATTTTTGGAATGACTATGGGGCTAAGTAATGAGGTAGAGTATTAAAAGATTTTTTGCAGGGAGGAAAACTTTGTTAACGATAGCTAGCTTTTGTTTTTCTGTCAACAGCATTTTTAAAAAAAATTACGCTGCTACGAATGGCATTTTAAGAGCTTTGATGTCATCCTTCGCTGCGCTCAAGATGACATATGTTCCCTACGAATGGGGGGGGTATAGCCATTCATCCTATTCTCCATTATGATATCTATAAGTAAAATGTTATCTTGTGACTGCTATGACAAAACATACCCCTACACATCCCATTGGAATTTTTGACAGCGGAATTGGCGGCTTAACCGTTGCTAAAGCCATTGTTAAACACATGCCGAAAGAAAATATTATTTATTTTGGCGATACGGCGCACTTGCCTTATGGTGATAAATCATCCGCGACCATCCAGGCTTATTCCGTCAAAATTGCGCATATGCTGCTGCAACAACATTGCAAATTGATTTTGATCGCTTGCAATTCTGCGTCAACAGCTGCCTATGAATTAATTAAAGAATATGTTGCAAGCAAAGCGATTGTCATGAATGTTGTTGATCCTACTATTCAATTTTTACGTGACAATTATGCGCACAAAAAGATTGGCTTGATTGGTACACGACAAACCGTTAACTCAAATGTCTATAAGAAAAAAATTGATAATTTAAATCATGGCATTGAATTAATTTCTCATCCGACTAATTTGCTCGCTTCTGCCATTGAAGAATTTGGTAACAATGGTGTAACCGACAGCTTGGTCGAAGAATATTTATCACACTCATCACTTAAAAAAGTCGATGCATTGCTGCTCGCTTGCACGCATTATGCCGTAGTCAAAGAAAAAATTGCCGATTTTTTTCAGCATAAAATTGATATCATTGATCCATCCGATGCGGTAGCTAAAGCCGTCAAAACAAGGCTTGCGCAAGATAAATTGCTTAACCCGAGCGGGCAAGGCAACAAAAATTTTTATATTTCCGACTACACAGAATCATTTGCAGCCGGTACCAAAATATTTTTCAACGAAGAAATCAAACTCGAACATTATCCTCTCTGGGAATAAAAATGAATTATCGCCATGCCTTTCACGCCGGCAATTTTGCTGATGTGTTTAAACATAGTATTTTAGTCGCATTGATACAATCGTTGCTTCGCAAAGAAACTGGCTTTTGCTATCTTGAAACACATGCTGGAATCGGTTTTTATGATTTACTGTCTGACGCTACGCAAATACGCCAAGAATTTAAAGAGGGTATTGAAAAAGTATTAGCACAACAAAATCCGCCGTCTCTGTTGCAAGATTATCTTCATTGCGTAAAAAAAATAAATGACGCTCATGAATTGCGTTACTACCCTGGCTCCCCTTATTTTGTGCGTGAATTTTTGCGAACACAAGACAGGATGATTTTATCTGAACTCCATCCTGATGATTTTCAAACATTAAAAAAACTTTTCAGAAATAATCAACAAATTGCGATTCATCAGCAAGATGGTTACCAAAATCTAAAAGCATTCTTGCCGCCAAAAGAGCGCAGAGGACTTGTTTTAATTGACCCAGCTTATGAAAAATCCGATGAATTGGCTGCACTCCCTGGAATTTTATCCAAGACGCTCGAGCGCTGGGAAACAGGAATTTATGCCCTCTGGTATCCGATTAAAACAGAGCGACGACTTTCTTATTTTCGTCGTGATCTTAAAAATAAAATAAAGCGCCCTATGCTATCCGCTGAACTTTGTATTTATTCAGAAGATGTTGCAACAGAATTGAATGGCTGCGGCATGCTTATCATCAATCCACCGTGGCAGTTTGAACAACAATTAAAAATAATTTTGCCCTGGTTATGGAAAACATTGAGTATGAATGGGCAGGGGCGGTTTGATATTCAAATGGGTTTGTAGATTCCACTGACCCAATCGGGCACGACCCTTCGAGGAGGCGCGCAGCGCCGTCTCGAAGGGCGCCATCTCGAAGGGTCGGGCACGATTAGGTCAGTGGTACGTAAATATCAGATCTAAGTACGCAATAATCGATTCCCCATTTTCCCTAATTGCTGCACTTTTGTTTCTGGTACCTTTGAAACCCCATTAAACAAAGCACGCACAGGTGTCGTCGGCACTACAGACGATACACTTTTAGGTGAAATCTCTGGAAAATCACAATCCATTTCATCACACGAAACGCTTTCTCGTTTTGGCGATTTTTCTTCACTATCACCAGAAGAATACATTCTTAGCAAAGAACGACTCGAAGACATCGCGGTTGAAATACTCGCTATCCTAGCTAATGGCTCAGGATTTGTGGTCTCCAAGTGGGCGCCAAATATTTCTTTACTCTTTTGCAAAATTTCTTGCAGTAAACCGCCTTCAGAAGGAAGATGATCATCCAAAAGCTTGATAACATCCTCATTTTCAAACACACCTTCACCTTGCGAAATTTCAATCAATTTCGAAATCATCGTGCTTTCTTTTATTCTCAACGCTGGGCGTTCATTCTCTTCTATTTTTTTTGTATTGCGAGGATGCACATAAGTTTGCACAACAAGATCAATGGCTAAATAACAAGTATGCACATTCAAAAAACGTTGTAATTTTGCAATAAATTCATCCTGAAATAATTTGTTTTGCAGATCCACAACCACCCATTGATCTTCAATTAAATCTTCTTCTTTTCTAACCCGAGTATCATACTCATCTTGCTCATGCAAACACAGCGTGTAAAGATCCTGTTTTTCAGGATTTTTTTCCAACAATTGAAGATCAATTCCTTTTTCACCTTTTTTTGGCGATTCTGATTCTACGCGCAAATTCTCTTGAAATACGCTAAAAATAACTGAAAAAGTTTCATAATCTTTTTTGTCGGCAATCAGTTGAAACATCACATCCAACCAGAAAGAAAGTTTTTTCTGGCGAAGATGATTAGCCACGGGTCTGTTTTCCGATTCTTGCAGAAAAGTATTTTCCGCAAACGTATCAAAATCAGCCTGAACTATTAACTCAAGTGTATTTTCATGCGCGGTAAGATTTGTTTTGCCTATTGCAGTTAACTCATTCACAAAACGAGTAGCGAATTCATGCTCACGGTCCACTTTCTGAGTCGCCCGCACTTGCTTCTCTATAGCATCCAGGTTACGCGCACTACGCAAGCCTTTTTTAATCCCTTCCAATGCTTGTGTATAACCAATCGTATCTTTCGCTGTCAACTTTTCTGCAACTTGCGCCACCGCTGCAGAGAAATAACCAGAAACGACCAGAGAAATATTATGCGGATTTCGAATCGCTTTCGATTTATCGATTCCATCATTCAACCTGAGTTGTGTGACAAGATCCCAACGCAAATTACCGCGGCCATCAAGCACTTGTATGATGGCTTTTTCCAAAAGATTGTTAGCAATGAATTCTATCCCCGCTTGTATAGCGCTTCGTCTATTTGTTTGGCTTTCAATATAGGCACTCATTGCCTCTACAGAAAAGTGACTCGTCGCTTCCATAAAATTCATTTTATTTTGTTGATGAATTTCTTTAAATCCCTTCACATTTTTTATGAGACCTTGCAGCAAACCATCGACCAGAGGAATCATTTTTGCAACTAAGTCATCGCAAACTTCAGGTTCAAGAACATTTAAGGAATCAAAAAGACGGTCGTAAATGCCATTCTTTGTTTTTGCGATATTTTTCAGAAGAACGGGATGATTTTTATCTAATTGCTCTTTGAGCAATGCATTAAGCCTTGTATACATTGGATTTTACCTCGTTTTGTTTTGGGTCAATTATCAACAGACTCTTATTTTGTTTAAATTTATTTAAAAAAAGTTCAACACTATCAATAACCTACATATTTTCTATTCTCTCTTAAGATCCTGCACCTCATATAAAATTTTGATAAAATAGTAAAAGAAAGCTCTGCATTTAAGTATGAAACCGTAATCAGCGAAGGAGGCTTTATGAGTAACGTGATTAGATGCTGCATCATTGCTATGCTAACCCTATTGTTAACGACGGGGTGCACCTGGAACCGTACTGACACAGGTACAGCGGTTGGCGCAGTAGCCGGCGGTGTGGTCGGTAATGCAGTCACAGGCGGCAGCGCAGCTGGTACAATCGTAGGCGCAGTCGGCGGTGGCTACATTGGCAATAGGATGTCACAATAACAATTCAAAACAATTTTAGCAACATTTCTTAAGCTCTTTTTTTCGCGATAAAAAGAGCTTTTTCTTATATGTCTCCTCGCGTAAACTTCTCGTTGTTATATTCACACGGAATGCCATCATGACGCTTAACATTGGCGATAAAGCGCCCGATTTTACCTTACTTTCAGATCAAAATGAATCTGTCTCATTGAAAACATTACGAGGGAAAAATGTGGTTCTGTATTTTTACCCGAAAGATAATACGCCGGGTTGTACGCGCGAAGCATGTGATTTTCGCGACCATATCGCGCAATTCACCCAACACAATGTGATCATTCTCGGCATCTCGAAAGATAAACCCATGAAACATCAACAATTTAAAGAAAAATACCAATTGCCGTTTGTTTTGCTGGCTGATGAAAGTGGTGATGTTTGCCAAGCCTATGGTGTGATCAATAAAAAAAGCCTATTTGGTAATACTTTTCTCGGCATCGAGCGTTCAACTTTTTTAATTGACGAACAAGGTAAAATTCGTCAAATTTGGCGCAAGGTAAAAGTTAATGGCCACGTTAAACAGGTGCTCAATGAACTCAACGGAGCTTAAAAAACCCATGAAAACAGCTATCACCCCCACCCGCGAAGCAGATTACCCTGAGTGGTA
>CAYRUP010000030.1:0-16912 GCA_964427485.1 uncultured Coxiellaceae bacterium | reverse complement strand
GTGCTTCTAATTTTGCAAGATGGTAGTCTTTGACACGTAATTCTTTTTGATGCTGCTCAAGGTAAAAACCAACAAGCGCTATTGTCGTCACATTATTAAGCAGTAAAGCATACTCGATCACTTTGTCTAAATCAAAATATTCTACCGATTCCAATGAGCGCCAAACCTCCTCCCATCCGCCACTCAAATCGGGCCGATCCAGCATATCAACCAATGTACGCTCAAAGCCTGTTACTTGTAATTGGCAGCCACGATGTAAAACAGTTTTCACACCGAACATTTCCTGATTCTTCTCACGCAATGATTTTGGAAATAGCACAAGTCGAAAGACATCCTCACGGAAAGGTATATTCGCTGATCGCGCATGAGACAGGACACAAAATTGATGCGTTATAGAATAGCTCTTACCATAAAAAGCTAAAGCGCTATGGTAACCAATCACTGTATCATCTACCAGTTTAGCAGCGATAAGATAGGGATCAACCGCATAAAATTCCGGTGACGCACCTGCTGGCACCACTGCAAACAACCCTCTTCGAACTCGAATCAAGTTCCCTACCTTTATATGATAAGATAGCAATGCCTCTTGAGCTCTCTCACCAACATGTTTCTCTGCTGCCATGAATCGAGCATATTCTTTGCTCGTAAACACGGCATTTTGGTTAAAAAAATCAGCTGGTCTCATAATTAACCTACTTGATTAAAATACAAGAAACACATAGTAATACTATGGGTTTTATGGGTTTTTGTCAAGTTATAGGATAATAACAGTCACAATGATGCAGCGTCAGACACCGTCATTTCTTAAAAATATATATGCTACTTGTAAGGGTGATTCGAGTACAGTGAAAATAACTCTATAAGTTTTTGTTCTAAGGTTGGTGGGTCGTCTGCGATTCGAACGCAGGACCAACAGGTTAAAAGCCTGCTGCTCTACCGACTGAGCTAACGACCCATAACGGAAAGGTGTATACAAACTTGAGGCGCCAATATTACAGCTTTTAAAAAAAATATCAACGCTCTTTTAATGTCTTTTTTGCAAAAAACTATGGAGTACGATACCCTCCATCCGCCCATTGGGGCCACCAGTATCAAGCCAAGAATTTTTTTGCTTTTTTTACACGATGTTCCCGAGCATGCCGGCGTTGTTACAGATTTGCTGCACCCTCATCCCCAGCCCTTCTCCCAACGCATTCTGCGTTGGGAGAAGGGAGTTTTTTAATGTCCGCCAGACTTAATTTCTTTTAGCTGCTGAGCCGCTAAACGCGCTGAAGTCGTACCAGGGTAATGGCTAATCACTTTCTTGAAAGTGCTCTTCGCATCAGTCCATTTCAATTGGGCTGCGTAAATCATACCCAGTTTAACTTGTGCATCGGATACTTTCGGGCTATCCGGATAATTTTTCACAACATTGCCGAACTCGAGCGCTGCTTGATCTTTTTTCTTTTGCAAACCATACAATTCACCTAACCAATAATGCGCATTAGCCGCGGATTGGCCGGTGGGATATTTCTTCAGCATGTTTTGCAAAACAGCAATGGCTTGGTCAAATTTGCTGTCTTTTATCAAGTCATAAGCGCTTTGATACATCTGTAATTCTTCTTGATCTGAGGAATCGGTTTTAAGACCTTTTTTACTTGCAACCGTTTCCGTGGGAAGAACAGTAGAAGACGTATCTGGCTTATCTGATAGGGTTGCTGGTTGACTATCCTGAGCATTATCCGCAAGTGTGGTTTTGGTTTTTGATGTCTTCGATTGCTTTGGCTTTAATGTTGTCTTGGGCGAAACAGGCGAATCATCATCAGGTTGCTGAGTGGCAATCTGAGTATTCGTCAAGGCTTGTTTATTGATGCGCTTGTCCAAATCCGAATACATTGAACGCTGCTGACTTTGCATTTGCTGCAATTGGTGCGCTAACTCTTCCGCCTGGCCTCGTAATGTTTGGATTTCACTCTGCAAGTCATTTAATTTCGCTGCCGATTGAGAACGCTGCAAATTCGTTAACTGCTGTTCCATTCGAGCAATACGCTGATCCAATGGCAAGGATTGCGTCGAAATGGGTACATCTTGATTGGGCAATGCCTGCTGCGTTGGTGCGGGCGTCTGTGCAGACGCCTGCGGCTGCTGTTGCGATGCATTATCAGGTTGCCCATCAAATTGCGGCGGATAGTTATCCACATCATAAACAGGCGCGTCTTCCGCATAAGCGGTTATGGCGATGCTTGCTAGCATCGCCACCATAACAACTCTCTTAAGAGATTTAATTAGCATAGATTATCTCTGGGCAAGATCAATGATTGCACGACGATCTAACTGAAAATCTTGTTCACTACGTCCCTGCGCAGCGGGTCTTTCTGAACCGTAACTCACGATATGAATTTGACTTGGATTCACACCACGAGACTGCAATATGTCTAATACTGATTTTGCGCGATTTTCGCCAAGGCCTACATTGTATTCACGGCTTCCACGCGGATCTGTATGACCTTCTAAAATGACTTTGGAATTGGGATGTGCTGCTAACCAATCTGCATTCGCTAAAATAGCTGACTTATCTGTATCGCGTACATCATATTTATCAAAATCAAAATAGTAAGTACGTTTTGCTAATTTTCCACTATGGCCGCCTACACCGCCTTGATCACCAAAACGTTCGTTTTCACCTAGACCTGATGTTCTAACGTTACTATTATTCATATCATTCATTGCAGCTGTATTGACATCATCATTGGTTTTATGCCTTGTAGAAGAGCATGCGCCTAAAGCTAAAATACCGCAGCCAATGATTAAGATTTGTGTTAATTTTTTTAACTTCATGACCTTTCTCCTTTTCGTTATCAAGATAAATACGGTGACCAGGCTGGATCCTGAACTTCACCATTACGAGCCGGCAGACGAATTTGCACACTACCATCACTTGCTACCATCGCCAACACACTACGTCCAGCGTAAATCGTGCCATATAATATCATACTGCCATTCGGCGCCATACTAGGTGATTCATTGTCAGTGCCGGATGAGTTGGTTAAAACACGGAATATACCGCTATTTAAATCCAGAATCCCGACATTATATAATTTAGACTCCTGATTCAACATCACTATATGATTACCATCCGGTGTAAATGACGCGCGTGCATTATAATTTCCATCAAACGTAATACGGTTAGTCGACCCAGTTGACAGATTTTTTTGATAAATTTGGGGTTTGCCACTCCGATTGGATGTGAAAATAATAGATCCGCCTTTCGGTGCCCACGCAGGTTCGGTATTAATTGACCAATCATTGGTGACTTGTGTCAAATGATGTGATGCGAGATCCATAATATAAATATTGGGCGAACCGCTTTTTGATAAGACCAACGCCAATTTTCGTCCATCAGACGACCAAGCTGGCGCACCATTTATGCCAGGATATCTGCTAATCAATTGCCGTGTACCGGTCGCTATATTTTCGATATAGATAGAAGCTTGCTTCCCTTCAAATGAAACGTAAGCAATTTGTTTTCCATTCGGCGACCAAGCAGGTGACATAATGGGATCACTGGATGTTAACAAGGGATGTGGGTTGTATCCATCTGCATCTGAAACTTCAAGCGTATATTGTGCGGTGTCATCCTCGGAATGTTGTACCACAATATAGGCTAAACGGGTTGAAAAAACCCCTCTTACTCCAATGATTTGTTTATAAATTAAATCACTGATATGGTGCGCCAAGGGACGTAAATCGGAATCCGCTACCACAAATTTTTCTTTCAACAGTGCAATGCCTTCTTTTCCTTCCTCTTTCCCTCTGTAAGTATCCATGAGCTTAAAGGAAACTTGATACCGGCCATCTCCAGTTTGTTCTATTTTACCCATAAGAACATTATCCGCGCCGATACTACGGTAATAATTCAATGGCATGTCTGAACTAACGGATGCACCACTATAAACTTTGAAACGACCACTGTTTTTTAAATCATTGGTAATAATATCTGATATGTTCTGCGAAGGGGCACCGCCTGCAACTGGAAATGGAACAATTGCAATAGGCACAGCGCCAGCCACACCACGAGTCAATTCCATACTTAACAAAGCAAAAGCATGGTTTGAAATAAAGAGACTCAAACCGATAAATAGAATGACTAATTTCCGCATAGGATTGTACGTCTCCAGAAATATCTTATAAGAATGAGATGCAGTGCTGAGTATCGCATATCTTTTTTGATAAGGGAATTACGTCTTTTTAAAGCAAAATCGTTTCCGCACTAAATTCATCGGCCAACGCAGGCTGACTAAATACCGTGCCTTGCATAATTGTACAACCCAGCGCAGTAAGCGTATTTTTCTGAGCCGCGTTTTCTACTCCCTCTGCTACCACGCTTGCTTCAAAGCTATTGGCCAATGCGATAATCATTTTAATAATGGCTTCACTTTCTTTGTTACTGGTAATATCGAAGATAATTGAACGATCCATTTTGAAAATATCAATAGGTAAGCGTCTTAACTGTTGCAGTGGTAAATGGCTTGCGCCAAAATTATTAATAGCGATTTGAATACCCAACCGCTTCAGCATATGTAACATTTTTTCAATCACTTCAATTTTAGTCAGCAAAGATGGCTCCGTAATTTCGAAAATGAGACTAGAAGCAGTCAAGTGCGTTTCTTGCAAAATATTCGAAATCGTTTGGATAAAGTGTGCATTTTCGAGTTGTTTTAATGGAATAGGTATTGAAATCGATTGCGGATTAAAATCATGCGCGTGCCATTTTAATAAATCCTGAGAAGCAGTTCGTAACAGCCATTCATTAATGATAGAAATACTATTATTTTTTTCTGCCAGACAAAAAATTTCTTCAAACGTCACTCGACCAAACTCGGGATGATTCCATTGCAGAATCGCTTCCATAGAAACCACTTTTTTTGTTGCCACATCAACGCGTGGCTGGTAATAAACAACAAAATTCTGAAACACTGTTTCATTACGCAAGCATGAACTTAATAATAATTCGCGCTTGCTCAACGTGTGCATTTCTTCACGGAAAAATTGATAGGAATTTCGACCCTGTAGTTTTGCCTGATGTAAGGCAATATCTGCATATTTCATCAATGTTTCTTCATCATTACCATCATGAGGAAAAATCGTAATGCCAATACTGGCTGTTACATATAATTCTTGGCCTTGAATGACGAAGGGTTCTGCAATGGCATCTAACAGTCGTTGCGCGATATAAGCTGCCGTTTCAGCTTTGGCAATTTGAGAAAAAATAAAAACAAATTTATCTCCGCCTAAACGACTCACAGTATCAACTTGTCTTACGCAAGATGATAATCGTTCCGCAACTTCTTTTAATAAATGATCACCGTGCTCATACCCAAACGTGTCATTAATAATATGGAATCTATCCAAATCTAAAAACATGACACTAAATGTCAATTGATGGCGAAGGCTTTGATTGATCGTTAAAGTTAAATGGTCTTCAAATATCTTACGACCGGACAACCCGGTAAGCGGGTCGGCTAAGAGGTCTTGCGCTATTTTTTGTTGCAGAGTGTTTAATTCTTCTTTTAATAATTGCTTTTTTTCTTGTTCTTGCTGGAATGAATTCTCTAATGTTTTGTTTTTCTGTTTTATTTTTTTTATGTGATAAATACAACATAATGCATATATCATCAATACGATAACGACGGCTGCTAACCAAAGCTGCAAAATCACAGTTATTCCCTCCGTGAAGTAGAATCACAGCATGCCAAGTGGCTGTCATCCTGAGCACAGCGAAGGATCACTAAATTATAATAAGGCGATCCTTCGCTGCGCTCAGGATGACCTCAAGCGCACGCCTGCCCTGACCTCTTAAGCCTACCATTTTCGGCACTAACTTACCAAATTATCTAAATTTAAGATGTTTTCTGGCTTCACTTTTAAAACAAATTGTCTAAATGGAGCAAATTCATCCGAATCGACAGGAACAGGTAATGGGGATGCTTTAAATACGGCAGCGCGTGCAGAGCGATCAAGACTTTCATCGCCACTGCTTTTAACAACTTGTACATCCAGCACAACACCGCCAGGTGCGACTCGAATTAATAATTGCGCGGATAAACGCTTATCGACCGACCCGGGAATTATCCAATTCTGACTAATCGCCTGGGAAATTAGCGCTTTATATTTATCAACTTCACCCTGCATTTTCTGCGTGCGTGCGCCGTCTATTCGGGCTTTTTCTTGTAACATTTGGCGTTGAATAGATTTCGCCGCGAGTTGTTTCATTTCTTTTTCGAATTCTGCCGCGAGCGCTTTTTGTTTTACTTTTTTTTGTTGATTTGTTTGTTTTTTAATGTCGGATAATAATTGTTTTGCAATTCTGTCTTGTTCTTTTTTCTTTTCTTTTTTATCTGCAATCGCAATAGCCTGTTTTTGGGATTGAGTTATGTCAGGTTTTTCTTGTGGTTTTACCGGTTGCGGTGGTTTCGCAATGAGTGGCTTAGGTATAATTCGTTCTGGTCGAGGAATGACTTTTGTGGGTGTGGAAGGTGCATCCATCACCATTGCGTTAACAATTTCTGTATTTTGATCAGACTTTTTCAATACCGCCATTTTAGATTGAAAATCAAAACTGACAATCAAGAGGATCACTACGATAATATGCAACAACAGAGAGAAGAAAAACGGTTGCGAATATTTTTCTTTTCCAACTTCCATACCACTAGCCTGTACTTTTATCGGATTGAGACGGTTGTTGTGTAATCAATCCCACGCTTTTTGCGCCCGCCTGTTGCAACAATACCATCGCTTCTACCACTTTGCCGTAATTCGCATTTTTATCACCCCGCACCAACACGGGGCGTTGTTGTTCAGTAGGCACTTCTGCGGATAATTGACTTGTGACTAAATTTGTTAAGACCCGTGCGGTAACGGGTTGATTTGGCTTGCTTGAAATATTGAGATAAAAATTACCGGTAGAATCCACTGTCACAATAAGTGGTTCTTTTTGATCGGGTGGAATGGCTTTGGTTTCAGTTTGCGGTAAATCAACTTTAACGCCTTGCGTCAATAATGGGGTAGTAATCATAAAGATAACCAGCAAGACCAACATGACATCGATGAAAGGCACTAAATTAATTTCAGCCATGGGTCGGCGCGATTTTCGCGAAGAAACAGAAGAAAGATAATTCATCGGGTTATGACTCCTTCTCTTCCACTTTGTTTAATGAAATTTGCGCTTGCCTAAAAATAATATTGGAAAATTCATCTTGAAACACATCAAAACGGCTTAACAAACGATTGATATCCGTCGTAAAACGATTGTAAGCAACGACGGCAGGAATCGCTGCAAATAACCCCATTGCTGTTGCAATTAATGCTTCGGCAATACCGGGTGCGACCATTGAAATCGTCGCTTGCTGCACATTGGCCAGCGTACGGAAGGTCAACATAATGCCGCAAACCGTGCCAAAAATTCCAACGAAAGGACTGGTTGAGCCTACCGTTGCAAGCATCGGCAAATGAATTTCCAATTTATCTTGTACGCGCATTTGCGCTACATTCATGGCACGTCGTGCACTCGCCAGCACCGCTTCTGCTGTCATCCCAGCTTGTTTATGCAGGCGTAAAAATTCTTTGAAACCCGCCTGGAAAATGGTTTCCATTCCTTCCACATCGTCTCTCTGTTTCATACTCTCTGCATATAGTTTTGATAAATCACCCCCTGACCAAAACGCACGCTCAAATACGGCTGTCGTAGCGCGTACTTCTTTCAAATAAAATGTGCGCTGCAAGATATAAGTCCATGAAATAACGGATGCTACGATTAACAATAACATCACCAATTTCACCAAAAAACTGGCGTTTATAAAATAAGCCCACAAGGAAGAATCCATCGTCACGTTTTAGCTCTCCGTTGTTAATTCATGTAATATTTGTAGTTCATCCAGCAATACCTGCGGCCGCTTTGCATTCGATATTATAGTCCTATTTCTTCAAAAAAATTTAAATTTTTCTGCTGGACTATTTTTTCTGGTACCGGTAAAGCAAAATGTAAATAAGCCTGGCGCGTCGCAATACGGCCGCGCGGTGTGCGCATTATAAAACCCTGCTGAATCAAAAACGGCTCAATCACATCTTCAATAGTACCACGTTCTTCGCTGATAGCAGCGGCTAAACTATCGACGCCCACAGGACCACCGCCAAATTTTTCAATCAAGACTAACAGCACTTTTCTATCCATCATATCGAAGCCTTCTTCATCGACATCCAATAAATCTAATGCGCGCCGCACAAGCAGAACGCTGATTTCTCCATTCGCTTTCACTTCTGCATAATCGCGCACCCGACGTAACAAACGATTGGCAATGCGCGGTGTTCCACGAGAACGCTTCGCGATTTCTTCAGCACTCGCTTTATCCATTTGCACATTTAAAATGGCCGCAGAGCGGGAAACAATTTGCGTCAATTCGGCCACAGGATAAAACTCTAAGCGCTGTATGATACCGAAACGATCACGCAATGGTGAAGTGAGCAAACCCGCGCGCGTTGTCGCGCCAATTAAAGTAAAAGGGGGTAAATCCAGTTTAATGGAACGCGCCGAAGGTCCTTCGCCAATCATAATATCCAGTTGATAATCTTCCATCGCCGGATAAAGCACTTCTTCAACAACTGGGCTTAAGCGATGAATTTCGTCGATAAATAAAACGTCGCGTTCTTGTAAATTCGTCAAGAGCGCCGCAACATCCCCGGGCCGCTCCAACACAGGACCCGAAGTTTGACGTAATCCCACGCCCATTTCATTTGCCACAATGTGCGCAAGTGTGGTTTTGCCCAACCCGGGTGGACCAAAAATTAATACATGATCTAGTGCATCACGACGTAACCGGGCAGCTTGAATGAAAATTTCCATTTGTTCACGCACAGCAGGTTGCCCAATATAATCCTGTAACGTTTTAGGCCGTATCGCGCGATCAATCGGATCATTGTCCTGTTGTTCCGGGGAAATCATTCTATCGATTTCTTTCATACCATCTCCCTTAATGCCTTGCGAATAATTTCTTCACTGCTTAGGGCGCCATCATCCACTTTACCGACTGTTCGACTGGCTTCTTGAGGCTTATAACCTAATGCAATCAATGCTGAAATAGCATCTTGCAGGATTTGGTTCCGTCCATTTCGTTCTGAGGCAGAATTTAATAAATTCAATTCAATGGGCGCGTGTTGCTCCCATGCCGATAATTTATCACGCATTTCGATCACCAATCGTTCCGCTGTTTTTTTCCCAACACCTGGCAAACGAACAAGGCTGGCTGTGTCATTATTCACGACACACTGAACAAATTCATCTGGCGTTATGCTAGACAGAATTGTCAAAGCTAAACGCGGCCCCACGCCATTGACTTTTAATAAGGTACGAAATAATAAACGCTCTTCACGTGAAAAAAAGCCATACAACAGATGGGCATCTTCACGTACCACAAAATGGGTAAACAACAGCACTTCTTGTCCAATCTCCGGCAATCGATAAAAAGTACTCATCGGCGCATCAATTTCATAACCAATTTGATTAACGTCAAGTAATAACTGAGGTGGCTGTTTTTCTAAGATAATTCCGCGTATTTGTCCTATCATAAAAAAATTCCTATCGTATTTTGGGTATTTTACTCATAGTTTTACCGCCGAAGCAGTAAAAATCTCTTTTGCCAATGAAGATATGCCTTATCGCAAATTATGTTTATGGGCCGCTGGTTGCAACTACCCTTATATCTTGGTCTGATTGTTATTCTCGGTGGTTATGCGTATCGATTCTTAGTCGAGTTAGTTGAGCTCGTCGCTCACATTCAAACTGTCGATGATGTCAGCATTATGCTAGGCGTACTTGATTTGATTGACGTTGTGATGATTGCAAATCTACTTATTATGGTCATTATTGGAGGTTATGAAACTTTCATTTCACCTCTGCATCTGCCAGATAATTCTGAGCGACCCGAATGGTTGGATGATGTCAATGTAGGCTCAATGAAAGTAAAACTCGCACTCGCTCTCGTCGGTATTTCATCCATTCATTTGTTGAGAACATTTATTGAACCTTCCAAATTAAGCAATTATGCCGTGATGTGGCAAGTGGTCATTCATTTGACTTTGGTTGTTTCCGCTATTGCCATTGCAGCGACAAATTATATTTTAATGAAAGAAAAAATAGCGAGTTCAAAATTAGGGCCAGGGTCGGTATCGACATTTTAGGTCTTCATTGTTGCAGATTTTCTGCACCCTCATCCCCAACCCTTCTCCCAGCTAGCTGGGAGAAGAGAGCTATAATAAAAAATAAAAAGCTCCCTTCTCTCGTTTACGGGAGAAGGGTTGGGGATGAGGGTGCAGGGCCGCCCTTGATTTAAGGACGATAATCCCGCCAACTCGAACGTTTTTTGCGTGAGATTACTGGGTATTTAGCTAGACAAAAACGCGTATGCGCATGACATAACGCTACGGCTAAAGCATCCGCAGCATCTGCTTGGAGTTCATGAGTAATATTCAGCAACCGTTTGACCATGTGTTGAACTTGCGTTTTTCCCGCCGCGCCATAACCCACAACGGATTGCTTCACCTGACGTGCTGAATATTCCGCGACTTCGTGACTCAATGCGACAATCGCAGCGCCACGTGCCTGACCTAATTTTAAAGCAGAACTTGGATTTTGATGCATAAAAACTTGTTCAATCGCAGCTTCTGCCGGCTGATGCAATTGAACAATAGCTTGAATGCCGAGAAAAATTTTTTGTAGCCGTTCAGTAGGAGAATAAGCAGCAACCGCTAAACAGCCACTATCGATATAACGACTTTGATTTCCTTCCCACTGAATGACGCCATAGCCTGTAAAACGTGAGCCAGGATCAATTCCGAGGATGATCGTCATGTCGTTCCCTATTCCGTTATTTTAGCTTTTTTCTCTTCAGTTACTTCTTTACGAACACGAATACCTAATTCAATTAATTGAGCAGGATCAACCGGTGCAGGTGCGTCGGTTAATGGGCAGCTTGCTGTTTGCGTTTTTGGAAATGCAATCACATCACGAATCGAATCGGATTCTGTCATCCACATCGCCAAACGGTCAATGCCAAGAGCAATGCCGCCATGAGGAGGGCAACCGAATTTCAGTGCAGTTAATAAATGACCGAATTTTTGTTTGGCATCTTCCTCTGAAATATTCAATGTGCGAAACACCGCCATTTGCATTTCTGACGAATTAATACGAATCGATCCGCCGCCGATCTCAGTCCCATTGATAACCATATCATAGGCACGCGCAACAATTTTAGTGGGATCTTGTGACAATTCGCTGATATCGTTAATCTTTGGAGCTGTGAATGGATGATGGCATGCCGATAAACGCCCTTCGCCTTTTTCAAACATGGGGAAATCAATCACCCATAACGCACGCCAGGTTTTTTCAACCAAACCACGATCATGTCCAACCTTCACACGCAATGCGCCTAAGGCTTCATTCACGATTTCTGTTTTATCGGCACCAAAGAAAATAATATCGCCGACTTTCGCTTGAGTACGTTCAATAATCGTTTTCACTACATCTTCTGGAATAAACTTTAAGATGGGTGATTGCAATCCATCCGCATTGAATTTGATGTACGCCAAGCCTTTCGCACCAAACATGCCGACATATTTAGTGTAATCATCAATCTCTTTGCGACTTAATTCAGCACCACCCGGTACATGCAATGCAGCAACACGACCATGTGGATCGTTTGCGGGACCCGAAAACACTTTAAATTCCACGTTGCGCATCAGATCATTAATGTCGATCAATTCCAGCGGGATACGTAAATCAGGTTTGTCAGAACCATAACGTGACATCGCTTCGGTATAACTCATGCGCGGAAATGGTTCAGGCAATTCGACATTCAATAAATCTTTAAATAAACCGCGCATCATATTTTCCATGATGTGCTGAATTTCTTCTTCTGTTAAAAAAGAAGTTTCCACATCCAGCTGAGTAAACTCAGGTTGACGATCTGCACGTAAATCTTCATCACGGAAGCAACGTACGATTTGATAATAACGATCCATGCCTGCCATCATCAATAATTGTTTGAAAACCTGGGGTGATTGTGGCAAAGCAAAAAAACTACCCGGCTTGGTACGGCTGGGAACGAGATAATCGCGCGCGCCTTCTGGAGTTGCTTTCGTTAAGAACGGTGTTTCAATATCCATAAATCCATGTTGATCTAAATAATTGCGAATATGACGCACAATCGCGGCACGCATCTTCATACGCTGCAACATTTCCGGACGGCGCAAATCCAAATAACGGTACTTCAAACGCGTTTCTTCGCCTACATCATGATATTCATCAATGGGGAATGGCGTAACATCCGAGCGATTTAACACAATTAATTCTAAAGCTTCTACTTCAACTTCACCGGTTGCCAATTCTTTATTGATGGTTCCTTCCGGACGACGGCGAACACGACCTTTAACTTGAATCACAAATTCATTACGCAACGATTCTGCAATGCGGAATGCAGTTTGATTGGTGGGTGCCACTACAACTTGCACAATCCCTTCTCGATCGCGCAAATCTAAAAAAATAACGCCACCATGATCACGACGACGATGTACCCAACCTGCTAATTTCACTTCTTGATCTAATAACGCTGTTGTAACTTGACCACAATAATGACTACGCATGATATTACCTTTCAATTTTATTTTTGTGTTTCTGCTATTACATGATTATGATTAACGGGATTAACGGGTTGAACCACTCCAAGCGAAATAACAAACTTCAGTGCTTGATCTACGCTCATATTCAACTCAATGACACTGGCACGCGGCACTAACAATAAAAATCCAGAAGTTGGATTGGGTGTTGTTGGCACATACAAGCTAACCATTCCCTCTCCACCTAATTTTTGCTCAAGCTCGGGCGCTATCTCGCCCGCCTGAAATGCAATCGTCCATGCGCCTGCACGTGGGTATTCTACCAATAACACTTTACGAAATGATTGTCCGCCGGGTGTAAACAAGGTTTGTACGACTTGCTGTACGCCCGTATAGATAGTACGAACTAACGGGATGCGCGCAATCACTGCATCGCTCAACGCCATGAAACGCCGTCCTAAAAAGTTTGCCGCCAATAAACCCGTGGAAAAAATCACGAGTAAGGTAAGAACCACACCGATGCCAGGAATATGGAAACCAATCAAGGCATCTGGCTGATATTGTTTCGGCAACAATAATAATATCGTGCTTAATAGATCAACCAGAAATTTGATCACGATAATGGTGACCAAAATCGGCAACCAGACCAGCAAACCGGAAATAAAATAGCGTCGTAGATGTCCCATCATGAGCTGTCTTTCCCTGTAGAATTGGAGTCAGATTTGGATTCCGATTTAGTTTCGGTGGTACTTGTACCTTTATCAGTACTATCGGAACTTTTATCTTTTGTTTCAGGCTTTCCTTTATTGCGAAAATCAGTCGCGTACCATCCGGTGCCTTTCAGTTGGAACCCTGAAGCAGACACTAATTTTTGTAATGATTCTTTATGGCACTCAGGACATTCTTTCAATGGCTCGGCAGACATTTTTTGAAATGCCTCCAACTGATGCCCGCACCCGACACATTGATATTCATAAATTGGCATAGTGGGCCTCGTTATAATAATATTTGGATATTTTAGCAGGAATTGACAGAAAGGCGATAGGAAAGGCACGCGACTTAATATGAGTTGAATCCCTTGGGCAACCTCTTTAAGCTTACCTTAAATTTTAAGACAGGGGACACTGATGCAAAAATCGATATTAATTACGGGCTGCTCAACCGGCATCGGCTTGTGCGCCGCACAAACTTTACATAAAAAAGGTTATCGCGTTTTCGCCGCTGCGCGTAAAGAAAGTGATGTAGCAAATCTCGCTCTGCAAGGCCTGGAAAGCGTGCAACTAGATGTAAATAATGGCGATTCCATGCGTCAGGCATTAAAAGAAGTGCTGGAAAAAACCGGTGGCACATTGGATGCTTTGTTTAATAATGCTGGGTTTGTACAAGCAGGTGCGGTAGAGGATTTAACGCGTGACATGTTGCGTGAACAATTCGAAACAAATGTATTTGGCCCTATAGAATTAACTAATTTGGTTATCCCCATCATGCGCAAACAAGGTTATGGTCGAATTATTCAAAATTCTTCTATTTTAGGCATCATAGCAATGCCTTATCGCGGCGCATATAACGCATCCAAATTTGCCATGGAAGGATTCACGAACACTTTGCGGCAAGAATTACGCGGCACCGGTATTTTTGTTTCAACCATTGCGCCTGGACCGATTCATAGTGCGTTACGTACGAATGCATTAGCGCATTACAAAGAAAATTTAAGCAAAAAGCAGAGTGTGCATCGCGAACTCTACGCAAAAATGGAAAAACATTTTTTCAAATTAACCGCCAGCGAAAAACGCTTTACGCAAGGCCCTGAAGCGGTGGCGGAAAAACTTCTTCTCGCACTTGAAAGTAAACATCCAAAAGCCCATTATTATGTAACGTTTTCAGCTCATTTATTTGCATTTTTACGACGAATTTTGCCTGACTCCACGTTAGACGCTTTGATTGTAAAAATTAATCGTAGCGAAATGGGAGAATCTTAACATGACAACGATTTTAGTACTGTATTACAGCCGCTATGGCTCTGTGAAACAAATGGCGCAATATATTGCGCGCGGCATTGAGTCTGTGCCGGGAACGGAAGCGCGCTTACGCACCGTCCCCGCTGTCTCTCCCAATACGGAAGCCAGTGAACCCACTATTCCGGAGAGTGGTGCGCCTTATGTGACTTTGGCTGATTTAAAGGAATGTGCTGGTTTAGCACTGGGAAGCCCGACCCGTTTTGGTAATATGGCGGCTCCTATGAAATATTTTCTGGATAGTACGAGTAGCTTATGGTTATCCGGTGAATTAGTTGATAAACCTGCTGTGGTATTTAGTTCGACTTCCAGTCTGCATGGTGGCCAGGAAACCACTTTGCTTAGTATGATGTTGCCATTGTTTCATTTAGGTTTTATTGTACTTGGCATCCCCTACACGGAAGCAGATTTAAATAATACGCAGACAGGCGGCACACCTTATGGCGCCACCCATTGCACAGGACCGGATGGCAAGCTCCCAATTAGCGAAGAAGAACAGCGTTTATGTTTTGCCCAAGGAAAACGCTTAGCCGAAATTGCCCTAACATGCGGAAAATAAATGGTTTTAACTTGTTTGAATTAATGATAACGCTTTTTATTATTGGCATATTATCGGCGTTATGTTTACCTGTTTATTCAAATCATTTAGTGCATGCCAGACGCTTGGAAGCAGAAATCAATTTGTTTAAATTAGCAAACGCATTGGAACAATATCACATTGTGAATAATACCTATCAAAATGCTGAATTAGCAACGCTTGGGCTTTCTGAAAAAGTGGCGCACGGTCAATATCGTTTGTTGATTCGAATAGTGAGTGAAACGGATTATGCGATTGAAGCTTTGCCATTGGATAAACAAGCGGAAAGCGATGGATTGTGTGGGTCGTTACTTTTGAATTCAGAGGGGAAACGGGGGGTTACAGGGAGTGGGGAATTAGGGGAGTGTTGGGGGTAATGATATCATTGCTGCCTGCTTTTCACCTCTCCCCTTGTGGGCTACCCTGCACACACATCTTTGTTTTTAAATTGATCTTTCTACCGCTCGTCATCCCGCGCATGCTTCTAGCGCGGGACCCAGCGTCTTTTTTTGACTTTATTTGTAAGATACTTCTAATAAAAGGCACTGGGTCCCGCTTGAAAATCGTCGCGGGATGACGAACTAAGCATCAATTTTATAAAATTTTGCAACTAAGTGACCTGTATAGATACCTATAATGCTTATGAAAAACCAAGGGGTCTGACCCCTTGGTTTTTCTAAATCCTGGCTCCAAAATTTGGCCTCTTGGATTAGCCGATATTTCTGACAAATGAGCTGTATCTATCCTGAAATCATTCCTTCTGTTTTAATGCTACAATAGCAATCTTGTCATTGAAAAATGAGGAAAAATTTATCAATTAAAAAATAGGTGCTTCATATCTCATACAATTTAAAGCGCCGTCATGATAGAATAAATTAACTTCGGCAGGATAGAAGTATGCACTTAAGGTGAATTGCAATGATAGGAAATCAGTTCACAGAAAGTCTCACTACGAAACCTTCCATAGCAGAAAGGATTGCATTCGTTCATCACAAAGGCGGTACCGGTAAAACAACCGCTTGTCTCAATATCGCTGGATGGTTAACCAAATTATCTCATCGCGTATTAGTGGTTGATTTAGATCCCCAAGCAAATGCAACGACAGGTTTAGGTGTTGAATTGTCATCGATTGATAGCTCAATGTATGAAGTGATGTTAGGCCATACACCTTTACCAGACATCATTTTAAAAACCACATCCGATATTTATTTAGCTCCAGCATCTATTAATTTGTTGCTCACTGAAAAAAAATTACCGCAACGTCGCGATACAATTAATATTTTGCAGAAAAAATTAGATAACATCGCAGCTTATTTCGATTATATCTTAATTGATTCACCACCTGGCTCTACTTTACTGATGATAAATAGCATTGTCGCAAGCGGTCAATTAATTGTTCCGTTGGATTCAGGTGTATTTTCTTTTGAAACATTATCGACTTTAAAAACACTACTCACTCATTTAGAAGATGAATTTAAAGTATCTACAACAGTGATAATGACGTTATTAAAAGCTTTTTCTCCTTCCCTATTAAGCCAAGGTTTTACAAAAGAAATTCACAGTTTGGTGATGGAAAATATTAATGGCCATACCCTTCATACAGTTCCTTTTTCGCAAAAAATTTGTGAAGCACAAATGAAAGGACTTCCTATCTCTCATTTTGCACCCTATTCGA
>CAYRUP010000029.1:2883-17160 GCA_964427485.1 uncultured Coxiellaceae bacterium | reverse complement strand
GGGATGACGCAAAGATTAAGGTCAATTTAAAAACAAAGATGTGTGTGCAGGGTAGGCTCTCAGGGTAGGGGGATGAGGAGCCCATCATCAAAAACTATTTTATTCACCAACTCCGGTGTTATATTATCCGCCAATAAAATTTCAGCTCGTTCAGTACTTCTTAATTTACCAAAAATTTCTTTAAAATAACTGGTTTCATGTACTTCTGGCGTTGCACACCAAAATTGATTAATTAACTCAGTAATTTTTTTTACACTGTTAACAAATAATTTTTTTACCGAAGGATTTAATGGCAATATAGGAAAATCAGCCATTTTTTTAACAAGTGAATTATACAGTGCATCAACACGCACAAGATGAAACATTATTCTTTTAGTGACTTCAGTATAATATTTTGTTTCACCTTCCTCAATTCTAGCAATCGCTTGACCCAACTGAATGGCGAGTGCTTCATCATTTAATTGCGGTGGATTAGCAATTAATTCTTTTTGTTTAAGATAAAGCTGCTCCCTTTTTAAAGTCAAACTCGCGATTGTAATGGTATTACTAGCACTAGGATCGGAGAGAAGAAGTTTTTGTTGCTGATCTTTCAATTTAGTTATGGATTGCTGGGTTTTATTCACAGCAGTAGACGTAAAACAACACAAGATATATTTGTAACAACAATTCTGTTTGTCAATTATATTTTTTTTTTCTTCATTTTCAGCGCTGAGTTGTTGATAAAGTTCTTGTTCTTTTACCAATTTTTTTTCTTCTAATATTGAATTGGCACGATTGAATTCCATAATATCAAGATGAATTTTTCTAATTTCAGCTTCCATCGCTGCTAACTTATGTTCATATTCGAGTAAGTCTATATTAAATTTTTCGCGTACTTGAGTCAACTTAACATGGAGTCTGTCGCGTTCTTCGCGATCAACATCATCATAATTATAGCTTGTCATTTTTCCGTCTATTTTCGCTACGCTATCAAGTTGCCTCACCGCTTGTGCAAATTGCTTATATTCAATTACTAATGCAGAGGGTATAGCATTGATTTGAATTTGATTAATTGCATTTAGTGTCTGACATAATACTTCTAATGGTCTAATTTTTTTTTGATGTAATGCATTATTTTCTATTTCCAGTCTTCCTAACATAATCTAGCTCCTCATGTAAATGCGGAAAGGGCAGCGTTATTTTTCGTACGAGTTCATTGCTAAATTTTCCCTGTAAAAAAGCTATCTTTTCTATCTCAGACAATGTTTGAAATTGATTATAGGCTTCGCTTATTGTTCTAGTCTGTGTTGCGTTATACCATAAATGATATATTTTAAATCCTATTTCTTCTTTCGTCTGGTTCAATCTATCATTTAATATTTTTAACGAATCATTTTTGGAAATGGTTCCCTGCATAAGAGCATACTTTGTGCTGTATGCTTTCATAACCAAGCGTAGTAATTCGACTAAACACGCATAAGCTCTAACATAATAGACCACATTGTCGGGCGAAATTTGCGAAAAATAAGTATCTCTACTATTTTGCATTTTAATTTTAGCGGCCTGTAAATTTTTTTCTTCTTGATCGAAAATTAATTTAGCTTCTAAAATATGCGCTGGATACGATTCGATAAGTTGATCCAGTTGTTTTTTTAATTGATCTTGTTCTGCCTCAAGTTTTCTGATTTCAGAATAAGGCCCTGTTGCACTGGATTTTTTTTTGCGTTCTGCTTCTTTCGATTCCAAAAGCGTAATTTGATCATCAATATTTTTAAAAGCTATTTTTTCTTTTTTTGAATTGCAAGGCAAACAACTGCAGCATAGGATATCTAATTTTTCTTGTGCATCTCTTCTGTCGGCTTGTAATCGCACAATATCACTCGTGTAAGCTCCATCTGCTGCAATATCCTCCATAATTTTAAGCGAAGTTTCATCGTGTTTTATTTCAATTTGTTCGCTGACAATTTGTTGTTTTGTAATAATTTCTCTTTTTTTTTCTTCAAAATCTATACTGAGTTGATTAAGATTTTGTTTCAGTTTTTTTATCGCCGTTTCTCCTTCTTGAATTTCATCATCTAAATTTTTATCAACACGAAAATGTTTTCGTTCCGATTCTTCAATTTCCATTTTTATATTCAAAATACTAATTGAATTAATGAGTTGTTCAAATCCAGATTTGATTTTAAGTGTTTCATTATGCAATTGATCTATGCTGAGATTTTTTAAAAAGAGGCTACTCTTTGAGACAATAAATTTTCGATCAGTAATGATTGGATTTATTTGCGTACTTAATTCACTTAATATTTGACAAAATTGATATCCAGCACGTTCTTGCATGTTGACACGGATCGATGACATATTTCCCTCCTGAAATATAACATCACTTAATTTATTCTATACTGTATTTTCTTAAGGATATATTAACGATATGATGATAATTCAAAGTGAGAATTTAACATGCCAAATACGATTGTTCCTGTACGTGCTTTTAAAGATAACTATATATGGCTCATGATCGATAAAACTGCTCAATTGGCTTGGGCAATCGATCCAGGTGACGCAAAACCTGTGCTTGCTTATTTACAAAAAGAGCATTTACAGTTAGCTGGAATTCTGATTACTCACCATCACGCCGATCATACAGGAGGCATAATTGGTTTACTAAAACAGTGGAAAAATATTCCAGTTTATGGATTTTCTACAAAATCGGTTCCACAAATTTCGCATGTTGTTAAAGAAAATGATGAAATTTCTTGTGGTTCTATCAAATTAAACATTTTGGAAATTCCAGGTCACACATTAGATCATATTGCTTACTACAATGATGAACTTGTTTTTTCAGGCGATACATTATTTAGTGCGGGTTGCGGGCGTGTTTTTGAAGGATCGCATGCCCAAATGTATCAATCACTTTTAAAATTCTTACAGTTACCTCCGCACATTAAACTTTATTGCGGACATGAGTATACCTTACAAAATTTAAAATTTGCTGCACATGTCGAACCGGATAATCATTTCATACAGGATAAAATTATCGCGATAGAAGCTATATTAGCTGAAAATAATCCGACCTTACCGTCTACATTAGCCGATGAAAAAAGGGTAAATCCGTTTTTGCGCTGTGATATCGATTCGGTTATTCGTGCCGCAGAAAATAAGGCTCAACAAACATTCGATACGCCAATTGCAGTTTTTACTTGTTTACGTAATTGGAAAAATCAATTTTGATAGTTTGTTCTTCTCAGGTAAAATCGGTGGTCTTAATATTGATAAGATGCTGACATGTCAATTCCAGAAAGATTGCAAGCCATTAAAAATAAAGAAGTTTTTATATCCTGCATTGTGCCTGTATATAACGAGCAGGCAAACATAGGTTTATTTTTCCCCGAATTGGCTGCTCGTTTACAAGCAATGGCACATCGATTTGAAATTATTGTGATTGATGATGGAAGTCGTGATTCGACAATTCAAAAAATACTGCAACTCCCTCACGAATTGAATATCAAGTTATTGGGATTTTCGCGCAATTTTGGTAAAGAAACTGCATTGACTGCTGGATTAGAACATTGCACTGGCGATGTGGCTATTTTAATGGATGCGGATTTTCAACATCCTATCGAGACACTGCCGGTATTTTTAGCGAGTTGGGGCGAAGGTTATGAAATGGTTTATGGTGTGCGTAAAAACCGTGATAATGAATCCCGAATCAAACGCGGCTTTGCACGTCTATTTTATTGGTTGATGGCGCAAATTACTAAAATTGAAATTCCCAATAATGCAGGTGATTTCCGTTTGCTAGATCGAAAAGTGATTAATGCAATCAATAGTTTTAATGAACGTACCCGATTTATGAAAGGCTTGTATGCCTGGGTTGGTTTTAAAAAAGTGGCGGTTCCTTTTGAGGTACGTGATCGCGTTGCAGGAAAAAGTTCTTGGGGTTTGGTAAAATTGACGGAACTTGCCATTACAGGAATTACTTCTTTTTCAGATATCCCATTACGCGTTTGGGGTTTTGTTGGTTTTTTAGTTTCACTCGTATCGCTTTTATACGCAATTTATTTTGTCACAGCCACCTTGATTTTCGGCACAGATTTGCCGGGTTTCCCGAGTATTATCGTTGCGGTTATGTTCTTGGGCGGAATTCAGTTACTCTCCATAGGAATATTGGGTGAATATATCGCGCGGATATTTACTGAAGTAAAACAACGTCCGAAATACATTATCGAAACCAAGGTTGGTTTTGATAATTAGCCAAGGGGCTCGGTGCATACCGCATGGGAACATGTCATCCTGAGCGCAGCGAAGGATCACTAAATTATAATAAGGCGATCCTTCGCTGCGCTCAGGATGACATAAGAGCTCTAAAAATGCATAGGAAAAAAGCAAAAAAAATCTTAGCTTGAGTTCTAAATTTTTTATCGATTACTCACCCAAACCACATCCTTATATCGACCAAACTCGCGCACACTATTTTTCGCTTTAGCAAGAAAATTCGAATAAGCACTCTCGTTCATCAGAACAAATAAACGTTTGTCACTATTCCAGCGCTGCCAAAATGCGTCTTCGTTAATTAGCCAATCTTTTGTGTTTTGAAAAGGCATTCCGTACCATAATTCACGCTGCCAATTATCTTTCTTTGCAATATCAGGCGCATTCCAGTCCGCAACAATCGTAATACGTCGTTCTAAATAAATAGGTAAATCTTGATAATATTTGTAATAAGCAACTATTTCATCGTTAGCTGTTAATTTTGGTTTAATGACTTCGGCAATAGGTTTGATCGATTTGTCATTGATCACAGCTGTGCTCGCTGCTAATGTTAATAAGCCAATCATCGCAACAGCAATAAGACTATAAACAATTTTACTGAAAGCATCAGATCTCAAGAATTTAGATAAACAGACACAAGCTATTAGAAAAAAAGCCGCAGTGAAAGTTAAATAAGGAATAGCTTGGGTAGCAATATTCCATGCTTTGAAATAGGGTGCAATAATCGCTGTAAGTGCGCTGAGGAAACTTAAAACTATAAAAACGATTATTCCTAAATAAAATCCTTTCGTGCGCGTTGTTTCCCATAAGCTATCCAAGTAATGACCCACCATTAACGCCAGTGCTGGGAAAATAGGGATGATATAGCCAACAGTTTTTGATTTCGGAATAGAGAAAAAAACAAAAATCAAAACAAACCAAATCAATAAAAATAATTCAAATGTATGTTGTTGACGATTGTTCCAAACCGCTTTGAGACTTTTGCTTATGGCTTGAATGACAAATACGGACCATGGGAAAAAACCGGCTAAAACAATGGGAATATAAAACCAGGTGGCTGCTTGATTGTTATAATCACCTTTCGTTAAAAAGCGTGCCACTTGTTGAGTAATAAAAAAGAAATGCAAAAACTCAGGGTTGGCTTTTTGGACCAGGTAATACCATGGGATAGTGATCAGAGCAAAAAGACTTAAGCCCACAATTAAGCGCATATTTTTAAGTATATTCCAGCGATTTAATAATATTATCCAAAAACCAATAATCATAGCTGGAAAAGCAATACCGATGAGTCCTTTTGTTAAGGCTGCTAAACCACAAAATATATACGCTAAAATAAATAAAATTGTGCGACGAGTTGGCGAGGGACTATGCAAAGCAAGCGCCGAAAATAACAAGGTCATACTGATTAAGACTGCAACTTCAAGATCAAGGTTAGCGTAATGTGCCGCGCCGTAATAAAGTGGACTCGTCGCTAAAATCAGTGCCGATAAAATGCCAGTGCGTCGATTAAATAACTGACGGCCTGCGAAGTAAGTCATTAAGCAGCCAAATATCCCAATGAGGGCTGGCCAAAAGCGTAATGCGCCTTCTTTCAAACCAAACAATTTGATTGCAGACACTTGCAGCCAATAATACAAAATGGGCTTATCCAGAAAAGCGACCCCATTCAAGCGGGGAGTAATGTAATCGCCCGTTACAACCATTTCACGTGCCACCTCTGAATAGCGTCCTTCATCAGGTGTAAATAGGGCATGACCACCAATCCACAACGCATAAAAGATGCCTAACAAGGTTGCAATAAATAACAAATCAATCAGCCAGGATTGAGTTAATTTAGATTTGTTTGTTGATAACACGTGTTGATTCCCGTACATTATTTTAAGTATGAAAAAGATAATTCTTTGCGCCGATGATTATGGGCAAAATCAGTCCATTTCTCAAGCAATTATTACATTATTAGAAAAAAATCGTTTGTCAGCAACGAGTTGCATGACGACGGCTCCGTTTTGGTGTGAACATGCCCATTGGTTGCAACCTATTAAAAATAAAGTTGATATTGGTTTACATTTTAACTTAACGGAAGGGCAACCCTTAACAAAATCACAGCCGTTTATGCCGCTTGCTAAACTTCTCCGAAAAGCCCATTGGCGAATGCTCAATCCTATAACGATCAAGGCTGAACTCAATGCTCAATTGGATCTATTTGAGAATGCAATGGGAAAATTACCTGATTTTATTGATGGCCACCAACATGTGCATCAATTACCTGTCATTCGCCAAGTTTTATTAAACGTGTATGAAGAGCGTTTACGAAAACAGGGCAGTTACATCCGTTGTGTTTATGATCCTAACGTCATTTTGCGTTTAGGAAGTCGGTATTACATTAAGAATTTGATTATACAATTGTTAACAGCAGGAGCGAGTTTTAAAAAAGCGCTTGTAGAGCGCAAGATAGCACATAATTCTTCATTTGCTGGAGTTTATCAATTCAGCGACGCAACCTATTACCCAACTATTTTTCCCCGTTTTTTGGATCAGATTAGAGACCAAGGCATTATCATGTGTCATCCCGGATTACATGGAACAACTGATGCGGATGTTATTGCTCACTCGCGTTACCATGAATTCAAGTATTTGCAAAGCGAACAATTTGTGACAGATTGCAGCAAAGCGAACGTCGTTTTGAGTCGATTGTTATCAAAGGAAACAATGCTATAATGCAGCACTTTGATCGAGGAGGGTGGTGCTTTGGCTTTGCAAAAAGAATCTGCTACAGAAAAAAAACTATTACATTACACGGGAAAAGCGATTGCTGATTTCAATATGATTCAAACCGGCGATCGCGTCATGGTTTGTCTTTCTGGTGGCAAAGATTCATTTACTTTGTTGCGCATTTTGCAATTGCTTCAGCGCCGTACCAATAATAAATTTGAACTTTTTGCGTTTACGCTCGATCAATCCCAGCCGGGTTGGGATGATACTGGACTGCGTGAATGGTTAAATAAACATAAAATCAACTATAAAATTTTAACTGAAGATACTTATTCTATCGTTAAAGCAAAAATTCCTGAAGGCAGCACCTATTGCTCTTTGTGCTCACGATTGCGTCGAGGCATTATTTATCGCTATGCAGAAGAAAATGGATTCAATAAAATTGCACTGGGACATCATCGGGATGATTTAATTCGCACTTTACTGATGTCAATTTTTTTCAATGGTGAAATCCGTTCAATGCCACCTAAATTGCTGAGTGATAACAAGCGTCATATTCTCATTCGTCCTTTAGTTTATTGCCAAGAAAAAGATATTATTCAATATGCAAAAGAACAAGCCTATCCGATCATTCCATGCAATCTCTGTGGCTCACAAGAAAATCTAATGCGACAACGTGTCAAGGCATTGATCGAGCAACTGGCGAAAGAAAATCCCAAAGTTCCCAGCAATATGTTGCATGCATTAACGAGTGTTAAGCTGAGCCAACTTATGGATAGAAATCGTTGGGATTTTAAAAACTTAGAACAGCAGCAGGAAATGAGTCATAAAATGACGGATATTGAATTAGAGGTGTTTGGGTCTGAGTTGTTTTAGATCGCAGCACCCTCATCCCCAGCCCTTCTCCCAACGCATGCTGCGTTAGGAGAAGGGAGTTTTTTATATTTAGCTGTGCGCGTTAATCATAATCCTGCAGGCGAAATTATTTGCTGTGTTGCTAATAATTTTTTCTCTTGCGTCAAACGAATTATGTATGGAATTAATATTAATAAAACAATACCCGTTGCAATAGCAGCCCAGCCTAATAATCCAAAAGTATGACTAAAACTCGGATTTGTTATTAAAGGATCTGTCGAGCTACTCGAGCCCAATGCCATATTTGAAAAATATCCCGACAAAGTTGCTGCAACACCTGTAATCATAAGCCAAGTTCCCATCATCAATCCTTGCAATTGAACAGGTGCAAGTTGTCCCACCATGGCATAACCAATTGGCGAAATAAATAATTCACCTATGCTTTGCAAGATATAACTTACTAAAATCCAATTAAAATTGACGTAACCATGCGCATTAGCAAAATATATTCCAATAGGCAATATCGCCATTGAAATACCAATCAAGAGAAGAGCAACTCCGAATTGGATCGGGATCGTTAATTGCATACCGCGATTACGCATTGAAGTGAATAATATACTTAATAACGGTCCGCCTATTATGATAACAACCGTATTAATATTTTGTACCCATTGTGGTGCGATCAACATTCCTAAATAATTGCGATCCACATTTCGCTCAATGAATAAAGTAAGGCCCATTGGAGCTAACTGATAAAGAGTCCAAAATACTAAAGAAGTGAGAGCCAGAATAATATAAGCCCATACTTTTTTGCTTTGTTCAGGTGTGGGTTGCTGGATGGCAAGATAAGCCATAACAAATGCCATTAAAATACCGACTAACATAATCAAACTATTACTAATATGCGCATTTTTCAAAAGAACACGTAACGACAATACTAATAACAAAATAAAAAACGCGCCCTTCATATTAGCTGAAAAGCGTTCAGATTGATTGAGTCGAGTAAAACTGGTGTTGATGTCATTCAATGTTTTCCATTTGAAAGCCGTCAGTAACAACGCAATTAAATTACCGATGCTCGCAAATAGAAACAACTCATGATAAGCATTTTGTAACTGAAGATAACCGCTCACAGAAAATCCGATAAAAAACCCCACGTTCATGCCGCTATAGTTCCACAAAAAAGCAGCTTCACGACGTTTGTCATCGGGTTTGAAAAGCTGAGTAAGCATGCAGTTTATGCAAGTTACATTGAGGCCAGCACCCGTCAGGAATGTAGCTAAACCCCAAAACAATGGCGTAGTCGAAGGCAAGGATATTAATGCACAACCTATCACCTGCAAAAACATCCCCAATGAGAATAAACTGCGATAACTAAAGAAACGTCCGCCTATATAGCCCCCTAATAAATGGAGGGCATAATTAAAAGCAACAAATGAAGCGGTGATACCGGTTGCGACAGTGTCACTCAAATGCAAGCGATTCGTGGTGTACAAAACTAGCGTAGAATAAAGAACGCTAAATGCAAGTGTTGCAAACATTTGAATAAAAAACAATGCGCCAGCACCTGTTGGCATAATATCGGTATATTTCTGGTATAAGGATTTTTTGGCAGTTACAATTTGGGTCATTATTACCTCCAACATGTTATTATTTGGGTCTGTTGCCCCTTATCTTTCTCAAGTATGCGTTTTAATTCAATTTTTATTTTTATTTAGCACCCTCATCCTCGATTCTTCTCAGGCATAGGTTAAGGGTTTTTTTGCTTTTTGATGTCATCCTGAGCGTAAGCGAAGGATCGCCTTATTATAATTTAGTGATCCTTCGCTGCGCTCAGGATGACATAGGTTCCTTTGCTAAGTATTTCAAATTTCGGAACCTATTATTGTTAGCTTAAAATCGCATAGAAGGCAATAGAAAATCTTACTAAGATGGGAGTTCAAGTGTTTACCTGAACCTGTGTAGCCTTAAGCAGCAAATCAGACTCAAGTTCGAGTTGATCCAAGAGGGTAGGAATGTCATCCATTTTACTTTGTTTAAATGCAGTTTCAAGTGCTGCAATCGCTTTTTTTAATCTTGGCGTGCCGCAATAACAAACTGCACCATGTAATTTGTGCAAACGGCGCTGTGCCTCTTCATAATTATGATTATTGTTGGACTGTTTTATCAGATTGACTTCATCTTCTAAGCTCGCAGTCAACAAGTTCAACATTTCTTCTGCTAATTCTCTTTTATTGCCAACCAGTTTCATTCCCAGTTGCCAATCAATAACCGGCAAGTTTTGGCTCAAAGGCGCTGCCGATTGTGCTGGTTTGTCCTGAATCCATTTCTTAACAATTTTAAATAAAGAAGTTTTTATTACTGGTTTAATCAAGTAATCATTGAAACCAAGCGCAATTAAATTGGTATATTCATCTTCTGCAATGTGTGCTGAAAGCGCGATGACAGGAGTTGTGGAATTCATGTTGTTTGTGCCGCGGATATGCTTCAAAGTTTCAATGCCATCCATTTTCGGCATCCGTAAATCCATCAAAATAAGATCAAATTTTTGTTTTTCCGTAAGTTGTAAAGCTTCAGTACCATCATGTGCAATCACAATATGCGCTTGCGTATTACTAAATAAAGCGCTGACCAAATTGGCATTATGGATATTATCATCCACACAGAGAATGTGTTTTCCTTCAAATTGCAAAGAAGCATTTTGTTCATAAAAAGGAGTAAATTTAAAATGATTTTGATTCTGTGGCTCACTGATCAGTTGAAAAATAGCATGATAAAGATTATTGCGAATAATAGGTTTCGTTAAACTCACAGTAGCACCTGCTGATAGGAAGTACTCAAGCGTTGCTTGTTCGGATGAATTAGTAAGTACAATGAGCGGGCCTTTATAGTATTCGCGAATATTAGCGACTTCCGTTACAGCCGTTCCTTGATGAATTTGTTGTTGATTAATGCCTGCAATAATCACAGAAGGTTCTCGTGTCTGTCCGGAATTTTGTTTTAACTTATCCAACAAAGTTTTAGAGTCAGAGAAATCAATCGTATTAATGTTCCAATGGTTAAGCGTATTCTTAATCACTTGGCGAGAAATAGGGTGCGTTTCATAAATATAGACGTTTGTACCAGTAAAATGAATCAATTCGGGTTCGGGTTCCGTTTCAGAAGTTCTTTCCGCTGTAAAAGTAAACCAAAATAACGACCCTTTTCCTTCATGACTTTCCATGCCAATTTTGCCAGCCATCTGGTCAATGAGTTTTTTGCATATTGCTAAACCCAAACCGGTACCACCATATTTTCTGGCAATGCTCGTATCGGCCTGCTGAAAAGCGCGAAAAATAAGTTTTTGGTCACCCGAAGATAAACCTATTCCTGTATCAGAAATAGTAACGCGCAATTTAGCATTTTTTGCGGTTTTCTTTTCTGCAGTGACATGAATAATCACATCGCCTTTGTCAGTAAATTTAACTGCATTTGATACCAAATTAATAATAATCTGCTTAAAGCGCAATGGATCGCTGATGATTTTACGCGGTACCTCATCATCAATCAAAGCGACAAATTCTAATTGCTTAGCATTAGCCAGCGTTGACATGATAGCAAGCACTTCTTCAATGCTGTCGCGAATATCAAATGCTAAATATTCAAGACGCAACTGACCGGCATCTAACCGCGAAAAATCCAAAATATTGTTAACTAGGTTTAACAGACTCAAAGTCGATTTTTGTATGGTAGTTAAGTAATTTCGTTGCAAATTAGAAAGTTCAGTTTCAAGCAATAAGTTGGTAAAACCCACAATACCATTCATCGGCGTGCGGATTTCATGACTCATATTAGCAATAAATTCCGATTTAATTCGGCTTGCTTCAAGCGCTTCTTTTTGTGCGCGAGCAAGTTCGGTATTTTGTGTCTCGATTGTATCAAGTGATTGCTTCAAATTAGCCGTGGCTTGTTCAATATTACTTTCCAATCCATCGCGTGCACGCTGCAAAGCGGCCGTCATATTGTTAATGCCTTCTTCCAACTCGCCGAGCTCACCGGGTGAATGCGTATCAATCTGGGTTTCCAATTTTCCTTGTTCAATTTCTTTGATAGCCGAACGCATTTTTAATAAAGGCCGCGTTAAATGTCGTGCCGTACGCCGCGCTAGAAATACACTGATTAATAAACCCAACATGAGGAAAAAAATGGTAACTATGATGACTTGGTATTCTTCGAGCAGTGTTGTTGTTCTGGAAAGCGCTACAGCCACCCAGCCCACTATTTTTTTGTGTGAAGATCCATTGAAATTGGTTGAATGATTTGCGAGATTTAAGTCGTTTACAATGATGGGTGCAGTAAATGTAATCGTATCTTTACCTTCGACAATCGCCGGTTTCTCATCGTTAAAAACCACATTTTTTAAATATTCAGGCGATAATGGATCGTCTGAACCACTATAAGCCAGTAACTCTTGCTTAGGACCAAAAAAAGTAATCGATTGGAGATCTTTTTCTTCCAACACCAGATTAGTAATTTCTTGCAAAATTTGACGATCATTTTTCAAAATACCAGCACGGCTTGCGCGTACCACATGACTTAAAATAGCTTGCCCATACAAATTTAATTCTTTTTCAGCATCATGAATGCGCGAACCAATAATATAGATGCCCAATAATAAAGAAATAATCAGCGTAGGCAGCAGGGCGATAATAAAAACTCGCGTTTGTATTCGTAATCTTTTCATCATTCACTCATTCTTTTTATGTCGATCACTTTAGGCAGTTGGCTAATTTGATTTATTATTTGCTTCAACTGAGTCAGGTCATTAATTTGAATTGTCAGAACAATATATATCATATTATTTTTATTGCTTATAGTGGAGTTCAATGACACCAAATCGATTTTAGCATTCGCTAATAATGAGGTTATTTCTTTTAATATGTCGTGTTGCCCATTGGCACGAATTTGCAGATCGACATAATAATTACCGGATTTTTTATTGTCCCAAGCAACTTGGATGATTCGATTATCATGAAGTACACGGCTATGCATTATATTATTGCAGTCATCGCGATGAATCGATACACCGCGACCTTGCGTGATATAACCAATCACTTTGTCGCCTGGAATAGGTTTGCAGCATTTGGCAATTCGTGTCAATAAATCATGGATTCCTGCAATTTCCATGCTGCCTTTTGCTTCATCAATGAGGACATGTTTTGAGTAGGGCAGCGTTATTTTATCATTTAAATCGGTTGGTGATGGTTCCGTTTGCAAAGCATGTACTATTTGTGCAATACGTAAATTGCCATGACCAATTGCGGCAAATAAAGCTTCATCATTTTTATAATTAAAACGCGATGCAATTTTTTCAAAATTAGGATGATGTATGCCAGCGCGCATTAATTCGCGATCTAACGCATTTTTTCCGGATTCAATATATTGATTAATATCTTGTTGCTTGAACCAGTGCGAAACTTTAGCGCGTGCACGTGATGTTTTTAGATAACCAAAATCTTTATTTAACCAGTCACGACTCGGCGTACCGTGTGGCGTCGTGATAATTTCAACTTGATCGCCTGTGCATAAATGATAGGTCAACGGTACGATATGTCCTTTTATTTTTGCACCGCGACAACGATGTCCTAGTCCACTATGAATATGATAAGCAAAATCCAATGGCGTTGCACCCACCGGTAAATCAATAATTTCGCCTGCTGGCGTGAAAACATAGACGGTATCTTCTAATACTTCATCCATATTTTTATCTTGATTAACATTTTGCTGCGCAACATCTTTATGCCAAGCAAGCAATTGGCGAAGATAGGTAATTTTAGCTTCATAACCGGATTGCTGGGTTTTATTTTCCTTATAAATCCAATGCGCGGCGACACCATGTTCTGCTTCGTCATGCATATCCCGGGTGCGAATTTGGATTTCTAAATTTTTTCCATCAGGCCCAATGACTGCAGTATGGATTGAACGATAGCCGTTGGGTTTTGGATTATTGATGTAATCATCGAACTCTTCAGGAATATGCTCAAACAAACTGTGTGCCACGCTCAATGCCGTATAACAATCATCGAGTGTAGGCACCAATATTCGCACTGCGCTGTAATCATAAATATTTTTATAATCGGTGTGTTTGCGTAAGACTTTCAGATAAATACTATAAATATGTTTTGCTCGGCCACTTATTTTTGCTTTGATATTTGCTTTTGCTAAATGATCCTGCAGACTTTTAATGGTTTCTTTAATGCGTTGCTCACGATCAACTCGGCGTTCCGATAAATAATTCGCGATTGTTTTATAGGCTTCTGGATTCGTGTAATGGAAAGCAATATCTTCCAGTTCCCATTTTAATTGTCCTATCCCCAATCGATTCGCAAGTGGGGCATAAATATCCATGGTTTCTTGAGCAAGCCGTTTACGTTCCACTAAATTAATATTTTTTATGCCACGCATTATCGAAGTACGTTCAGC
>CAYRUP010000029.1:0-2873 GCA_964427485.1 uncultured Coxiellaceae bacterium | reverse complement strand
CTTGCGCGATATGTCGGCGTTCAGTTGGGTTGATATTTTTAATGCCGCGCATGGTGCACGTGCGTTCAGCCAGTTTGATTAACACAACACGTATATCAGACACCATCGCCAAAAATATTTTACGTAAACGATCCAACTGTGTTTTATCGCGTGATTTTTTAGCGTTCTGCAAATTATTTAAAACATTCATTTGCAGCACACCTTGGACTAATTTGGCAACCTGTTCACCGAGCTCATCTTGCACTTTTTCGATTAAAATACTGGTATGCTGCAGTGTAGTTGCAATAATAGCGGCTGCAACAGCCGCTTGATCTAATTTCATTTCGAGCAAGATCTCAGCCATTTCCAGTCCTTGCTCAATGCAAGATTGCCCATAAAATGTCGTGAGTCCTTTACTGCTATCTTTAGCTAATGTTGTGGCTCGATGAATCAAATCGACTTCTTTTACTTGATATTGTTCTTTAATTTTATTCAGCCAAAAATCAATATCAATTGATCCGTCAGGTAAGTAATGAAATTTTTGCTTAACTGTCACCATATTTATTTCTCAAAAAGTGCAATTGCTTCAATATGGCTGGTGTGCGGGAACATATTTATCACACCAACTTGTTTAAGCTTATAGTGATAATTATAGACTAAATCTCCCGCATCACGTGCTAGCGTGGATGGGTTGCAGGATACATATACAATACGTTTTGCTGTGTTATTTGCAATGAAAGGAATAATTTCTTTCGCGCCAGTACGGGGTGGATCTAATAATATTTTATTGTATTGTGTTTGTAACCAAGTCGCAGTTTTCGTTGGCTCCATTAAGTTAGCTGCATAAAATTCTGTATTGCTGATATGATTGTATTCTGCATTTGCCTTGGCACGCTCAACCATTTGCGCACTTCCTTCGACACCCATCACCTGTTTCGCCAATCGAGCCATGGGTAAGGTAAAATTTCCTAAACCACAAAACAAATCAAGCACGGTGTCTGTTGATTTTAAATCAAGTAATTCAAGTGCCTGCTTAATCATCAGACGATTAATTTCAGCATTGACTTGTGTGAAATCCAACGGATGAAATTGCATCTGAAGATCATAATCAGGCAGTGCATAACTCAGCATTTCTTGTTGGTCATTCGGAAAAATTTTATGAACTTTAGCGGGTGGATTGGGTTGCAAATAAATATGCAAAGCATGCGTTTTACCAAATTCAGAGAGTGCAGCAATATCGTTTTCCGGCAGCGGTGTCATATGACGAAATATTAATGCGGTTACCTCATCACTCACTGCAACTTCGATTTGTGGTATTTGATCATACTGAGTTAAATTTCGGATTAAGTCGCTCAATGCGGTAAGACGCTGCCCGACGCTGGGGTGCAATATGAGACATTGTTCGATGTCCGCGAGATAGTTACTGAATTTTTCGCGAAAACCTACTAATAATTTGCCTTTTTTAATGACATAACGTACACCTAAACGAGCTTTACGGCGATAGCCAAAGGCTTGGCCAGAAATCGGTGGAAGCACCGCTTCAGGCGTCACTTTGCCAAAATGTTTTAATTGGTCGAGCAACGCTTGTTGTTTATATTGAATTTGCGCGTGAATTTCAACATGCTGCATGCTGCAGCCACCACAGACACCAAAATGCGTGCAATCCGGAATCGTACGTTCAGGCGCAGCGGCAAGCACTTCTGTGACTAACGCCTCATTATAACGGCGATGTTTCTGCGTGATTTTGCAGATGACTTTTTCGGCTGGCAATGCACTTGTGACGAACGTTGTTTTTCCATTAATAATGGCAATGCCTCGCCCGTCATGGCTCAATGATTCTATTGTCGTTTCTATGTATTCAGTTGGCATAAAATTGTATATAAGTTTTAAGTTGTAGTATCTTATCACAATCTGTGTCAAACAAGGACAGTTAACTATGAGTCAATTTTTTGTTATACACCCGGATAATCCGCAGCCACGTCTAATTAAAGAAGCAGTCAAGATTATTCAACGTGGGGGAGTGATTGTTTATCCCACGGATTCTGCTTATGCCATAGGTTGTCAACTTGCCAATAAAACGGCGTTGGAACGTATTCGAAGTTTGCGTCAACTGGATGAAAAACATAATTTTACTTTGGTTTGCAGAGATTTATCGGAGTTGAGCACTTATGCAATTGTCGATAATAGCGTTTTTCGTTTATTGAAAGCGCATACCCCAGGTCCTTATACATTTGTTTTGCCAGCCACTCGCGAAGTGCCTAAACGATTACATCATCCAAAACGAAATACTATCGGAATGCGCGTTCCGGATAGCAAAATTGTGCAAGCCTTATTGAGCGAGTTAAATGAACCGTTGATGAGTGTATCCCTGATGTTACCAGAACAAGAATATCCTTTTGTGGATGCACAGGATATTTATGAAACGTTGGGTAATCGCGTGGATTTAGTGATCGATGGCGGCCCGTGTAGTGTGACGCCAACGACTGTGATTGATTTAGTCGAGGGTATTCCGACTATTTTGCGTGTGGGAAAAGGGGATCCGAAAATATTTTAAATTTTTTTTCATAATACAATCAAATTAGTTGTATAACCCAAGTGGAAAACTGACGAATCTTGCCTATAATTAAATGGTGAGTGTTTTCGATAGGATTTTGTCCAGAACCGTTCAATGAGTTATAAAAAGGAGATCCACTTGAGACGCGGTGAGCAAGTCCTAATTTTATGAGGAAAGCCTAAAACGTCGCAGAGGTTTCCATCTTGATACAAAGAGGGTATCTGTGAGACAACGCTTAGCGAAGACACTCCTATCATTTCTCATTCGTATTCAATTTTTTTTTGCACAAGGAACATATGTCATCCTGAGCGCAGCGAAGGATCGCTAAATTATAACATGG
>CAYRUP010000028.1:0-17183 GCA_964427485.1 uncultured Coxiellaceae bacterium | reverse complement strand
GAAATTTGAGGGGTCAGACCCCTCGCTGTTCTTTAATATGATTAAGGAGATAATCGGAAATTTGAGGGGTCAGACCCCTCGCTGTTCTTTAATATGATTAAGGAGATAATCGTGATGAAAAAAGAATACTATGAAACAATTACCCCAGAAAATGCTGCTCTTGTATTGGTTGACCATCAAATAGGTTTATATACTGGAGTAAGAGATATTCCTGTTGATGAATTAAAGCATAATGTAATTGGATTAGTGAAAGCGGTTAAAACTTTTCGTATCCCAGTTGTTGTCACAACAACAACAGAAAGCATGTGGGGACCTATGATTCCGGAACTGCAAGAATTATTGGTAGATATTCCTGTTATTGAACGCACAACAGTCAATGCATGGGATGACAGTCGAGTTTCGACTGCCATTGAGAAATTGAATCGAAAAAAACTGATTATGACTGGTATAACAACCGATGTATGCCTTGCATTTCCAGCTATTACAGCTGTAGGTAAAGGTTATGATGTCTACGCCGTGATTGATGCATCCGGAGCATTCACAGTCAAGCAAGGTGAGTTGGGAGTGGCCAGAATGTTACAAGCAGGTGTTAAGACTGTTGGATATTCTAATGTTATTGTCGAAATGTTAAAAGATAATGCCAATCCTCTTGCTATGGAAATCTATAGCGGCCTTGATATGCCCTTTGCTGGTTTGGTACTTGGATTAAATCAATATTTTTCTAAAAAATAAGACAATGTGAATCTCGGGAACATGACTTAAAAACTACAAATATGGCAAGTCCATTACTTGTCCGACAAGCCTTTACTGAAGAACTCACGTACGCAGTGTTCCCTGCCCACGTCGTCCTGTGCACGCTTCTAGCACAGGATCCAGCGCCTTTATTTCTTGGACGCGCGGGCGGGGAGCACTGCGTAATGTGAATGAATAAAATCATAATTTATCATCTTTATCTGGTTTGATATTCGGCGCTTTATTGAGAACAGCTAAATATTTCGCTCGATTTCCTTTTTTAGCACGTCCACCCAAGTAATCAGCTGTTTCCAATGCAGCTATTTTTTCTGCTAAAGCTAACATGATTAGCTGATTAATCGAGATATGTTCTTTCTTCGCCAATACTTTGGCAGCGTTATGCAGCGATTCTGGTAATCTTAAGCTCAATGCACTCATGGTAACTCTCCTATTAGAGTTAAAAAATCTCTAGGTTTAATTATGGTTATGTTAAATTTATCTGCTGCTTTGAAGTCAGATATTACCATTATAAGTACAAGAGACATTCAATTAAGTATTTACCCCTAATAGATATAGTAATTCCGAGTGACAGCATATATGCGCCTAATGAGATAAACTGAAAAATAAGCGAGTTAATTTCAAAGAGATATCTCTATGATGAGACACCCATGACTAAACACAATTTTATAGCATTTAATTCAGAAACAGGAGAGTTAACTTGTCATGGCGAATGGATTATTTCTAATCTTGCAGAAATACAGAAGACTTTTGAACGCATTGTCAGGCCGAAAACAGAAAAAATTACTATAAAGGTTAAGCATCACCAAATGAACAGGAGCTTGCCACATGAAATTAGTCCTATTTTTCGGATTAATTATATTCTACACATATTTAGATTAACAAATAAGGAGAATAGCTATGTTAGGATGGGTTTTGACATTTCTTCTGATTGCTATCATTGCCGCAGTATTAGGGTTTACAGGCATTGCCATTGCAGCTGCTGAAATTGCTAAAGTTATTTTTATTATTTTCTTAATCTTGTTTGTTGCTTCGTTTATTTTATACATCTCTGGAGCAACGCTCACGATGTTAACTTGGGTTTTAACATTTCTGGTCATTTCTATTATTGCTGGTGTATTGGGCTTTACGGGCATCGCCATTGCAGCTGCTGAAATCGCGAGAATTACTTTTATAATTTTCATTATTTTGTTTATTGTGTCACTTGTGATGCACTTATTGGAATAGACAAAAAGATCTTAAACAAGCTCTTAAATAATTCAATTTATTCACCTGTTCTTTTGCTTTGTAATTTTTTATATTCTATTTCCAATTGTTTTAATTCAACATCAGATAGCTCTTCCAAATCAATAATCGAATTTTTAGCACCTTTATGTGATCTTATTAATTCGTCAATCTTTAAATTTAATATTTCTGTATCACGGTTTTGGGTGTGTTGAATTAAAAAAACAATAATAAATGTAATAATGGTGGTGCTAGTATTAATCACTAATTGCCATGTATCTGAATAATGAAAATAATGACCTGAAATACCCCATATAATGATTACTAACAATGCAAATATAAAAGATAAAGCATTACCAACCAGATCTGACGCTTTTTTAGCAAAAACATTAAAAAATAAATTAATGATGTGCCTATCTTTATATTTTTTCTTGATGTGATTCATTAAAACATCCGTGGATTGGTCTTTATGCTGTTTCATGAAAGAATATCTCCGTTATTTGTCGCGTCTTATTGACTATCCATTAAAATGATTTTAAGTTATATGATAAATATTACTCAGAATCAATATCCAATGGAGAATTTATGCCATATAAAATTGGAAGAAGGACTAAAACAAAAGGGTGGCCCATTTTGAAAAATGAAAAAGGAAAATGGAAAGTCATCGCTCATTCAAGCAGCAGACAGAAGGCTGCTGCAAGTATTAGAGCTCGTCATGCAGGCAAGCATAATCCGGCATGGTAGATTTCTATATATCATGCGGCAATAATCGTCGGTTTGCTCGAAAATAAGTGAGAGGAGATTGTTCGAGTAAATCTGAAAATTTTTCCATATAGATGCAAGCAAAACGATCTACTTGGTAAGCAAAATATGTTTCTTCGGCGCCAGCACGAAATACACGTCCCCAGTGAGGGTTATAAATGTTTTTTTCTTTTTGTAATAATCGTGTGATTTCCTTATCCAGATTTACAATTTTTTGTTGGATTTCTATAAGTTCTTCAGCATATTCCTTGGATTCTTCATCAATGCTTTTTGTATAAAGATACACGTGTTTTTTTTCCAATTCTTTTTTCATCTGCATTGCGTCATTAATTTTTTCTTCGATAGGTAACGCTTTTTTTTGTGATGCGATCTCTTCACCTAATTCTTCCACTACCAAAGCAGTGCGCCAGTTACAATCTTTTTTCAATCTTAGAATGTCACCATAAATATGATCGCCAATATATAAAATTTCATCGCCATTAATATTTAAATCATCAGTAAATTTCCGCGCATTGCCGCCTTGATAGATTCCTGGTGTAATCGTGCCGGAAGTATTATGCATGGTGCCATCCTCCGGGTTAATTGCTAGAAATTGTAAATTGTCATAAAAAAATCGTGGTTTATTCGCTTGGGTAATCACAAACTCAAATAAATTCTGCCAACTTTCCCCATTTTTTAAAAATGGGTTCATGGCATATTTTAATAAAAGATTGGTATAATTATATTGCGAATTAGTCAGCAGAAAAAATTTTTTTCCATATTGGAGATAATGCTGCATTCCCTCGACAACTTCTTTTTCCTGTAAAACATACTCATCGAGATGTTCTGCAATAGTCGTTTTTAATTTTCCATCCGCGTGAACTTCATCCACAGCACGTAACACATCTGTCGCAATAATATGATAAGAAGGCAAATTATGAATTTGTTGATCTTTGAGATCAATAAGTTGGCTATACAACACACAGAATGCGATAGAAAAAGAAGTATCAATGGCAATGTAATTTGGATCTTTCAAATCAACATAAACACTGCGATAGATTTTTTTTTGATTTGAAAAACTAATTTCTTGCGTACCGTGATAACTTTTTCTGATCGCAGCATAACGGCTGAGTTTTAATATGTTGCCATTTTTACTATCGATAATTAAACCACGAATCGAATCCCTAAAATTAAACTGAAGATTTCTTAATTCAACAGGATAATTCTTATCTTTAATCAATTTTTCTATCACCCTATTATATACGAGTGTTTCAAATTTTTGGATGTTATAGCGTATTAACGTATGATCCATGTCCACACCAATGTATTTAATTTTTTTCATGTTTAAAATACGATTGACAAAAATTTTATGGCTCATACATTCCCTCATTACTATCATTTTAGAATAACATTTATACAGAAATTTTTATAGCTTCTTCTGTTACAGTTCGATGAGAAGAAAAAAAGCCCCCATCGAACAGAATGGGGGGAAAAGCCGGGTATGAGGGAAAAGCACCGCTAAAAATCCGCGATGGCACGTTTGTCGATGCTGAAGATAAAACTAATTTATGACACTTCTTAATACCATTGCAGGCGGCATCATTCTGTTATTATCTGGATTGAAGTAACTGTAAACACAGATGAGCTCTCTACCGCGATCAGTATTTTCAACACGTTTTTTCAGAAATGATAAATTTTTTCCTGAATCAGTATAATAAACCGTTTTAAGCCAACCCGATATGCTGCCAATGTGATCAGCAGATGGACATTCGTAAGCATATACAGGAGTTAAAAAAAGAAGAAAAGCCAGGGCAAATCCGATTTGACGAAGTAACATGGTGACCTCCCAAATGGTGACTCTTATAGTCTAAAACAAAATTTTTGTTATCGCCAGGTCATTTAATTCAAAGTCAAGAAAAACATTTGACACAGCTACTTTTTTAAGCAAAACTAACTTTACTATGCTGACCAATCATCTCGACAATTTGCTAGTAACATCAAACAATGCGCCTGCCGCAATTGTTGAGACTTATCGTGCTTATTTCTTTTATTCTTATTGGCCCCAAGGCCAATAACTCACTTTTTTAAAATCTAGCCTTTTCCATTTATAAAATTTTTTAACTAGCTAAAAAGCGAGAATGACTATGAATTCCAAATTAGTAGGAAGCATATTATTGATTGTAGGTACGTCTATAGGGGCAGGAATATTAGGATTGCCCATTGCGGCAGCGCAGTTAGGTTTCATTGGATCGATCATCCTTTTATTTGTCTGCTGGTTTGTTATGATTTCAGGGGCATTTTTAATATTGGAAGTCAATTTATGGTTGCCGCAAAATACGAATCTCATTTCCATGGCAAAAACCACCATGGGTCCGATTGGGCAAATCATTGCATGGCTGACTTATTTATTACTGTTATATTCGTTGTTATGCGCCTATATCGCCGGTGGTAGCGATTTATTTCGCAGCTTACTCATGACAGCGGGAATTCATGTGCCAGCATCGTTAGCAGCGATGATTTTTACCCTACTCTTTGGCGCAGTTGTCTATTTTGGAATTCGCTCGGTAGATCATGTGAATCGTGGTCTCATGTTAATGAAGTTTAGTGCATTTTTCTTATTAGCTATTTTGCTGATGTTTTTTGTTTCGCCTGATAAGCTCGCTAACGGCAACTTACATTATATCACTTCCGCCTCCGCTATCACGGTTACAACCGCTGCATTTGGCTGGGCTACGCTCATTCCGAGTTTGCGCAACTATTTTAATGGCGACATTAAAAAACTGAAAACCGCGATTGTGATTGGAAGTTTAATTCCGTTGGTTTGCTATATAATTTGGGACGCTGCGATTATGGGAATTATTCCTCTGATCGGTGACAATAGTCTCATATCGATCGTCAATTCAGCGAATCCAACCAGTGATTTAGTCACTATACTCAGTACCTCAGTTGGAAAAAATTCAGTTACCTTTGTTGTTAAGTTATTTACATCGATTTGTGTATTGACTTCCTTTTTGGGTGTTGCATTATGTTTAACTGATTTTTTTGCGGATGGCTTAAAATTAGAGAAAAAAGGGATTGGAAATTTAATTGTAAATGGCATTACGTTTATTCCAGCGTTAGCCATTGCGATTTTACTTCCCAATGCGTTTATAAAAGCACTCGGCTATGCCGGAATTTACAGTACTGTTTTATTAATATTACTTCCCGCATGCATGGCTTGGGCAGGACGCTATCATCGTGAAATTACCCAGGATTTTGTGGTGCCGGGTGGTAAAATTTTCTTAAGCGGGTTAATCATTTTTTCGCTTGGGTTGATTGTGAAAGGCCTTGTGAATTAATACGTTTAGGGCACGGCATGCCGTGCCCAATACACTATGAAATCGAGCTAGGTAAAATAGTTTGTAATAATTTTATGTGGTTTAAGTTTCTCTCGTTGAGAAGTTGGAGTCTCAGGCTGTGAAAGTGGACCGATTTTCAATGCTTTTCGAGCATAGGCAAATCGATAACGATTTCGGCTGCTGGATTGAGCTCCAGTCATAGGTGATGCCGGACTTTGCTCCGAAGTACAAGACATTTGAGAAGGTGAATCAATATGCATTTTTACTTCTGACTGCGAAGCACCACGAGCTAACTCAGTAGGCGAATCAACGCATTCCCATTCTGATTGCGAATCATGAGACATGTGAGAAGGCGTATCAGTCCCGCTCATTGAAGATCTTGAAGAAAATTTTGTATTGGTAGTCTCCAATTTACGTGGTGTTGCTGCACTGATTGACATTGGAGAAAATGGCTCATCATCTACGCAAGATATAATAGAACTTGATACTGAATCACGTTTTAAGAGTATGGGCTTAACACCAAAATGTTTGCGTAACTCGGGGTTGGTACTTTCAATAAGTTGAATAATATCTTTATTACCTAATTCATCAGCTATTTCCAACGGATATTTACCCTTGAAAGGTTTATTAGGATTAGCGCCATTAATTAAAAGCAACTTAACAATAGAAAAGCAATTTTTATTTATAGCTAAAATTAATGGCGTATCACCAAACCTGTTATTTGAATCTTCACAACCATCAGGGTGATCGCCGTTTCGTAAAAAATAAACAGCATCATTTCTATTTCTATCGAGTATAGCTTCATGTAAGCAGTTATTTTTATAAGGAGTTACATAGTCATGTAAACTAAGCATGTTCCATTGAGCGATCAATTGAGTAAGCTCTGCAATGGCACTGCCCTGATTATTTCTATCCATTGATAAAAATATATTATGTTCTTTATCTTCAAAGTTTTTCCGGGAGTTCGAACAAGCATTATGAATTAATAAATAATTGACTCTCAATACGATTACATGAGATAGATCACAATGTTGACGTATATAATTTGATAGTTGTTTTAGACCATTAATAATAACAGGAGACCGTATTAATTCGCCTAACATATCTATTTGTATTGTGGTTAATTTCTCCTTCTCACTGCCTTCTGCACCCCAAGTTAATAACTGTACTGCTCGATATATTCCTTTATAATCCTTTTCAAATTTTTCTGCTAATATTCTTAATCCGCTAATGAGATTCCATTTGTGTTTGAGCGATTCATACGCAACAATAGTATCTGAATTTGAAAAAACTTCACCAAATGATTGGTCCCCTGTCACACAACGAAATCGTCCAGCTAGCTGATTAAGCGCCAAAAAATCTTGATGAGGAATAGATTTTTTGTGAAGAATTCGAAAAACACGTCCGCCATTATCAGGACATCTATTTAAAACAGTGTTAGCAGATAAATCATAAACAATTTTCTTATGCGTGGCTAAATCATGCAGTATAAGAATTTTAAAGCCATTAATCATTAATCTATCGTGATATTCAGAAATGTCATTACATTTTGCATGTTCATTTCCTAATAAAACCATATCAACATTTACTCCAGAATTTCTATGGAATTCAGCAAAAAATTCTAAATTTTCTTTATGAAAATGACGCGTGTATATAATGCCCAAATCATTTTTACATTCTGCAGGGTTTTGAAAAATTGCTTGGGTTAAATCAGCAGATAATACGTTATTTTCTCTTTCTGTAGATGCCGCTGGCTCCAAAAGAATGCCTGATTCTCCTGGTAAGAAGCCTGTATCAATTGCACTTAATTTTGATATACAAGCATATGTTGGATCATGACTTTGTTGAGTAGCGGAAAGGGTAGTAAGGCATACATTTTTATTAGCACTATATTCTGACATCATTAAAAATGGAGGCATTCCTCTCCTTTCTTTTTTTGCACGCTCAGATAATAGAGACAAAATACCGCGGTCTTTTATTAAACTAAAAACGGGGGCTTCAATGACTAAACTTGGAAACGGTAATAATGTAATTTTTTCTTCAATCTCATCATCACAATCAATATCAACAAATGTAGAAAAAGATTTTTTGGATGGCTCTTCTGATGAATGATAAGCTATACGTTTGATAAACTCTTCTGTTGATATAACCTCTACATCATACTCTTTATCACCTTTCAGTAGTTTAATTGCTTCAATTCCTCTTACTTTTGGGCGAAAGTATCCAGTAATATTTGTAAATGTTGTTAATTCTTGCTCCGACAAAGTTTTGGCTATATAACCTGGTTTCAGTTGCTCTTGAAGACGCGGTAGTTTTTGCGCCTTGTCATCGCCCAGATTTATTTCTATGCATTCAGAAGTATTTGTATTTACATAGAATAATTGATCATTGTAGATGAGATATGCTTCTATTGATTTTAATGATAAAGATTTTATGGTTTGTACTTTCGGTTCTTCATTCACTGTCATAATATCACACGCAGAAGGTGGGTTTGTTACCATAATAATGCGTGCTTTAGGAAAATATGTGTTTAACAACTTACTGGTTTTTAACCCAAACATTAAGTCGCCATATCCAGCATGGTCCGCTGTGACAACATAAATACACATTGGGTTACCATCAATATCTTCACCTTGGGTGCGGAATTGATCGTAAATTTTTTCAACCAACAAGCTATGCGCTTGCTGTTTAGACAGACGTGAAGATTCCACTTGATTCCTCGTTTTGTATGTTTTATCAACTAGTTACAGTTTTTAACTGTTTATTTGTATGCGGATTATATAATTATTTTCTTAAAATAACCTGAAATTGTTTGATTTATTTGAACAATTGTAGGGACGCCTCCGGCGCATTCATCACCAAATACTAAAATTCATTTCCATCATTAAAATAGTCTGTTAAATTACTCTGCGCATTATGGAAGTTTTAGAAAAGGGATGAATCGATTATGTCACGACGGCTTTTTTTAAGTATCAATTTAGCAAGTGTACTGTTAGCTTATTCAATGATGGGTGATGCAAAAACAGCGGTAAATCTAAAGAATCCACCTACCTCACCTAACAATATATTCAAAGATGAACCATTTGATAATAACAACAAATCTTTTTTTAACATCGCTTATTTATATATTAAACCCTCCAGTAACAATTTAAAATATGCGACGTTTGTTTCAGGTACGCAACCTTATTATCAAAGTTGGCATTATCTGCAAATTAATCCGGATTTTCATTCTGCGTTTGATGTAGGATTTAATTACGCGATTCCACACACTTTCTATAGCACAGCAATTGAGTGGGTTCACTTAAATTCCAATGATTCCTCTTTCAAACAAGCCTCCACCAGTACCGATTTAGAGACCGTTCAGTTTGTAGGTCCGCCTTATGAAATGAGTCCACCTGTGTTTGGAATAAAACGTGTGGCAAGCGAAGTCAATTTTAAATTTGATAGTATTTTATTAAATATAAGTGAATTGTTTGAGCCAGATTCACATGTGCAAACCCGATTTTTTGGCGGACTCAATATATTAAATTTGAAACAATATATCACCACCACATTTAGTGATTACGCTGGCAGTCCGGCGACCGCTTATAGTTATCCGCTTCCACCTGATCCTTCATTTTCTTTTGAAACAGAAAATGTATCGAAATATTTAGGTGTAGGTCCCGATTTAGGTTTAAATATTCGTTATACGTCAGACTCGGGTTTTGGTGTGTTTGCGGAATTTTTAGGATCGCTTACGGCTGGAACAGTTCAAACACAAGATAATTTTACTTCGACTTCGCAACGTTTAACGTCAGTTGGAATAGGTGTCAGTCATCAAGAAATTACTTCTCCCAATGCGACACAAGTTGTTGTCGGTGCCGATGGAAAACTTGGAATATTTTATAATTATAAAGGACCGACCTTGCCCAATTTGTCAGTTGAGTTAGGGTATCGATTGGCAAATTATTTTAATGCGATTTCCATGATAGCTCCAAATACCTTAGTTCAACCCGGAACTGTTTTCGTCACGCCTGAATTTTCAACTGGAACCATGGCTATTGTATCGACGAATGCAACCAGTCATCCATTTGGCTTTAGCGGACTTTTTCTGAATATCAAAATAGGCCTTGGCTAAAGGAGAATACGAGCACATGCGCAGCACTCTTATTTTACTCTGCCTTCTGTTCTCAACCAATTTGATGGCAGAGGGTATTCTTGATAATCATTTTTTGATTGGCATCAGTGCCGGACCCACTTGGGTATCAGGTAATGAGACACAAACTCTCAATTTACAATCGGATATTAGAAAAACCTATACTGCGGATAACACGCATAATTATTTTCCGAGTGTTGCGCTTTTTCTGGGATGGCAGAAATTATGGGTGACTCATCTACTCAAACAACCTTTACTAGGGCAGTTGGGTATTGTGATTGCGGGTGCTGGTCAAGCAAAACTGCAAGGCGATATTTGGGAAGATGCCGATCCCAATTTTAATAATTTCACTTACAGCTATAAAGTTCAACATACGCATGTTGCAATTCAAGGCAGACTCATCGGAAATTGTGGCTTTTTTTTCGAACCCTACATCAGTGGAAGCGTTGGGCTTGGTTATAATCGCGCTTATGATTTTACGATTACACCCAAAATTAGCGAAGAAGTGGCAGCACCACCGTTTGGATCAAAAACCACAACGGCATTTGTTTACACATTGGGTATTGGTTTGCAAAGATCATTCAATTCCAATTTAGCAGCAGCAATCGGTTACGAATTTGCTGATTGGGGAAATACCAATTTAGCTCGCGCCACAGGCCAAACAATGGGGCATGGATTATCACTCAACCATCTTTATGCGCATCAAATTCAATTATCATTGTTTTATATTTAAAGGATGAGACATGAAAAAAATTTTAATGACTTGCATGCTCATATTCATTTTTTCCCCGCTGTTTGCCGCGCAACCCAAATTTAGTATTATTCCGACTGCAGGCTCGATTACCACATTTTTGTTACCAAGCAATTTTACAGAAACAATAAATTATCAAGTGACAAATCAAACTTCCATCACGCGTACTCTAACGACGGTTCCCATTACTGCTGTTAGCCAAACAGTGACTGGCAGTGGTATTTGTCCGCGTCCATTTACGCTCGCATCGGGACAATCTTGTACCCTATCGTTAGTTGTAAATGGCAGTCAGGTTCCTGCAACGGGTATCATGGGCGGCCCAGTGGTCTGCAAAACGAAAGGGCCCAATGACCCAAGTCCGGATCCGTTTTTATGTTCACAACCGAGCACTGGAAATACCTTAGCGATTTCAGTAACAAGTCCAGGCCAACATGCTTATATCGCCAATCAATTTGATAACACCGTTTCATTTTGCCAAGTCAATCCATCTACAGGTTTTTTAAGTCAGTGTGCAGTCACGGCGACTGGCTTAAGTGGTGTGGAAGGTATTGGATTTAATCCCGCGGGCACTTTTTTCTATAGTGCAAATCCAGTCGGTAATTCAATTTCTGTATGTCAAGTTAATAGCGCGACCGGTGCATTGAGTAATTGCGGTGATTCCGGCGGCACAGGTTTTAATTTACCGGATGCCATTGCATTTAATCCTGCGGGAACCATACTCTACACTTCAAATTTCGGTGTGCCTTCCAGTGTATCCGCTTGTTTAGTTAACCCGACCACAGGTGCGTTAAGTTCTTGTGTTAATAATATCAGTGTTACTTTTAGTTCTGCAGGCGACATGGCGATTAATTCTGCGGGAACGTTAGCGTATGTGGTAAATCGAACGAATAACACGACATCCGTATGCAATGTTTCAGATCAATCAGTCAGTTCCTGTAATGCCGCTTCAGGCAGTCTTTTCAATGGACCAGAAGGTATTACATTAAGCCCAGTCGCACAATTTGCTTATATTGCCAACGCGGTAAGTAATAATGTCGTCGTTTGTAATATAAGACAAGATGGTACTGGTTTATTGGATAGTTGTGCTGTGACCAGTGGACAATTTAATGGGACCGGCAATATTGGATTTAATAATCTGGGAACAATGGCTTATGTTCCCAATCAATTACTCAATGCAGTTTTTGTGTGTCAAGTGAGTTTAGTGACAGGAAGTTTATCGAGTTGCTTGCCATCGCTTGGTACGGGATTTAATGGTCCTGCTGGGGTCGTCTTGCATTAATTACTTTCCAGTAAATTAAAAAACAAATAAATAATAAAGCGGTATAGAGCCACAACATGGGAATAATGTTTTGCGTATGGATAAAACCCGCAACAAAAGACGCAAAACTCGTGATGAGCATGTTAATTAAATACATGATCGCACTGGCCGCGCCGGAAATATGCCGAAAAAGTGAAACACCTTTTCCCATTGACATGGGGAAAATAAAACCGCATGCAAAATACATGCATGCACTGGTTGCAACCAACAAGGTAAGACTCTTATCAAAAAAATAACTGCCGATCAGTGACAGTATTGCAATGAAAAAAAACACATTCAGCGTGACAAAATATATTTTTTCAACGGTGTATATTTTAAGTAAATATCGACAATAGAGCGTAGCCAAAAGAAATAGTGTTCCCATCCAAAATGCGATGTGTCCGAAAAAAACCGGAGAATAATGCAGCGTATTTTGAATTAAGAAAGGTCCCATCGTGTTAAAAATAATAATTAATGAATAAGCACATCCCATTAAAATAACCAGTGACATGAAGATACGATGTTGCATGACTTCGATAATATTATTTTTAATGGTTGTGAAATTCAGAGGATGTTGATTAGCGTGTGTTTCTGGAATAATGAAAAAAATCGCAATAAAGCTAATTAAACCAAGCACGGAAAAGAAATAAAATCCGGCTTGCCAACCAAAATAAAATTGCAGATAACCGCCAATAATGGGTCCAATGATCGGCCCGATTCCCCACATTGTTCCGATGAGAACGCCTAAACGAATTATTTTTTCAGGCGGTAAAATATCTGAAAAAATTGTTTTGTTAAGCACTGCTACAGCACCCAGTGTTAAACCTTGTAATAAGCGGGATAATAATAAGACTTCGATGTTAGGAAATATGACTGGCATGATACTAACAATAAAAAATGCCAATAAACTCAGACGTAGTAATTTTTGTCGACCTAATGCATCGGCTAAAAATCCAGTGATAAAATTACCTAATGCATAACCTAAGAGATAAATTGAGATCGCACTTTTAGCGGTATAGGCTTGCGCTTGTAAGCCATGCGCTATGGCGGGTAAGGAAGGCGAGATTAAATCGACCGCCATGCCAATGATTGGCATGAGGGAAAGTAGTGACCATACGATCCATTGGATTTTTTTGGGTGTTAGATTAGTGGTTGGATTATTCATTTTGTTTTTTACCTTCATCCCCTGGTTTTACCCTCATCCCCTGCCCTTCTCCCGCAAGCGGGAGAAGGGAGCTAAAAGTGTATACTCCCTTCTCCCGTTTACGGGAGAAGGGCTGGGGATGAGGGTGCAGAAAATCTGCAACACCGCCAAATCAACCAATGAAATTACCCATCGTCAATTCCGGTGCAGGCGTAAAAACATATCCGACACCATAAGTTGTCAAGTTAATCACTGCCACTGCATTGGCTTGATCCAGTGTCGCATAAAGTTGCGTGCCATCAGGACTTACCGCTAATCCTAATGGACCTCCGGACACATTGATAGGAGGAATAGTAATTTGATTCGTTGCAGTGTTAATGATATCAACCGTACCATCTTGCCAATTTGCGACATAAGCTTGGGTACTCGTCGGATTTACCGCGATACCTTTAGGTAGATTGCCAACATTGACCGTCGCAATCACTTGATTGTTGCTCGTATTAATGACTGATACGGTATTACTGCCTGTGTTGACGACATAAACTTTGGTGCCATCCGGCGTCGCTGCAATACCGAGCGGTGTAGTGCCTACATTAATGGATGTCATCACTGTATTGGTAATCGCATTAATCACTGTCACAGAACTATCAGCACTATTGGTGACATACACTTTATTACCATCTGGCGAGACTGCAACACCCCAAGGTCCATTACCCACTGGAATGGTTGCAAGTAATGCTCCACTGATTGCATTCAACACCGAAAGAGTCCCATTGGATTGACCATCATTATAATTTGCAACATATAATAAAAGTCCATTCGGACTGACTGCAACAGCAGCGGGCACGGTGCCCACATTAAAAACTTGGAAAATGTGATTGCTGCTGGTATTGATCACATAAATTTGATTTGTCCCGGTATTGGTCACATAGGCAAGCGTTCCTGCTGTATTCACTGCAATACCCGCAGGTTCATTTAAACTAAATCCATAAATAACCGCACCGAATACACCCACATTATTTGGGACTAGAGTAATGGGATAAACAGAAAAATTCAAACCAACAAATGCGCGAGTAGGATGATTAATTAAATCCACAGCGACATTGATACGGTTACTGACAATGGGTTGAGAACATGCCGTGCGATTGAAAGCACACACTTCAGGGGAAACCACAAAATTAACCGGCTGATTTTGACCCGCCATAACTAAATTAAAAGAACAGCTTGCTCGAGGAGCCAACGTGCTGCACGTATTGTTATTCATACTTAAATGCGCACCTGTACTAAAGTTTGGATTAATCGTAATACCACTTAAAACACTATTTGTGCTATTCGTCACTGTGTAAGGAATAATCGTACTACTATCAGAACGCAAAGTCGTTGCAGTCAATGAAGGTGAAATTGTAAAAATCGCTGCTGCCACACTCACATTCGTTACGATACATAACATCACGAACACAAAAAATGGGTGTCTCATCATTTGCCTAATCCTTAGAATTGCAATTCCAAACCGATACTCACTAATTGAGTTTGAACTTCCCCTAAATCCGGACCTCTGGAGGTTGTTTGTAGCGGACTGGTCGCGAATTGTAATTTTCCTAAATTCATATAACGATAATCGGCAAAAAATAACAGAGGATGACCTGTGCCCGTTTTCATGATAATTTTTTGTATGCCGATGCCAATTTCATAAGCGGTTTGTCTTGTGGTTTTATCACCAAATGGTAAGGGCATGGGTGCTGCTGAAAGTGCCGGATTGGTTGGAAATTCGTTATAGTTCATTGCCCGATTCCAGGCTATTCCTATACCGGCCAATACATAGGGTTGCCACTCATGCTGCGTATTGATTATTTTTGGTTCTATAAAAATAGCATTCGTTTGCAAGGTAGCATCATACGTTAATGTGTCAAATTGCCCAACGTTTACAAATGGATAATTCGTTCCTGATAAACCGGCTTGATAATAAAAACCGATCACACCCAATTGGAATGCAAGCTCAGGTATTTTTTGGCAAAGAGAGTCCCAACGATAGCCTATGCCAATATTTAAAAAAGGTGCGGATGTCTGACTGTCCGTTTGATACGAATTTTTCACAAATGAATTTAAGTAAATAGCGTCGGTATTATCGAACTGACTCCAGCCTACGCCGCTTGCTAAATGAAAATTAATACCATTTGCAGATACACATGATGTTAGCGTTCCGAGAAATAAGAAGAAATAAATTTTATGTTTTAATTGCAATGCATAATCCTTTATGTTGATTGAAACAAAAATCTGGAACACATCATACGAGGTGAAAAATAGGATTGCAACTTGGTATTAATGACGTCAAGAACTTTTATTATTTAATTTTCATCTTCTTTGTTGACAAAATAATTTTTTTATTTTGCAAAAAAAGTCTTTTTTAAGCGAAAAGTCGAATATGCGTAGAAAATAAATCGCGTCAAGCCATTTATTGGATAAATTTCCCTCATCATTTGTTAATCGTATGCTAGCCTGATTTCGAAAATTTTTTTATTAATTAATGAGGTTAGTATGTTTGGACTTTTACAATTACCATGGTGGGGTTATATCGTTGTTACATTGGTGTTGACGCAAATCACGTTCTTAGGAGTCACGATTTTTTTACATCGGCATCAGGCGCATCGGTCTGTTGATTTGCATCCGATTGTCAGTCATTTTTTTCGCTTCTGGTTGTGGCTGACAACAGGACAGATTACGAAAGAATGGGCTGCTATTCATAGAAAGCATCATGCCAAAGTTGAAACAGTAGATGATCCACATAGTCCACAAGTGCATGGTCTTAAAAAAGTGTTACTCGAAGGGGCAGAATTATATCGCAAAGAAAAATGTAACCAGGAAACCTTAGACCACTATGGTCATGGGACACCTGATGATTGGTTGGAACGTAATGTCTATGGCAAACAGAGTGCGGCGGGTAATGTTGCATTATTAATCATTAATTTTATTTTATTTGGTTTTATCGGTATTACCATTTGGGCTGTTCAAATGGCATGGATTCCTTTTTTTGCAGGCGGGGTCATCAATGGCGTAGGACATGCCATAGGCTATCGAAATTTTGAATCGAAAGATGCCTCACGGAATATTTTTCCCATTGGAATTTTTATTGCGGGTGAGGAATTGCATAACAACCATCATACCTATGGAACGTCGGCCAAATTTTCCGTTAAATGGTGGGAGATTGATCTGGGTTGGGGTGTTATTCGCTTGTTACAATTATTTGGTCTTGCTAAACCAAAGTATATTCCGCCGCGCGCCACATTCATGCCTGGAAAAACGTGCGTGGACATAAACACATTAAAAGCAATTATCGCGAATCGATTTCAAGTGATGGCTGATTATCGAAAAAAAGTGATTGTACCGATATTCCAAGAGGAGCGTAAAAAACCTGGCCAATTGCTTTCGAATGAAACCCAAACGTTATTGATCCGGGATTCATCGTTAGTTAATGATAAAAAACAACAGAGTTTAAGTACTGTTTTGGAACAACATCAAAGATTAAAGTTAGTGTATCAATTCCGTTTACAGTTACAAACTATTTGGGCGAAAAGTACAGCGGCGGAGAAGACACTACTTAAGCTATTACAAGACTGGTGCAGACAAGCGGAAGAAAGTGGCGTTGAGGCGTTGCGACATTTTGTTATGCATTTAAAGGGATATGTTCCATCGATATAGGTACCCTCATCCCCTTCTCCCGTTGCCGCATAGGCGTCAGCTAAGGACCATATGTCATCCTGAGCGCAGCGAAGGATCACTAAATTATAATAAGGCGATACTTCGCT
>CAYRUP010000027.1:0-17438 GCA_964427485.1 uncultured Coxiellaceae bacterium | reverse complement strand
AAGGATCGCCTTATTATAATTTAGCGATCCTTCGCTGCGCTCAGGATGACATTTGCCCCACATCTAAACCGCAAACTGCTGCGCACAATACGTTTCTTTCACAAAAACACCACTCACAATGGTAGCCAGAATGTAGCACAACGGGATCATCAGTAATCCTAAATGATAGTCAGCTAGACTGTAAGTGGGTAAATGAGCCGATGTGAATGCGCCATCCCAGTTTAAATAAAGTAAGTAACCAATTAACGGTTGAATAATTGCGCCGCCTGCCACTGTGGCCATGTTATTTAATCCAATCGCGGCACCAATACTGGATGGATGACTGTTATCGCGAACCACACAAAATGCGAGCGATTGTCCACCGCCAGCCAGTCCAAAGACAAAAAGTGCAAAATAAAGCATGGGCATGGAAACGGGTAAGTAAATCACCGTCAATGAAGATGCAATTCCAAGTGCCCCACAGACTGCAAGCACAATGCAGCGTCGCTGAATATATTCTGAAATCCAACCGCTTAAAGGTGAACCTAAGCCCACGCCAATCCAAATAGCGGCGCAAGCAAGCGAGGCACTTTCGGTGCTAAGATGATATGCGCTAACCAAAAAGGGCACGCCCCATAACCCAGCGAAAGCCGCGATAGGGGCCCAAATCAAAAATGAATAAGCAGCAGTCCACCAGGCAGGTATACGTCCAAAAACGAGTTTAAATTTATGCGGAATTTCAGAATGGTTGGAGTGTGTAATAGCATGTAATGGCGGTTTTGCATTGGGAGGCGCATCGCGTACGATTAGCCAAACTAAAATAGCTAATCCCACACCAAATAGCGCTAAATACACCATGCTTTGACGCCAACCCATGTGATGAATAGCGATTGCTAAAGGCAATTCACCACCAATTGCACCCACGGAACTCATCAATTGCACAATGCCGGATAGAACAGCAAAATAAGTGGGTGGAAACCAACGTGCAATGAGCATTAGCGCACCGCTAAATGAAAATGCGGAACCAATGCCCATTAAAAAACGTCCCGCCGATGCATTAACGATGCCCGTGCTGAAACTGAAACAAAATGCACCTAATGCGCAAGTTAAGATTGCGACTGTGATTACGCGTCGCGGCCCAAACCTGTCATGTAAAAAACCGGCCGGTATTTGCATCGGTGTGTAGGCGTAATAATAAAATGCGGATACTAAACCAAGACTCGCGGCATTTAGGCGTAAATCTTGCATCAACTCATCCGTCATTACGCCCAGTGAAACTTGCAGGGTGAATTCATACATATAAAATGCAGATGCGAGCACGCAAATAATAGCAGCGACCAACGTAAATTTCTGTAATTTCATTATGCCTACTCTTATTTAATGATCAGGGCAGCCACCACATTGCGATTTTCAGCGGTTAATGCAGTATAGGTGCGACAGGCAGCGCTGGTGTCCATGACTTCTACGCCAATACCTTCATTGATCAAATCACCATACACCTCTAAATCCGGAAATTCCAGCGTACTGCCCGTGCCAATTAATAAAATAGCCGGACTCAACTTAATAATTATCTCTAAGTCTTTGCGGGTTAACATGGAAATATGCTGAGGAGGCCAATTATCAATTAATATTTCTGGAGAAACAATGAGACTTTCAGAATAAGTGGTGTCATTGATTTTGATATTGCCGGGCTTGTAGGCTTTAATTTGATATTGAGCTTGATTTTCATCAAGTGAGAGACCTGTCATATTTCCACTCCATTTATTTTAGAAACTTGGTGGATTACGATGCAAAAAACGCATCTAATCCACCCTACTAACTGCAACAAGCCTAGCATGTTTTTTTCAAGGATATAGGACTCATTTTTATTTCATCTTTCTCCTCACCTAATAACGCTATCGTGAGATCCGAGTTACAATCGCTTTGCGAATACCATTTGTGATTAGGGGAACTTGACAGTGGGTAGGGGATATCAAGCGTAACATCGTGCTCGCCCGTCAAATCAGTACGTATTCTCTGAATGTGGGAAAGATATCCCACTACAGATTTTCTTTTAGCTTCCAAGGCTCCCAGTGTCTCAACATCCTTAATATCAGGCATGAGATGACTGCCCGGAAGTCGAGGATCCGCTTTTTCTTCTTCTGCAAATTTCCTTTGCATGCCTTCTGTTGCACTACGCAATAAAGGATAATTAGCAACAGGTTCACATGCAAAATTTTCTTTTGGTTCCCCCTTTTTTAGTTTACAAAAAAAGTGGTGAATGCTCATAAAAATAGGAATTGCACTGAGATCTGTCAAGATATTGCCGAAAATCGTAAGGACATGTAAAAAAAATAAATCTGCCATTTGACGTATCAAAGAATCACAATATCTGTAATCATTTTGAGAAAAATCCCTAGTATCATCATCGTAAACTTGAAGACAATTAACATAATTTCGTGGATGAGGAATAACTCTCTTTTCCATGAGATCTTTTAACGAACTTTTATAATCAGGAAACATAACAAAATGATATATTTCTGCGATCAATAAACTTAACATGATGATGAAAGCTAATAGCGATACGCATTTCATCCAGCCTTGGTGACCGAGTTTATAGGCTTCATCTAATTCTTTTAAAAAATCAATCATGACTTTTTCAAGATCTTCAAATCGTGATAATTCATTTTTGGGAATAACAGATACTTGATAGACAGCTTGATAAAATAAATCATCCAGTATTTGTGGACCAAAAGTGAGTAGTGTTTGTTGTTCCTTTTCATCCAAATAGCCCACGATTATTTTAAAAATATCTTGCCTCGCTGTATGTTGCGATTCGGGTTGGATTTTTTTTAAATTAAATACATTGATATATACATTTAACAATCGCGCAACAGGTAATTGTTGGGGTGGCTTTGACACATGAAAATCATCATTTTGTATCGTGATCACAGCATCAGATAAATCATAACCACATTGTTTCATAAAAGAAGTTTTAAACAATGCTAAGGCGGTCGGCATATTGCCAGCCTGACTTAATTTTTTAAATAAAATGTTCTTTGCGGGAGATAAAGTGCCAGCTTGCATTCCATCATTGATGACATGTGTTAATAACCCAACTGAACCGTGGCAATAATCTATCAAATTTGTCATCAAGGTGTCTTGTGTAGGATCTGGGTTGTAAATCATTTCTGGAGCAAATGCATATAAATCTTTTGCTTGACTGACCAACCAAAAATTGAGGAGCGAATAATTTTTTTCTGTGAGCAAAAAAGCAAAAATACGAATTTCATTTCCTTGTTCTTTTAAGTCAAATAAGGAAAAAAAATCATTTTGTTCATAGGATTTTTTAATCAATTCTGCAAAGCTTTCCGTACTACGATGGATAGCATTTGGAATGGGTTCTGCTTTGTTGAGTTTATCTTCAAACACTTCTTTTATCGCTTGGAGAAAACTATCAGCTCCTTTTTGTTTTGCTAATAAAGCGAGTTGTAATAAAGCTTCCTCAAGTGCATCCAAAAATAATTTTTCTTTGGAAATAGTTCCATTTGCATCGACAAAATAGTCGTACAATTGTTGTTTTATCAAATAAAATAATGAAGGGCGCTTTTTGCTGGAGTAACAAATTTCCCAAAACAAAAGCGCAGTGACGATCTCCGGTTTCAAACGCATATTTTCTAATTCTAATCGCGTGTGATGTTCAGGAAACCCTGTTCGCGCTGCAGCATTTTTATTTGCACCCGCTGCAAGTAAAACTTCTGCAATCAAATAATGTCCGTGTTTTATTGCCAGCCATAAAGGAGTTTCTTTTTGTTGAGTAAACTCATTGATTCTGCCACCGGCATAAATAATTTCTAAAACGAATTCAAGATGACCCATTTGAACAGCGCGATGCAACAAAGAATAACCTGCTTCATCTTTCATATTCGCATATTCTGAGTCATTTTGTCGTAATAGGAATTTTAATATTTCAAAGTGTTCGCGTTTATTTATTAATTTATGGGGGGAAGTTGAATGATCCGATAACATAACAATCCTCATTGTAAAATTTTTTTTATATAATACCAGTCACGCTGAAATGGTACTAGATAAACCTCAACAGATATCTGTACTACATTGATACAGTCGTGTTATGTTAGTAACTTTCAACATGGGCAGTTTATGGATCAATTTCCCCGTATTAATCGCTTACCACCGTATGTCTTCAGTCTTATGGAGCAATTGAAGCTTGAAAAGGTGGCGGCGGGTCATGATGTACTGGATTTTGGGATCGGTAATCCTGATCAACCGACGCCACCGCATATTGTAGAAGCATTGCGTGAAGCCGTTTTAAGCCCTGGAGCGCATCGTTATGCGCCTTCCAAGGGAATTATTGAGTTACGTAAATCCATTGCTAATTGGTATGGACGACGTTTTAATGTTGATCTCGATCCTGAAACAGAAGCGATTGTAACCATTGGGTCAAAAGAAGGTTTGGCGCATCTGGCGCTTGCCACGGTCGGATCTGAGGATACCGTGCTTGTTCCGAATCCTTGTTATCCCGTCCATCAGTTTGGTTTTATTATTGCTGATGCTAATGTGCGTTATATTCCACTGTTACCCGAAATTGATTTTCTTGCAACGCTTGAAAGTACGATTCAAGAATCATGGCCCAAGCCTAAAATGTTATTATTAAATTTTCCGGCGAATCCAACGACGCAGTGCATCGATCTCGATTTCTTTGCAAGAATCATTGCAATTGCAAAAGAACATCAAATTTGGGTCGTCAATGATTTAGCTTATGCTGATTTAGTATTTGATGGTTATCGCGCGCCTTCGCTTTTACAAGTGCCAGGTGCAAAAGACGTTGCAGTAGAAGCTTATACGTTATCGAAATCTTATAACATGGCGGGCTGGCGCGTTGGTTTTATGTGTGGGAATAAAACATTATTGCAAGCGTTAACGCGTATTAAATCTTATATCGATTATGGTTCATTTGCCCCCATTCAGATGGCTGCGATTGCAGCGCTAGACGGTCCACAGGATTGTGTGACGGAAATTTGTAATCGGTATCAGAAACGCCGAGATGTGATGTGTGCAGGCTTAAAAAGCGCGGGCTGGGAAGTTGAAATTCCTAAAGCAACGATGTTTATTTGGGCCAAAATTCCTGAACCTTTTCGGCATGTTGGATCATTGGAATTTGCTAAATTATTATTAAATGAAGCAAACATTGTTGTATCGCCAGGGATTGGATTTGGTGAATATGGAAATGAATATGTGCGTATTGGTTTAGTGGAACCTGAACCACGTATGCAACAAGCCATACAAAATATCACGCAATTTATGCGCTGTGAATTTGACTTACCTAATCAACCTGATCCGGAGTATGTATTAGCATGAATGAACTGACTCAAATGCAATATAAATTTTTACCTTTTAAAAGTATCGCAGTGGCTTTAATATTCTGTGCTATTTTGGGACCTGTCGGCGTCTTGTATTCATCACTGACCGGTGGCGTTGTCATGATTATCCTGGGTATTTTAGTTTTGAGAGCAAAATTAATTGGCCCTATTATTGTGCTTTGGCTTTTGTCGTGTATTTGGGGGGTGGCGGCGGCGAATCGGTATAACAGAAAGATTTTGAAATTAGGTGGTAGGGTGGATTAGGCGTTTTTTGCCGTAATCCACCGGTTTTTATATCACAATAAAAAATAAAACAGGAAGGACCCATGACCAAAAAAATAATAAAACGCCGCGCTATATCTTTTGATCCGATTAACCACGACCTTCACCCGCTATTGCAGCGTATTTATCGTGCGCGCGGTATCACTTCTGTTTTGGAGCTCGAACGAAGTTTGGAACACTTGTTGCCTTACCATGATTTATTAGGCATGGATAAAGCCGTGCAAATACTTGCAGAAGCAGTGATCAAACAACAACGCTTATTAGTGATTGGCGATTTTGATGCAGATGGTGCAACCAGTAGTGTCGTTGCAATTCGAGCTTTAAAAAGTTTTGGTGTACGTGATGTGCAGTATCTTGTGCCTAATCGATTTGCGTTCGGCTATGGTTTAACGCCGGAGTTAGTTCACGTTGCAAAAGAATTTAATCCCGATGTTATTGTGACGGTTGATAATGGAATTTCAAATCATGCGGGTGTAGAAGCAGCAAAAGAGGCGGGTATTAAAGTCGTGATCACCGATCATCATTTGCCAGCAGAAACCTTACCGCCTGCCGATGCGATTGTGAATCCCAATCAAGCAGGCGACCCATTCGCTAGCAAAAATACCGCGGGTGTTGGCGTTATTTTTTATGTCATGTTGGCGTTGCGACGTCATTTAAGCGAACAACATTGGTTCGAGCAACAGAATATTGCAGAACCCAATATGTCGAAATTATTGGATTTAGTTGCGCTCGGCACAGTGGCAGATGTTGTGTCATTGGATCATAACAATCGCATTATGGTCTATCAGGGTTTACGGCGAATTCGCGCAGGCCATTGTGTTCCAGGCATTACCGCTATGCTTGAAATCAGCGGGCGAAATCAGGCACGCATGATGGCATCGGATCTTGGTTTTGCTGTGGCACCGCGTTTAAATGCGGCGGGACGTTTGGATGATATGTCATTGGGCATCGAATGTTTGTTATGTGATGATTTAGATGAAGCGCGCAAAATGGCGCAGGTATTAAATCAATTAAATGAAGAACGTCGTGTCATCGAACAAGACATGCAAGAGCAAGCGCTGCTTGCACTTAAAAAAATTCATGCAAATAAAGAGACGACGGCGTATGGCGTTTGTTTATTTGATGATGATTGGCATCAAGGTGTCATTGGAATTTTAGCAGGACGAATTAAAGATCGTTTAAATCGTCCTGTTATCGCATTTGCATTATCCAATGCAACCGAATTAAAAGGTTCTGCACGTTCTATTCCGGGTATTCATATTCGCGACGTGCTCGCCGATATTGCAACTTTGCATCCAAAATTGATTTATAAATTCGGCGGCCATGCTATGGCGGCAGGTTTAACTGTACCCCGCGCTGAATTTGAAAAATTTTCCCATGCTTTTAATGCAGCAGTCACAGCAAAATTAGCCCACGTTGATTTAGAAAATTCCGTCATGAGTGATGGTGAATTACATCCCAATGAATTATCCCTGGATGTTGCGGAAGTCATACGTGAGGCGGGTCCTTGGGGGCAATCGTTTCCAGAGCCTTTATTTGATGGGGTATTTGAACTATTAGAACAACGCTTGGTGGGAGGGCGTCATCTTAAAATGACTTTAAGCAAGGAAAATCAGACAATTGATGCGATTGCTTTCAATATTGATATAAATCAATGGCCTAATTATCGCTGCAATTTAGTCAACATTGCTTATCGGATGGATGTCAACGAATTTCGAGGCAAACGTAGTGTACAATTGATAGTAGAATATATAGAAACAGCATAGAAATTTCCACAATATCAATACGTCATGGAGGATATTAGAAGGACAAAAACTCTATGCGTAAAATCATAGTGAGTATTGTACTGATTGTGCTTTTCATTCTGGTATTTGGACCTCTCGCTGCAGGTTTTGGTTTTCAGGCAAGCTATCGTAATTTGCTCGCGTTTTACAATTCACAAAAAAATATTCAAGTCACAATTGTAAATTATCAACGTGGCTGGATGAGTTCAGATATTACATTATCGGTTGAAGTTGATAATAATCAACTGCAAAATTTGTTAGAAATGTTTAATATTACCCTCAATAATCCGAATAAACATTATCAGTTCTTAGTTCATCAGCATGTTCAGCATGGACCCATTATTTATTTTCCTCTGGAAAATGCGTCAGGCATTTTTGGTTTGGCAGCAATTCAAAGCAAATTAATAATGCAACCGGATACAACTTCGATATTTTTGTTGTTGGGTATGTCGCATGCCACAGTGAAATCCGCAGAAGATTTTGTGACATTTGCAGGGAGCTTTTTTAATCATCTTGAGATATCAGGACTCAAACTGGTTGATCCGGTGAGTCACATTCAATTTCAACTCAATAATGTGGTTTCTAATGTATGGATTCATCCTAAACAAAAAAGTGTGAATGGCGATGTGAAATTCTCACAATTTTCAATTCATGATTCTGATGATGTACTGGAAATCGATAAAATAAACGTGCAGTTTAATCAATATTTAAATCAATATGGTTTGTGGTTAGGCACGCATACCATTCTCATGCCAGAAATTCTTTTTCAAGAAATGAGTAGTGAATCGTTATTGATTAAAAATTTTAATTTGTCGGGACAATCGGCTGAAAAAACAGGTAACGTGAGTGGCGACAGACAATTGGATATTGCCGAAATTAGTTATGATAATCAAACCATAGGTCCCATTCATTTAATATTGAGCGCGTATAAGCTGAATGCCAAGGCTATACAGAATTTGTTAAATGCTTATCAAGAGGTCATGCAAAATGGGGAAGAATATCAAGGCCAACTGAGAAAAAAAATCACGATGTTTTTGCCTGACATCATTATTCCGGGTACAGGTTTTAAACTCGATCAATTTAATCTCACAGCACCTAAAGGTCAATTAAAAATTAATGCTGACGTCACTTGGCCAGAAAAAAATTTTAGTGCGCCGGATAATTTGCGTGAAATAGTCATGACAGCAGATGCAAAAGCGCGGTTGCATATTTCTAAAGAATTAATGAATCAAGTTATTGAAATTTTATCGGGTATGCCAACCTCACTTCGTCAAGCATCTGAGCCAGACCGAGCCATGTTATTGGCTGTGCGTGATCAAATGATGGTGGCGGCGAAACAGAATAAGCAGCTGATTAAAATGCTTGTTAAAAATAATGCAATGACAGAAAAATTGGGCGATGCATTTTTAGCGATGCAAAAAGATTTAGTTTCTGTGGATGAATATGAGCAAACGATCAAAGAACTTTTTCTCACACGAAAAATTTCTCTGCAAGTTTCTTATCTATTGAATTGGCAATATTCACAAATGAGAAATCCATATCAATTTCTGCTACGCAAAGCGGATGAATATCAAAAAAGTGCAAATGAACAATTACAAAATCAATTTAAGGAATTGTTAAATCAAGGTTATATCACAGAAGAAAAATCGGGTTATGTTGTATTGATCAAATGGTCGGATGGGAAATTGACGGTGAATGGGCAATCAGTTGGGTTGGGGGGTTCCTAGATTTTGCTGAGAATCATCTTATAATTAACATTATAAGTAAAATATGACGAGGTTATTATGCGCAGTACGCGAAGCGATCTAGTTGATAGTATTCAAGATATTGATATTCAGTTATATAAGCTGCGTATAGAAGGTTTTGATAAAGTTATAATAGATGACCAATTTCCACGAGCAGTACAGGTTGCGCCTCCAGAACAAGAAGAAAAAGTCGCTTTTCATTTACCAGAAGTAGAATTAAAAAAAATGTTTGTTGCGGTTAACAAACCGCCTTTTCAAAAAAATGAACCTCACATTCAAGCTTTAAGATATCTAAAAGGTTTTCTTCTCATTGGTAAACATTCAGCAAACCGCGAAGCAATATTTGCAGAAGCAGAAAGACTGAGAACAAAAATTAATAATAATATGTCCTTCGATGACGTATGCCGCTTGGCAGATGAATTTGCTAACTTTTTAAAAAAAGATATTCTTATCACTTTACAAAAAAATGCGAAATCGCCGAAGGAAGCAATCAAGAAAGCACACACTCAACTCACGATGGCGAGAGATTTAGGTGTATTACTAGAAGATTCTGCTACCATTTGTACCATTTCAGGAAGAGGGAATCATGCTACGAAAGAAATTTCGCGTCCTGTTATCATTCATAGTAGTTATTATGATCGTGAATTTAAAAATCTTGATCAGAAAATCTGGTTTATAAAAGCAAAAGAAAAAGCCTGTCTTGAGGGTAATAATACTTGGCTTGATCATTTTTTTAGAGAGGAGTTAAATGTTTTAAAAGACAAAGGCACGCCTGCTCCACCTTCAGCGAGATGGTTACCTTTACCTGGCAATGTGCAAGAGGTTGAAGTTATCACTGGAACTTTGCAGGATGCAAAAGAAAATGATCCTATCACAACGGACGAAGTACAAAAAATAATAGATGGCACTGCCTTTTCAGACGATGCATTAAAAACCGAATTCTTACGTATGGGTATTGTCGCTGCTTTTGGTATTAGTGATTATTCTACCCAAGACGATTTAGCCAGAAAAATCCTTATAGAAATCGTTAGCGCGCGAATTGCTGCAGCCGTACAGAACTATAGAGATAGCTATCAAAATTACGCCAATGGTACGTTTTTCTTTATAAATTACCAAACACTATTGACGCCACATCATGTCGAGTCACATATTAAGTTAATCAAAGATAATAATGCGAGATTTGTCAAATTGGCAAAAGAAGTGCTGGCTGATAAAGGTGTACAAGATCAAATGAATGCTGCAGTAGGAGACTTGCTAGGTACAGGGAAAGACAAAATTACTCTTATTTTTGCTCAAACTAATTCTTCTGTTAATAAACTCGTAGTGTTACCTACTGCTAAAAATTTTGATGAATTAGAAGAAGGTTTCAGAAAAATGAAACTCGATCAAATTGCTAGACTAATCAAAAATATGAGTGGAGCTCAAGTTAATAAATTATTAATACAGTATCTAAAGGAAGATTCTGGAACAGAAGTGCCTAAAAATATCACGGTAATCCAACTTGCCGGCCAAATAAATAAATTTAAAGAAATTTTAGATGCGACGAATTTGTCGGGACAAACAAAAAATGACATCATTCTGAGAATTCGTGCTGCTGTGCATTTACAATTGCTCATGAGAAATGCTTCTCCTTACAAAGATCTCCCTGGCTATCAACGTAATATAATGCGCGCTAGCTTTGAATTTTTGACACAAGGAGCACAAGGAATCAAGTTAGTTGGATGCAAAAGCGCACGAGATCGCACTGCAATTTTTGCAGCGGCTGTCAAAACGATGCAAGAAAATCCGCACGCCATGGATGATTGGGAAACCTTAGATAAAGGTATTATTGCCTCCATAACCCAAGGACATCATTTTCGCTCAATGGGATATCATGTACCTATCGTAAAAGCGGGCGATGTACACTCTTATTTTGTTGACCAATTGGATGAAGATTTACAAAAATATATAAAAAGCATCAAGCCGATTTCCAAAATACTGGAAGATAGCCCACCAGAACCAGAACAAGCTATAGCCGCTGCTCCGCCATCGGATGTAAAAAGCCCCAAACTTTTTGCTAAGCTACTGAAGAAAGTAGGCGTTGTTGAGTCCGTTGAAGAGAAATCACCGGTGAGGCATGCTGCGATATCTCCTTTCATAACAGAGAATCTTAGAGTTAAAGAAGACAGAGCTATAGAATACCTTGCGGAATTTCAGCGCGAAATCTTGAAATACAATTGGGGTTTTTCTACTTCTCTTGCGGGGGGTTATCAAAAAGTTCATTTTTTCGCTAATGAACAAACAAAAACGATCAATGTCCCCCTAAACATTAAAAATATGTTGGATGAAATGACAAGTGCAGTTGATCGTGAGCAAACCTTTCAGCAAGCTTTGGAAAAAATTATTTTAATAGCTGTTGAAGAATCTCAACAATCATCTGCAGGTCGGAATAAACAGACACAGCTTTTTTACAATACAGCTTTGAAGAAATTAGGCATTGATGGTATTGGTACCTTGCAATATCTTGAAGAGATTATAAAAAAAGAACCAAATGAATTTAATGACAGTGCACAATTGCTCGAATGTATTAAAAGATCTAAAATTAAACCTGAAACTCGCATGACATCTGATGAGCTACAAAAACATGCTGAAGATGCTGCATTTTCAGCGCTTAATAAAGTTGTTGAAATTACCAATAATAAAAATCAATTAGCAGAATTACTTGATAAATGTTTAGTGATGAAACAAATACAACCTGCAGTAGCGCTGCATGTTGCTCCGGTTATGCGACCAAGTAGTTCTGACTAAGAACACCCTGCCAAATCAGGTGTTATTTCAAAATCCAGCGGTGTCTCAATTTCTCTCTCGCGAAATGTAAAATGCCAATATTCTTTTTCATAAGGTATAAAACCGGCTTGTTGCATCATATCAGATAATATTTGGCGATTTTTTAAAGCGGTACTACCGATGATTTTTTCTGTTGCGGTAATGTGGGAAATTTCATCGAAATAATCAAAACAAGCACCCATATCGAGCAATTGTTTGTTGTGCAAATCGATGAGGGACAAATCGATAGTGTCGCCAAAACAGTGATTGGATACATCATCACAAACATAACCCAATTCTGCTAATTGATTTTTTTCTAGATGTGGGTAATGTATTTTTTTGCGTTCAAATTCATATTCATCGTGCGCTGCTGCATGCATCCATTTTTTAAAATCAGCTACAGCACGTAACGGACGATAGCTGTCAAAAACAAATAAACCTAAGCCTTGCTGAATCAATTGATTTTGTACTTGGCACAAAGCTTCCGCTGCATTGCGTGTTAGCAAACAAAAATCAATGGCATCGGGATGATAGCCATGCACCGGACGGCCTAAGAAATTTTCTTTGGTCGCATAAACTAATTTGCATTCGATTGGATTTCTGCAGCGTTGGGTGCTAAGTTTGATGACATCAACCAATTGTTTTTGCATAAGCATCCTTTTTTAATCAAGTAATAATAAAGGCACCACCCTCATCCCCAACCCTTCTCCCGCAAGCGGGAGAAGGGAGACAAACACAAAAGCTCCCTCTTCCACTTGCGGTAGAAGGGAGACAAACACAAAAAGCTCCCTTCTCCCGGAACGGGAGAAGGGTCGGGATGAGGGTTTACACTTTTAAACCTCTTCTCTAACCCTGTCATTTTGAATGTCTTTTATCGAATTACATTCTAATAACACAAAATCATTTAATGCCTCGACTTTATGAGTGACATGTGGGGAAATTTCGATAACAGCAGGTGCGTCGATTTCTTTATTATATTTTTTATCGGTTCCGATTTTTCTGTAGGAAAGTACAATTTTTCCAGTGAGTAAAATAAACATTTTTGGTTGAGTCGCTGGACTTTTCCCTTCATGATAAGTATTTCCAGATAAAGAACCGGCTTTTCGACTCACATAAACAAATTCATTTTGTTTTCGGGGAAGAGAAAACTCAGCAGTTAAACCGCGTTCATCTTCGCCAATCGCATTAAATTTTCTAATTTGAACAATTTCATCCATTGTATTTATCTCCAATTTTCTTAATATTTTTAATTTTCCGATTATAATTGCGGTTATAATGATAAACAATCCCGAATAACACAGAGCGGAAAAATCACATGCATAGCAAAGGAAAGCCCATAGCTGGCGTACAAGGCTTACGTGCTTTAGCGGCATTTTTAGTTTTACTTCAACATAGCATTTATTTTACCTGCGTGGTTAAGCAACTTGATTATTTTCAATTTAATCTCATCAATTTTGGTCGTGTCGGCGTTTTTCTTTTCTTTGCTATTTCGGGTTATGTGATGATTCTTTGTTTAGCGCAAGGAAAATTTTTTATGCTAAATAGAATTGCGCGTATTTATCCGTCATTTTGGATTGCAATTCTGATGAGTGGCTTCATTTTTCATTTTATAGGAAGGCCATGGGTATTCAATTTCTATTCGATGACATTATTACCGGATGCAAATGCTAACAATAGTTATCAAATTCCTTATTGGACGCTTATGTATGAAATATTTTTTTACTTAATGATATATATTTTCATCTTATGCAATTTTTCACATAAACAAATTTTTTATTCTTTATTAATCTGGACTGGAATCATCATTTTTGCATCACAATTCCAACTGGTGCCTGCGTATAATCCTCAAATTCCAGGCAAATGGATGTTGTTTTCTCCGATTTGTCTGGTTTTTATTACAGGCGCTTTATATGGCCTCATGGGTCGAGATAAAATCAAAAATATTCCTACTATTTTTCTGTGCATAATCGCCAGCTTATTTTTCGTGTTAATTACATCAAAACGAGGCGATGCTTTAGCATCCCATCTACAATATGTGTGCTGGAGCATTGCCTGTGTGCTTGTTCTGGAGTTGTCGCAAAGACTAAAACATATTCCCGCATTTTTAGAAAAATTAGGTGATTATTCCTACGGATTTTATTTAGTGCATGTCATATTCATCACTGTCGCAATGTATATAATTACACAGCATTCTCATCATCATAAATTTTTGTCATGTTTTATCTTTATTATGTGTATATCCGCCATCGGAGGCATGGCTTTTGGTGTGTTTGATCATTATTTTTATAAAACAAAAATCAAACCATGGGTCAATGAAATTAAAACCCTTCTTGCAAACAGCAATAATATAGCTGAAAACTCTTCAGCCAGTCTCGAAAATGAGTAGCAATATGAGGAAAATAACATGAGTTGAGTAACACCGATCAGCTACGGTTCTGTTCCGCTATAAAAAGCACATTCTTTATCTCAGTGCTCCTTTAGGACGACAGTGTATGATGCAGGTCCAGTGGAATAGATTAGTCAACTGGAGAGGAAATTAAACAAACTTAAGATAAAATATATTTTTGATTAACTTGGGAGTATAAAGATGTCATCTAATCAAAAACTAGCCACAATGGCGGATGTCTTTTTAGATTCAGCGAATGTATTGCTTGAAACAGATAAAATGAAATTTTGTTTTGTGATACTTTATATGCTTGGCACAGCTGTAGAACTTTATTTAAAAGCAATCATCACAATAAATGGCGAAGAGTTACAATTCACACATGATTTAAGTGGATTGGCAAAATTAGCCAACATTAATGCACCTGGCTTTTTGAAAACACTGACCCATTATTTGTGTTGGAAATCTAAATATCATGAAGCCAGGTATTCAAAGTTTGAAAAAAGTTTTTATGAGCAGGATGATGTCGCAGTAAATTACGATGAAATTATAAGTTATATACAAGAATTAAAGAATAATTACTTAAAATATTAATGAGTAATTAGCAGTATTGCAGAAATTGTAATGATTCCCGTTAAAATTAAATTGCTCCAAAACGTTGGTCGAAACCATCTCATTTGAATGTACATAATTATTCCGGATGTAAACAGCGATAACGGCATAAGCCATAGTAAGTGAAAATAATTAAAATCTAGTATGAGCGATCCAATGATTGCCACCCACCAATAAAAAACCCCGACAACGCTGCAAATTAATCTGTTTGATGGGTTCATGATCAGCGCCCACGTCCAGGTGATTGCAAAGAAAAATGCTAAGCCATAAATTACAAAATGCATGTTTTATCCTTCTTGGTGTTACCAGGCCGATGTTGATATTTCAGTCGTCAAATTGATTTTTTCTTATCGTTACAATCAAGTGTGCAATGAAAATAATGGCACAAATGATATTGAACACTGCCCATATATCACGTTTTAAATGAACTGGAATGATAGGATTAAATAAAATAGCCAACAATGCAAAGACAACGGCCCATATAGTCACCTTGTCATCTAATTGATATTCGCGGTAGCTTAGATATGCGGCAGCAATACAAATCACGATTCGCAGAAATTGATAATAACCATAAGGGAGTTTGGCAAGAGCAATAATAGAAAGGATGGCGGGGATTAGCCAAATTATCAGACGAGGCCAGCTCTCTTTTATCATGATACAAATCCTTTTGTTATCACAATGCCAATATAGGTATAAATTAATTTAGCATTGATGTTAAAGAAAAACTACCTTTACACGACAAAAAGGTTTTCGCGTGCTGTGGTAGCGATATATTCTTTGCCCGCTATTTATCAGTTGGGAAAACTTGTTCTGTTCCGCTATCTATGTTAATGTTATAAGTAGCGGAACAGCACAAATAGGATCATCATATGACTGACCCAATAATCGGTCGAAAAAGAGAATTAAAAGTTCTAGAAGAAACATTGTCATCATCTTCAGCGGAATTTATAGCTATTTATGGCAGACGTCGAATTGGAAAAACGTATCTTATAAAACAGTTTTTTAGTCAACATGGCGGAATATTTTTTGAATTGACTGGCAATGATGATAGTTTACATAACCAACTTAAAAATTTTTCTTTTTCATTAGGCTCAGCTTTTTATTCGAATGCTGAAATGGCAGTCCAAGCTAACTGGATGGATGCGCTGCGCCAACTAACTTCGGCAATTGAAAATACACCTAAAAACAAAAGAATAACTATTTTTTTTGATGAACTGCCTTGGCTTGCTACTCCAAAATCTGGTTTTTTAAAAGCATTAGAATATTTCTGGAATACGAACTGGGTCAATCGAAAAAAATTAATACTTGTTGTATGTGGTTCAGCAGCGTCATGGATGTTAAAAAAAATTATTTATGCAAAAGGAGGATTGCATAATCGAATCACAGTTAATATTCCATTGCTTCCATTTACTCTCGATGAAGTAGCCGCATTTTTGAGTTATAGAGGACATCAATTTAATGAACAACAAGTATTGCAGATATATATGATTATGGGGGGGATACCTCATTATTTAAAACATATTAAAAAAAATATTTCAATTGCGCAGAATATTAACGCTCTATGTTTCCAAAAAGGCGGCTTACTATTAGATGAATTCGATAAATTATTTCATTCTTTATATGATGAACCAGAAATATATATCAATATAATTAAAGCTATTTCTAAGAAAAAAAATGGGATATCTCGAGAAGATTTAATTAGCTCTGTTAAAGAAATTTCGGATGGTGGTACCTTAAATATCAGATTACAAAGTCTCGAAGAAGCAGGTTTTATCAGTAAATTTATTCCACTTGGGCATACTCGAAGAGGACAACACTACAAGTTAATTGATGAATACTCAATTTTTTATCTTTACTGGATTCAACCTTTTAGAAAAAGAACACGTGTCACATCCACAAGCTCGCATTGGACGTCAATTATGAATTCCCCCGCCTGGCACGCTTGGGCGGGTTATGCATTCGAAGCGGTCTGTCTTAAACATTTAGATAAAATAAAAAAAGCATTAGACATTTACCATATTCAATCATTTTGTGGAGATTGGAGGTATAACCCAGGGAAAGATAAATCAGGGGCGCAAATTGACTTGGTATTTGATAGAGAAGACGATTGCGTGACTCTATGTGAAGTAAAGCATACGGATAAGCTTTTTGCTATAACAAAAAGTTATGCATTAGAACTTGAAAAGAAAAAACGTATATATAAAGAAGTTACACGAACAAAAAAACAAATTTTGTGGTGCTTTATTGTAAGTAGTGGCATCTTCAAAAATGAATATTGCAATAATATGGTTGGGAATGTTGTTTATTTAGAGGATTTATTTAATTGAAGATTGCTTTATTCTGCTACTTATAAAGACAGCATTATTAGCGGAACAGATCATCTGTTACATGATCCTCTTCGGGTTATAAGGGAATTAAGTTAACTGATTGCGTTATTTGGCGCGCCCGGAGAGATTCGAACTCCCGACCACTTGGTTCGAAGCCAAGT
>CAYRUP010000026.1:0-17606 GCA_964427485.1 uncultured Coxiellaceae bacterium | reverse complement strand
AACAACTCCTGATGTTGCAGCAAATATTATTTTACCGTGAACTCGATTTTCCTCTTAGTGAGATTCAAAGGATCATTAGCAGTGACAATTTTGATAAAATCGAAGCCCTTCAGTCACATAAATGCATCCTTGAGCAAGGGCTTGGTCGTGCTAAGCAAATGATCAAGACCATTGATAAAACTATTTTACACCTAAGGGGTAAAGAGAAAATGAAAGACGAAGAATTGTATTATGGGTTCGATTCAGAAAAACAAAAGGAACATGAAAAATATCTTGTTGAAAAAGGCATCGTCACGCAGGAATTCATGGATGAATGTAATATTAAAGTTAAAGATTGGACTGACGATCAAAAACGAGCCTTTATCACGGACATGGAAAAAATCATGGCAGATTTAATTGTTGAAATGGAAAAGGAATCTCAACCTAGCGATAAAGCCGTGCAAGCGCTGATGCGTAAACACTATACTTGGTTAGAATTAACATGGACACCAAACAAAGAAAGTTATATAGGGTTAACTCAGTTATATCAAACGCCAGAATTTAGAAAATTTTATGATGATCGCCATCCTAAATTACTGCTCTTCTTTATCGAGGCTATGAAAATATTTGCTGAACGAGAGTTATCTTGATAAGACGAAGCCCTACCTTGTAATTGAGGGTAGGGTTTTATTCAAAGTTATAATTGCGTTAGAATTCACGAGGAAGGAGTGATATGAAAAATGGTAAAGTGATGACTACCAACGGAGAACTCTACTTTGAGAGCACTGGAAAGGGTGAACCGCTAATCTTAATTCATGCAGGTTTTTCTGATCGTAGAGACTGGCAGCATCAGGTCGCAGATTTTGCGAAAAAATTTAACGTAATTACCTATGACCAACGGGGTTCTGGCAATTCTTCTGTGCCGGCAACAGCATTTTCCCCAGCCGATGATCTGCATGCTTTAATGGTTTATTTAAACATTGAGAGAGCGATTTTGGTTGGTCACTCCATTGGAGGTACAATTGCTTTGGATTTTGCACTTCAATATCCTCAAATGGCTTCAGCTTTAATCTTGGTTGCATCGGGTCTGAATGGGTACATATGGTCACAAGAATATCAAGAGTGGATGAAAGGAATTTGGGAATCACTTCAACCTGAAGAAATGATGAAACAAGCTCTTTCAGCGTCTTTTTATGCAGTAGCCATGAGTGACCCGAATATAAAGTCGGCAATTGAAACGATTACCAAAGAAAGTATTCAGAAGATTTTAACTTGGGAGACATTTAATGTTCATGACGTTCAGTGGTTTTTCCCTGATCCTCTTCTTAAACTAAAAGAACTTAAAATACCAGGGTTGGTAATGTATGGCGATAAAGATTCTCAAGACATAAAAAAAATTGCTCAAATTATCAGTGAAACCCTGCCAAAAGTTAAGGTTGTTCAAATAGAGAATGTGGATCATCTTCTCAATTTTGAAAAGCCAACTGAACTTGGTAATCTGGTATTTAATTTTTTATCGGAAACTGGAGTATTGATATGATTGATCCAAATTTGAAATTTCCGATGGAGCATACTGAACGGCTATGTTTTTTAAAGAATATCGTGACTAATTCTAATATTATTGTTGGTGATTACACTTATTATGATGATCCAGATGATGTCCTAAATTTTTTAAAAAACGTGTTATATCATTTTGATTTCGTCGGCGATAAGCTAATTATTGGGAAATTTTGCCAAATTGCGACGGGTGTTCGATTTATTATGAATGGCGGTAACCATGCATTAAATGGTTTCTCGGTTTTTCCATTCGCTGCAACTATTGCCTCGAATGCGGTCGTGACAAAAAATGTTGAGCCATATAGTATTGTGGGTGGAAATCCCGCCAAACTAATTCGTCATCGGTTTGACGAAAAGACTATTCAGGCGTTGCTAAAAATCCAATGGTGGAATTGGGAGATAAATAAAATAACAAAACATGCTAAGGATACAGCAATAGGAAATCCTTCTCTAATATTGTTTACTTAACTTATGCCATCGATAAATCATGACGGCTACTCCTCCTAACATGCCTAGCATTCCACCAATAACAAACCCTATTGCGCCATATTGCTAGAAAAGGGTCTCAAGTATCGACTTAGAACATTTAAATTAATTCAAATATCCTAAGTCGATATGACCCTTTTCATATTCCCGATTCCAGTCACGCATAAATAAAATGGGTTCTAGCTTATTTCTGGAGGCTTTTATACGTATTTTGTTGCTGCTTGTAGCGCAGAATTACTTGCTAGATTGTGTTGCCGATTTAAAAATCAATCATCTCAAATGGCTCAATCTTCGTCAGTTAACTTAAATTCTCGAAACACATCACACTCTTTATACCCCAATCGTTGATATAAAGAATATCCTTCACTTGAAGCCTGTAACACAGCGATATGATAACCAAGTTCCTTTGCGCGTTTTAGGCGATATTGCTGCATGGCGGCGCCATAGCCCTTTCTTCGCTCATCGGGTGCGGTTGATAGCCAATGCAGTCCGGCTACTTGTGCAAAGTAACATGATAAACCGCGCACGACTGGTTTGTCATTGACATATCCAACGTAATATTCAATTGGGTCATCATCCGTTAAAATCGATGCGATCCAGGAAAAATATTTTTTAAACGCAGCTTCATCATTAGCCAAAACAAGCGCAAAGTCATGCAGTGTTTTTTCATCTTTTGCTCGAATAATTTCTAGCTGTGGAATGGAGGAGGCATGGCCATTCCATGCATCTAGATCGAAGTACATTGCAGTATTATTTTCCGTATTTTGATAACCGTTACGTTCTAACTGTTCTGGTAAATCATCTGGTTTATCAAAAGGACTAACCCACCAAGAAAATGGAATATTTTTTTGAGTAAAATAATTTGTTACTTCCAAAATTTTTTTATTAGCTTCTGCTGAAGAAAAGTCAGCATCTAATACAACATTAAAGGTGTCGTCAGGTAGGCCGGAGTTGACAATAGTAAATCCTGGTATGCGTATCAATTCAACTTGATTTAGGTATTGCGCAAAGTGCGTCATATGCACATTAAGGTTGGTTACCATTGCTTTAACTAATTTTTCATGCGACCAAGCTTTGGCTGTTGTTCCAGTATTTTCTTTGAGGTAATCGTTTTTTCTTTTTGGCCATAGTTTTGCTTTTGCATCGATTTCTTGAACTAATTTATCTTTGCCAAATACATAACTGTTCATATCATCGGAAAATTGCTTTGCGAGATTTATTTTAAGTGCTGCATAAGCTTTGGCATCATCTGGATGCTGAATAACATAATCTCTAAAGTTAACATGACGTTTAATTTGCGAGCTACCTCTTTCATGGATATGCAAATGAAAGCTTATATTGTTATCTTCTCGTCTAATAAAAAAGCTTTGGTGAGGAATAATTTGGCGTCTAAGATTATGGTAATTTAGGCTGCTTAATTTTTCTTTTATAAAATCGATTTGGTCTAGGTTATCAAAAACTAACATCATATCGATGATAGGCTTGGCAGGCATGTTAGGAATTGCAGTACTACCAATATGGTAAATTTCTTTAAGTTGCTGACCTAAAGCATTTTGAATGCGATTAGCTTCTTGTGTGAAGAGATTAGGCCAATCAAGATTATAAGGTACCATTTCTACTTTGCGTGGATTTTTCATATGATAGAGTTTTTTCATTGGCTCAATTCTCTTAGATTACAAATTATTTTAATCGTTCTTTCAGTGCTGTTTCATTCATAATGTCATCGCTATTAAAAATGGTTCGATTTTAACCCTAAGTTTTTTTGCGTATAGTCTAATTTTTTCAATATTAATTTTCTCAGAAAATTCCGTGACCAATGCGCGTCAATTCATTTTGTTTTGACACTCATAAATGTCAATCGAGAGTCAATGTTAAGTTAACGTTTATTGTCATTATGTTCAAGATTAAGGCTCGTGATATACATGCCTCTACACACGACGCTGTCGTTTTCTTTCTCGTGTGCTGGGGCAGAGTTCTGCAAGCTCGATTTTGTTCGACAAAAATTTTGTAATGTGGCTGCGCCGCCCTACACTCAGCGGACAGGGCTCCACGCCGGTTACTATATTGACACAAGAACCATCAAGAACAAAATTAATAGACGCCCGTGACAACGAAACATCAAAAGATTGCCCATCACGATTTGTTTGCAGCCGCCGAAAGACCTCAGGATTTGCTTTCTGTAAGTAATAAACGCCCTGATTAAAACGTTGCTTATCATTTTGCGTTGCATAACGAAGCACCCAGGCTTGAACAGCATCCTCTAATAATACACATTTTCTATAATTATAATTCCACCGTGACGCAGCATCGCCATAGGCATCATTCAATTCCTGCAACGTTTCCCAGCGAAATTGCATGGCTTTATCAATGATTTTGGGTTGGCTTTCATCAAAATCTTTTCTAAATTTTTCGATGGCTGCCAGGGTGTCAGGACTCAATATCCATCTACCTTTCTCATCTTGTCCATTGTTAAATAATTCTTTTGAAATCGCTTCAATGATGGGCCCAAAATCAAAAGGTTTATGCACATTTTTCATTTCACCAATCTGTCTTTGCATCGCCTCTATGCCTTTTTCTTTGCCATAACATTCTTCAAACAACGGCTTAAGCACTCGATCGCGCATTTCAATATCCCCAGCTCCTTGAATCAATTGGAGCGGTGTTACGTTAATCACGGTATACAATGGAAATACGACTTTCTTGATTTCAAAATTTAATAAATTATGATTACGTCTTAATATAAAGTTTGATTTCTCCTCATCAGTCACTTGTGCCAGATTGTAAACTAACCTATGTGACAAAACGCTTGGTGAAAGCTTATTAAAAAACTGATGCCTACCCTGGTTTACAAGCATTAATTCTCTATAATCCTTTGTCTCAAGCAAAGGCAAAATGGTGTCTCGTCCAGCATCGGTATCTAATACTTTTTCAAAGTTTGATAATGGTCTAGCTTTCACAACAGGCTCCTCTTCTTAATTGGGTGATTAGTCGGCGTTGATTATAGTGTCATAAAAAAAAGACAAAAAATATAATGTCGTGATTGTGGGCGGGACGTCCGTCAATCCAGGGTATAAACTTGTTCATAACGCTCCATATCCAAACATCGATCAAGATTATGAACATATGTTTAAAGTGCTGAAATCATTACCCTGCGATATTTTTCTGGGTGCGCATGGTGTGTATTTTGATCTTGCGAAAAAATATGCTTTTTTAAGTCAAAGAGGGGCGAATCCATTTGTTGATCCGGAAGGTTATAAGAAATTTGTCTTGACGAAGGAAAAAGATTTTTATAAAGAACTTGATAGGTAAACCCTCATCCCCAGCCCTTCTCCCATAAATGGGAGAAGGGAGTTTTTTATATTTAGTTTTTCGTAGGGTGGATTAGGCGTTTTTTGCCGTAATCCACCGTAAATTTGGTGGATTACGATGCAAAAAACGCATCTAATCCACCCTACAAAAAACTGCAGAGCGCGACACGCCCTAACTATAAGCTTTCAATACCCGTTTTTTCGCACGCAGTTTGTGTCGCTTTGAGCGTAGCATATTATCAATCATTCGCAGTGGATATAACATTTTCCATAATACTGATTTGTGAATATGTTTTAGAGATTTTTTTAACTGCGTGTTTTCTTTTAACAAAGTATCGATGTAGCAATAAATAGGATATATTTTCTGTAATTCATGTTGTAGTTCTTGAAAGCGCGATTTAAATTTGGCATCGTTAAATGTTATTTCATCGTTGGCTACTTTCATGAAGAGTTCATACGCTTCAACACAAAGCGGTGTGACTCTTGTCGCAGGATGCGATTTTAAATCATCCAACGTATATTCATGCCGATGCAGTTTTTTATCGAGAAAATCATGCGTGTAAGCATGCAGTTCAGTTGGATCAACAGGAAGTGTGATATTCAATTCGCGCTTGATTCGATTCAATTGTTTGTTTGGGTCTTGCATTAACAAATCATAACTCACGATAACTCTATTTTTACCCTGCGTTTCTTCCACCGCAGGAAATAAATGCATTAACCATAACAACAAACCAATTTCTAATTCGGATCCCGTTAATTTTTTATAAGATTGCGCGGAAGCTAAAGGATTGCGTAGCGCGATAATATAATTATCTTGAATATGAAGCTCATTAAAAATTGCTTGCCAAAATGCGAGTAATTTTACTGTGCTGGGATCTTTAAATCCCCAATAGTCTGTTGTGGCAAAACGCTGATTTAATAATTGAATCGCGGAATGTTTAACCGTGTGTAATTTGTCACTCGTTTGTAACGTCGGTTCTAATACTTGAATTCCATACGAGGCAAAACCAAGTGTCGTGAATGCTTCGCCATTTATTTTGTAAACAATGTCCGTATCTTCCCAAAAACCTTTTGCATTCCATTTGCTCTGACTGGATCCTTTATTTATTTTATCGCCCAAATCAATACCGAGTGCTTTTAATCCTCTCGTAATTGCGCTCGTTCCGCTGCGTGCTACGCCCAAAATAACAAAAATATTTTTTTGCATGATGTTTTCCCATTATAAAATCACGCGAATTCGGCTATTTTCTCTTTTACAGGCACGGTTTCTGATTTAGCCAAATAACCAGCTTGCTGCAAGTATTCAATAATTTTTGTGACGGATTCTTCTATCGTAAGCTTGGCTGTGTCGAGTGTGATTTCAGGATGGATGGGGGGTTCATAAGGATCATCAATTCCGGTAAATCCTTTCAATTCTCCCTGACGGGCTTTTCTGTAGAGTCCTTTGATGTCGCGTTGCTCGCATGCCGTCAATGAGGTTGAAAGATAAATTTCAATGTAGCCACCGTGTTGTGAAATTAAGCTGCGATTTTCAATACGCGCACTCAAGTAAGGTGCAATTGCCGCGCAAATTGCAATGCCACCGGCTTTCGTAATTTCTGCCGCGACAAATCCGATGCGCCGAATATTTAAATCACGATCACTTTTAGAAAAACCTAATTCATTGGCCAGAATGCGTCGTACCACATCGCCATCCAGTAATGTGATATTTCGTCGGCCATCACTCATGAGCCTTGCCATTAAGGCATTCGCTAAAGTGGTTTTGCCTGCGCCAGAAAGCCCAGTAAAAAATAAAGTAAAACCTTGCTTTTGAATTGAAGGGTAGGCGCTGCGTAATTCCTTTATAATTTCTGGAAAAGAAAACCAATCCGGAATCGGTTTTTCATGCAAAAGTAAATTCCGTAGTTCAGTCCCTGAAATGCTTAAAGCAGTTTCATCCGGCTGCAATTCATTGCTAGGGCAATAACTTTTGCGTTCTTTGACATAAACCATTTCCTGAAATGAAACTAGTTGAATGCCCATTTCATCTTGATGTTGATTAACGAGAACTTGTGCGGCATAGGGATCATAAAATGGTTTTCCGTGTGAATCATTACCGGGGCCTGCATGATCGCGGCCAACAATAAAATGCGTGCACCCGTAATTTTTACGAATGAGGGCATGCCACAAGGCTTCTCGAGGTCCACCCATGCGCATAGCCAATGGCAGCAAGCTTAAGGATGCGCGTTTTGCTGGATAATAACCCAAGATTTTTTGATAACAACGCACACGCGTAAAATAATCAATATCGCCCAGTTTTGTCATGCCGACCACAGGATGAATTAACACATGACCATCAAATTGTTCTGCAGCGCGTAGCGTTAATTCCATATGGGCGCGGTGAATAGGATTACGCGTTTGAAATCCAATAATACATTCAAAACCAGTGTCAGAAAAAAATTGTTTTAAGGAATGGGGCGTTTGCCGCAGCTCAACAAAATCATAATGCTTGGGTATTTGCACCCTTTCTATCGGGCCACCCAAATACCAAGCACCGGCTTTATTTTGAAGGTAATGAACAGCGGGATGCTTTGGATCTTCCGTGCCAAAAACCTGTTGGGCTTCAATAGATTTATCTGGCTGCCATTTGTCGGTTACTTTCATGCGTGCCAACAAGGTATTATCAGCATCATAAAGTAAAACTTCATTACCTAGACTGACATGATGTGCAAATTCAGTATCGACATCGAGAGTAATGGGCATTGGCCAAAGTTGGCCATTGGCGAGTCGCATGTTAACAAGAACATTTTGATAATCTGCTTGGGATAAAAAACCCAATAACGGATTGAATCCATCATTTAATAACATTTCCAAATCGCAGCGTTGGCGTGGTGTAAGAATCCATTTACTATTCATTATTTTTCCTTAATCCAAATAAAAAGGATTTTTCCTTGAAACGATGGGCAGTATAATAAATCCACTTGAATTGAGAAAGACATAATCTTACTAAGGAAGCAAAAATGCCTTCACACTTAAAAGAAATCAATGAAACTTATTTTGAACATATGAAATTTGCGCAGCGTTGTGGTTTTCGTATGATTTTGGCGGGAATGGCCTGTGTTTTTCATAGTATTGTACCCAATGTGTTTATTAGTACGGCCAGTGATACTTTGCAAGCTTTATCTCTGGAAATCAAAGAGCGCAAGGAGAAAGCAAAAATGCGTGCTGATTCATTATCGCTGCCGCCCAATGATAAAAATTGATATCGAACAGCTTATAGCTATTTCTCGTGACGCTGGGCAGCGTGTTATGGCGATCTATAATCGATCCATACAGAATGTTACTCAGAAAAAGGACTTAAGTCCTTTAACTGAAGCGGATATGGAGTCGCATGCTTTTATTCTTCAAGCGCTTCATCAGTTTTATCCTTCCATTCCAGTGATTTCAGAAGAGGCAAGTGAATCGCACGCGTATGTTTTGCGAAAACAATGGGATATTTTTTTTCTGGTTGATCCATTAGATGGGACGAAGGAATTTGTGAGTCGTAATGGTGAATTCACGATTAATATTGCGCTTATCAAACAAAACCAGCCTATTTTGGGTGTCATTTATGCTCCTGCGTTGGATGTGCTTTATTATGCAGAGCAGGGTCGGGGTGCTTATAAAATACAAAAAGGTACTCAGATGAAATTAGTACCACAACAGAATAAGAATCCTGTTTCTGTACGGGTGGCAGTATCGCGTTCACATTCTTGCGAGAAGACGAATGCTTTTTTAAGCGAATTACAAAATCAAGAGAAGCAAGTGATCGTAACTCCTTCAGGCAGTGCACTTAAATTTGGTTTAATTGCCGAAGGCAATGCGGATATTTATCCGCGCTTCACGCCTACGATGGAATGGGATACGGCAGCGGGACATATTTTAATAAATGAAGTGGGAAAAAAACTTACGTTGATTGAGAGTGGGGAAGTACTGCAATACAATAAACCGGAATTACGTAATCCAGGGTTTATTGTGCAATGACGGCAGTGTTAGTGTCTATACCCTCATCCCCGGCCCTTCTCCCAGCTAGCTGGGAGAAGGGAGAAATCCATATTAGCTCCCTTCTCCCGATACGGGAGAAGGGTCGGGGATGAGGGTGTAGACTCACATAATATAAGTTTCCTCAATCGAGCGACGTCCGAACAAACGAGACGAAGAGGAAAGTTTTTCCAGAAAGGATTTTTTCATTTGATAAGTGACTTCGTACAAATTCGCAGTCTTACTTTTTTCTAATAAATAATCGTCACTCGTTCTCAATTCATCTATTAGTTTTAACTCCAATGCTTGTGAACCCAACCAATGTTCACCGGTTGCAACTTTTTCTACATCTAATTCTTTGCGATGTTCTTTGATTAAATTTTTAAATAATTGATGAACTTCTTCAATTTCTTGGTGCATTTTTTCACGGCCTTCTTCGGTGTTATGACCAAACAAAGTCAGTGTGCGTTTGAATTGTCCTGCGGTGAGTAATTCAAAATCGATATTTTTTTCTTTGAGCAAACGATGAAAGTTAGGCATTTGCATCACGACCCCAATAGAACCTATGATTGCAAAGGGCGCCGCAAGAATTTTATTGCCAATGCATGCCATCATGTAACCACCACTGGCAGCCACTTTATCGACAATAATGGTTAAAGGAATTCTTTTATCGCGAATGCGCTCTAATTGTGAAGCAGCGAGACCATAGGCATGTACCATGCCACCCGCACTTTCTAATTTGACGACGACTTCATCGTTTTTTGTCGCAACTCCAAGGATTGCTGTGACTTCTTCACGCAATGCAGTGACAGCCGAAGCTTTGATATCTCCATCAAAATTGAGAACAAAAACACTTTTTTGATGACCTTTGCTGGCGGATTTTTTTTGGGCTTTTTCAAGTTGTTTTTGTTCTTTATTCATTTTTTTAAATTGATCTTTTGATAAAACAGTCTCCAGTAACAGCTTTTTTGTTTCAAGGTATTTTTCGTTGAGATTTTTTATGCTGATTTGACCGCTTATTTTTCCTTTTCCACGACTGAAAATGCCGAGTATGCCAACCAGTAAAATCAAAGTCAGTATCACCAGGATAACGGCTTTGGCGGAAAACAACAGCAATTGAGCTAACATAGATTCAAACATAATACATTTCCTATAAAATTATTTTGGCTTGATCAAAATGAGGGGTTGAGTTTGCGGACGATAATTATTATTTAATACCACTCTGAATTCTTTAACCACGTAATTACTAGGCAATTGCATAAACACTAATTGCGGTGTGAGCGTGAGTTGATTTTGTTTATGTTTAAATAACCAACTGTAAGTGCGCGGCACGACTTCAACGGATCCCACCCAAAGCGGTTGCTTGGAATTTTTAATGATGATATTCGAATTCCAAAAACGCAAGACAATCAGTTTTTTATCCCCATTGCTATGTTTCACCATGACCAGCAGAGGGTTTTTATCCAGATAAAGCGGAGAAAGTAAAGGCACATGTTCGCTGCTATTCACATCCGAAATACGATGCAAAATACTCACAATGTCTGTATCAGGTGGAATTTGCCAACCATTTTGTAACAATATATTTTTTATATCAGACAAGTCAGCGAGCCATTGCAGGTTTAAAATTTGACTGGTTAATCCGAAACGACTAATGCGATAAAGCGGCAAATGCGCTCCCTGCTGATTCCACCAGGCAGCTTCCGTGATGGTGTAAATAGGCCAATCCAATTGTTTAGAGTTTTGTAATAATCGATCGAAATTTCGGTAAGCAAAAACGGAATAACTGATTGCGAGCGTCAAAAGAATTGTCACAATCATGCCCGTTGGAGATAATTCTTTTTCTGCATGGCGATTGTAAGATAATCCAATCAACATAAGTAGGGCTATGCCGAGTAACCAACCTCCTAGAATATCGGTAAACCAATGCATTCCAAGATACAAGCGAGAAAAGCTAATGAATAAGATTAATAAACCAAGCGGATAATATATCAAGCGGCGATGTTTGATATTTAAAGATTTTATCAATAGAAATGTAATACCTAAGTAAAATGCCGTGGCCAGTGTGGCGTGTCCACTGGGAAAAGAAAAGCTTTGCGAATTTTGCAGAATACCCCAAGGTCGAGGTGAATGTGCAATGAATTTCAGAATTTGAATGCCGCCTATGGTAAAAATACCCAGCGCCAAAACATGCCACGCTGTGTGCCAACGTTTAGTGTAAGCAAACCAACCGAATAAGGTTACAACCAAGGGGAATAAGACTTGTTTTTCGCCCAGGAAAGTCACTGCTAACATAATATTGTCCCATAGTGGTGTTCTTAAACTACGGAACAAGTGAAAGAAAATATTATTGACTAAAATATTTGATGATCCACGCCAGTGAACATAGAGCGACAAATACAAGAGCACACAGCTGATTGCAATAAAATAGAAAGCGAGAATGAGTTGTCCATGCGTTTTTTTAGGATTGTAGTGTCTTAGCGAACGCGTAATAAAATTAAAATAGTTGGATCGACACATTCTTTCCCAAATTCGTGTCAGCATATTATTGATTTGGTTACCAATTAAATTTACTAAGGTGTGAATTAGCCAAATGCAGAGCATAATTCCTATGACAATGGCTAACAACATCATAATCACATGAATTGCAACATCGGGCGGTAATTCGAGAGAAGCCGCCCCAAGTAAAATACCGGGTAACATGTAAGCAGGGGCCCAGGCAAGCGCAGATAAAATGTTTGCGATGGTGAAACTAAGCGGCGACATGCTGAGCATGCCCGCGACTAAGGGAACCAGTGCACGCACAGGCCCCACAAACCGTCCAATAAACACACTCATCCAACCATGTTTACGGAAAAATTCTTCTCCATTCAGAAGTAAGTTAGGATGCGTGCGGAAAGGCCACACGTGGGGCAAACGATTATTAAATTTTCGTCCGATCCAGTAACTGATGCCATCGCCAGCAATGGCGCCCAGGATAGCGCAGAAAAGAGTTTGCCATAAGGGAATCACACCGAGTCCGGCTAAGGCTCCAATTGCCGTCATCATGACGGTGCCAGGAATGATTGTGCCAATGATAGCAATAGATTCCGCAGCAGAAATGCCAAACGTCGCAAGTCCTGATAGTTCAGGATGAGTATTGATCCATTGTAAAATTGGGCTTAACGTATCTGACATAAATTCAATTGTACTGTGATGCATTAAACAATAAAAGTATTTGTCAACTGACCCTTTACTTCACTTCTTCGCCCGCCGCTTGTCGATCAGCATGATATGACGAACGCACGAGTGGGCCGCTGGCAACATTGTTGAATCCTATTTCTTCTGCAAATTGCGCTAATTCTTTAAATTGTTGTGGTGTGATATAACGCACGACAGGAATATGAAATTTGCTAGGCTGCAAATATTGTCCCAGCGTCAGCATATTCACATCATGCGTGCGCAAGTCGCGTAATGTTTGTAAAATTTCTTCATCGGTTTCACCGAGACCCAGCATCAATCCTGATTTAGTTGGAATATGAGGGTAACGCTCTTTGAATTTTTTTAGCAATTGCAATGAGTGCAGATAATCCGATCCAGGACGTGCTTGTTTGTATAAGCGCGGCACGGTTTCAATATTGTGATTAAAAACGTCGGGCAATGCCTGTCCCGTTTCATCCAATGCAATATCCATGCGTCCGCGATAATCAGGTACTAATGTTTCGATTTTAATGTGAGGATTGGCTTCCCGAATGGCTGTCAAACAAGCAGTAAAATGACTTGCTCCGCCATCACGTAAATCATCCCGATCAACGGAGGTGATGACAACGTAACGTAAACCCATTTGCTGGATTGTTTTAGCTAAATTAAGGGGTTCATTGGGATCCAGTGGGTCGGGTCTACCATGCGCGACATCACAAAAACTACAACGTCGGGTGCATTTGTCACCCATAATCATAAATGTTGCTGTGCCATGACTAAAACACTCAGACAAATTAGGACACGATGCTTCTTCGCATACTGTTACCAAACGGTTTTCTCTGAGAATTTGTTTTAAGTTGCCTACGGCAGGTGTCGAAGGAAGCCGAATGCGAATCCAATCCGGTTTACGCAAAGGATCCACGGTGGGCTCAATTTTGATGGGAATACGTGCTAATTTTTCCGCACCGCGTTGTTTTCGATTTGTAGGAGCCGGTGTTTTTTCTTGCATAATTTATCCCTGACCAAGTTCAAGTTGGTTAGTATAGCCTAAATTCGAAATTAAATAATCTAAGAGCTTTATTTCTGCCGATTGTATAGTGATTTCTGGTTGAAAATCTCTGATTTGGGTCATTTCCAACTGCTGATAGCCGCAAGGATTGATGCGTGAAAAGGGCTCAAGGTCCATGCGGACATTTAAGGCCAGGCCATGATAGGAACAACCACGCCGAATTCTTAAACCAACAGAGCAAATTTTTTTATTTGCCACATAAACGCCTGGGGCTTCGCGTTTAGCAAAGGCTTTTATTTGATAATCAGCTAAAAATTGAATAATGGTGTTTTCCAAAATATTGACTATGTCGCGCACATTGAATTTTTTGCGTTTTAAGTCAACCAGGGTATAAGCCATCAGTTGTCCTGGGCCGTGATAAGTAACTTGGCCACCTCGATCGACTTGGATCACGGGTATATCGCCAGGATTAAGGAGATGTTCCGGCTTACCATTTTGTCCTTGGGTAAAAACAGGAGGATGTTCACATAACCAAATTTCATCCGAGGTGAGTGCATTACGCTGATCGGTAAATTGCCGCATCGCTTCCCAGCAGGGTTGATAATCTTGCTTACCTAACAAACGGACAATGACATTGTTTGGTTCTGTCATTAGAGTGCCATCAGTATATGAGAACTTGCGCTGAGCTCCCGATAGAGTGTATCCAATTGTTCTTTGCTTTCTGCATGAATGGTGATGGAGAGCGCCAAATATTTACCGTCTTTACTTAAGCGGCTTTTGATGGCATCTTCGCGTAATTCACTGATGTGTTTACGAACAATGGTCAATGCTTCTAATTCAAACGCGTCAGAAGCAAGACCAAATATTTTGATAACGAATTCACAAGGAAATTGAAATGGCGATTCTTTCGTTTCTTCCATTGTCATAAAATTTAACCGTTAACCATTGTTTGCTTTTTCATTGGATCGGGCAAACAATTTATTAAAACTGAAATTCAATGTGTCAGTCACGCTGCGCCATAAGCCACCTTTTTCATCACTATCCAAAGCGATGAGGGGCTCTGAAGACAATACTTGCCCATTGAGCGTAATGTTTAAGGTACCGAAAGCTTGGCCTTTTACCACAGGTGCATTAATAGGTTCATTGATGACAATTTTTGCTTGAATATTTTTGTATTGGCCCGCTGGCATCGTGACATATAAATCATGTGCGAGTCCCAAACCAATTTCTTTCTTTTCACCTTTCCAAACACGAACTTGTGTCAATGCGCGTGCGCTATTGTATAACTTATGGGTTTCATAAAAACGGAAGCCATAGGTGAGTAAACGAATTGAATCTTCGGTACGCGATTTATCAGTCGGTTCACCCATGACGACGCTAATTAAGCGTGTGCCATCTTTGATAGCGGATGAAACTAAGCAATACCCCGCTTCACTGGTATGACCGGTTTTCAAGCCATCAGCATATTGAAATTGCCATAACAAGCGATTACGGTTGGGTTGACGAATATTGTTATAAGTAAACCATTTTTCAGAATAAAATCGATAATCTTCAGGGAAATTGCGGATAATGGCTTGGGCTAATAAGGCAAGATCATGTGCTGTGGAATAATGTCCTGGGTTCGGTAACCCATTGCTGTCGACAAAATGGCTGTCTTTCATGCCAATTAATTTAGCTTGTGCATTCATCAAACCAGCAAATGCATCTTCAGTACCGCCTAAATATTCCGCCATGGCCACGCTCGCGTCATTACCGGATGCAACGACGATGCCTTGTAACAAAGAGCGAACCGGCACTTCATCATTGACTTTGAGAAACATGCGCGAACCGCCTGTTTTCCAGGCTTTTTCACTCACTCTAACTTTATCATCCAACCGGATGGTGCCATATTTGATAGCATTTGAAATGACGTACATGGTCATGAGTTTCGTTAAACTGGCAGGCGCCATGCGGTCATTTGCTGCTTTTTCCGCGAGAATCTTACCGCTATTTGCATCCATAAGGATAAAACCACGTGCACCTAAGTTAGGTGTTGTGGGGGTGATAACGGGCTGAGGTTGGGTTGGGATTGGAATGACTGGATTAGCAGCTGATAAGCTTGAGAGCGTGCTCGACAAGACAAATGCGAGAATCAAGTGTAATGATTTGGATGGTATCAGCTTCTGCAACATAGTTATTCCTAGGAGTCTAAAGTCAACAAGTCTATCATAATTATCTAATGAGAAAAGAGGGCTAAAGAAGGTATTGCTTTTTATGTCAGAATTGTAATATTTGCTTGACTTGGTTAAATTCCAGTGCAATATATATGCTTCGTGATTAGTTTGGTTTAACCATTTATAATTAGACTGATTGTGATGGGTAAGTTCCTCGCAAAACCAGCATCCTATTCTGGGAGTTGGAAAAATCATGTCCATAGTTTCACAAGAAGATTATGTCCTGACAGATCAAAATCTGATAGCGACTTTTACACGCACTTCTTTTGGATATGTAGAGAAGTCTTACCAAACACTTTTTTTAATAATGAATTAAGGAGTTTTACAATGTCTTTATACCGTACCTTTATTACTGCTGTGCTTGCTATGGGTTTAACTACGGCTGTATTTGCTGAAGATGCTACAACCACCAATCAAGCTCCAGCTGCTGATGCAACTCAAGCTGCTCCAGCGACAGCTTCAGATGCGACCGCTGAAAAAGTTAACCTTAACAAAGCGACAGCAAAAGAACTTGCAAAAGTCAAAGGCTTGAGCATGGCCAAAGCAAAGGCTATTGTATCTTATCGCAAAAAACATGGTGATTTTAAATCCATCGATGATTTGAAAGAAGTAAAAGGCTTCAAAAAAATGGATGACAAAACCATGAAAGACATCGCAGATCAATTAACCGCAGGTTAATTTCTGTTATAAGAATAAAAAAGGGTGCATTAGCACCCTTTTTTTTGGGGAGATTTTGTAATGCGTCATAACCCACTTGTTATCACATCCAGTCGTAAAGAATATGCAGTGGAATTTGTCTCGCATATGGATGCATTGTTAAATGAGCTTCTCGTCATCAAAAATCCCATTGTGATTATTGATCGTAAAATTGAGCAATTGTATCCCTATTTATGCAGCAAATTAGCAGAGGTTGCTAAGTTACAAAGTATCGATGCGCAAGAACAAAATAAAACGCTTGCAGGGGTTGAAAAGGTGTTGGATTTTTTTCAAGTATCTGATGTGACGCGCGGAAGTACGGTGATTGGCATAGGGGGTGGAATACTAGGCGATATTGTTTCATTTGCAGCACATATTTTTTATCGGGGTTTAAATTTGGTGTTAGTGCCAACGACTTTATTGGCAATGTGTGACAGCTGTATTGGTGGGAAATGCGGTGTCAATTTCAATGGTTATAAAAATCAAATTGGGGCATTTCATCCACCAGATAAAGTGCTTATTTGGCCCGAATTTTTAAAATCATTGCAGGCTTTAGATATTTGTTCAGGATATGGTGAAATTCTGAAATATAAATTGTTAAGTGGTTTTGAAGATTATGCGCAATTCAAACAAAGTCTCGAGCAAAATGGATTGCAGCATTTGCATGTGAGCGATGATATTTATCATGGATTGAGTATCAAAAAAAAATTAGTTGAAGAAGATGAGTTGGATCATGGTATTCGTCATTTGCTTAATTATGGCCATACGTTTGGTCATGCGCTTGAGCGAGCGACAGAGCATGACATTCCTCATGGTATTGCCGTCGCGTGGGGAATTGATATCGCAAACTATATTGCTTGGCAACGTAAATTATTGAGTCAGGAATTATTTGAAGATATTCACTTGCTCGTAAAAAAATATTTTCCTTTTGAATTTGATGTTACGGCGGAAGCTTTAGTTTTAAATGTGAGGAAAGATAAAAAAATTCGAGATGAAAAATTGGATATGGTGTTGATGGAAGAGGTAGGGAAATTTAGGGTTGAATCAATCATATTGGATGAGAGGTGGGTGAGGGAGTATTTGGAGTTGCCTAGAATTTTGACACCCTCATCCCCGACCCTTCTCCCCATAGGCATCAAGCTAAGCAAAAATACAGTTTAGAACGTCGTCCCGCGACGCTTT
>CAYRUP010000025.1:14186-18245 GCA_964427485.1 uncultured Coxiellaceae bacterium | reverse complement strand
CCGATCTTAATTTGATTAAACCCTTGCTTGCCTCAGGTGATTTAACCTGTATTGGTTCGACCACTTATAAAGAATACCGTGGTATTTTTGAAAAAGATCATGCTTTAGCGAGACGTTTCCAAAAAATTGACGTCAAAGAACCGACAGTGGAACAAACTCTGGATATTCTGAAAGGCTTGCGCAGCCGCTTTGAAACCCATCATAACGTGAAATACACGGATGAAGCATTGGAAGCTGCAGCACGCTTAGCAGCCCGTTACATTTCTGATCGTCGATTACCGGATAAAGCGATTGATTTAGTGGATGAAGTGGGGGCTTATCAATATCTCGTACCCGAAGCTAACCGCAAAAAAGTGATTGATATGGGTGACATTGAAAAAGTCGTGGCGAAAATCGCGCGTATTCCGGAACGTAATGTTTCGACTTCGGATCGTGAAATATTAAAGAATTTGATCCGTGATCTCAAAATGATGATCTTTGGCCAAGACGAAGCGGTTGAAACCTTAGGCGCAGCCGTTAGGCTATCACGCTCGGGGTTACGTGATCCAAGCAAACCTATTGGTTCATTTCTCTTTATTGGACCGACGGGTGTGGGTAAAACCGAGGTATCAAAACAATTGGCGAAACAATTAGGCATTGAGCTGATTCGATTTGATATGTCTGAATACATGGAACGCCATACAGTATCTCGTTTGATTGGCGCACCGCCAGGTTATGTGGGTTACGATGAAGGCGGATTATTGACAGAAGCGGTCAATAAGCATCCTCATTCTATTGTGTTACTAGATGAAATTGAAAAAGCGCATCCGGATGTATTTAACTTATTATTGCAAATTATGGATCATGGTACTTTAACGGATACGAACGGTAGAAAAACGGATTTCCGCCATACTATTTTGGTCATGACATCGAACGCAGGTGCTGAACTTTTGGATAAAGTCTCAATTGGTTTCACTCAATCAGAGGGTACGACGGATGTGGTGGGTGCAGTAAATCGAGTATTTTCGCCCGAATTCCGTAACCGATTGGATGCAATCATTCAATTTAAAGCGCTGGATACGAAGACTATCTTACATGTTGTCAATAAATTCTTGCTTGAATTGGAAGTTCAGTTAGAAGTCAAACATGTTGCGTTAGATATTGATGACGAAGCGCGCGCATGGCTCGCGAAAAACGGTTATGACAAAAAAATGGGTGCGAGACCTATGGCACGCTTGATCCAAGAACAAATTAAACGACCACTGGCAGAAGAATTACTCTTTGGTAAGTTAAACAAAGGCGGGCGTGTCGTGATTGGCGTTGAGGATGACAAGCTCAAATTTGCGATTGAGGAATTTGAGGGGAATGGGGTGCATTAGGTTTAGAGCCCCTTTCTCCCGCCCCGCCCTGAGGAGGCGCGCAGCGCCGTCTCGAAGGGTTATTCAGCTTTCTCAGAATTATTCTCAGTTGTTTTACCATCTCGGCTACGGAAAGTAATACGTCCTTTACTCAAATCATAAGGTGTTAACTGTACGGTGACTTTATCGCCTTTTAAAATGCGGATATAGTTTTTACGCATTTTCCCAGAAATATGGGCAATCACAACATGACCATTTTCAAGTTGGACGCGGAACATGGTGTTTGGCAATACGTCTACGACGGTGCCATCCATTTCAATTTGATCTTCTTTTGCCATATACGATTTTGAAACTCATTCATAAATATTGATGTGCGAATAATGCCTTAAAATAACCAAAGAAGCAATGTTAGGATTTTAAACCATCCAAATACTTGTCCGCGTCTAAGGCAGCCATACAACCAGAACCTGCGGAGGTAACAGCTTGGCGATAGATTTGATCGGTGACATCGCCTGCAGCAAATACCCCAGGAATGCTGGTGGCTGTTGCATTACCATGCGGCCCATCTTGTATTTTGATATAACCATTATGCATTTCGAGTTGATCGGTAAAAATAGCTGTATTGGGGGTGTGACCAATTGCAATAAATACGCCAGAAGCATCAACGACTTTTGTCTCGCCAGAGTGCACATTTTTGATTTGAATCCCAGTGACACCCGTGGCATTCCCCAGGATTTCTTCAGTCACCGAATTCCATTCAACATGAATTTTTTGTTCTTCCACTTTTTTCATTAATTTGTCAGCAAGAATTTTTTCCGAACGAAATTTATCACGACGATGAATAACAGTCACATGGGCTGCAATATTGGAAAGATAGAGCGCTTCCTCTACAGCCGTATTTCCGCCACCTACCACAATCACTTTTTGATTTCGATAAAAAAAGCCATCGCAGGTCGCGCAAGCAGAAACACCTTTCCCCATAAATTCTTTTTCGGAAGCGAGACCCAAATAACGTGCGCTGGCACCCGTTGCAATGATTAAAGCATCACAAGAATAAGTCGTTTCACCTTGCAACAAAAACGGACGCTGTTTTAAATCAACTGAATTAATATGATCATATAAAACTTGGGTGTTAAAACGCTCTGCATGTAATTTCATGCGTTCCATGAGAGCGGGACCTTGCAATCCTTCCACATCACCTGGCCAATTATCCACGTCCGTTGTCGTTGTCAGTTGACCGCCGGGTTCCATTCCAGTGATCACAACAGGTTGTAAATTTGCGCGTGCAGCATAAATCGATGCAGTCCAACCAGCCGGACCGGATCCAAGAATAATTAAGCGATGATGTTGTGGTGTTGTCATAATTCATTACCTACTAGTTTCTAGTCGAAGTTTAGGATGGTATAGTACGAAAAGTTGTATGTGAGGTAAAGTAAAGTAAAGTAAAGGAAAACACATTCTCTCTGTTATCAGAGATATTTATTGTGGGAGTGAGCATTGAAGCAAGCATTACAAAAACAACCATCACGTCGTCCTTTGGCGATCCAGATGGGACATCGTTTACGCGAAGGATTATTTATTTTCTCGATTGCCTTCGCTTTATTTTTATTCGTTTCTTTTGGTACGTATCACGATCTTGATCCAGGTTGGTCAAGTACGGGTGCAGGTCACAAAGTATTGAATTGGGGCGGCAGAGCAGGCGCATTTTTTGCAGATATTTTTTTATCTTTGTTTGGTTTTATCGCTTATGTACTCCCCATCATGATTGTATTTGCCGCATGGTTAGGCGCATGTCACGATCGTGAAAAGACACCAAAACAATCCAGCGAACTCATTTTCAAACTATTTGGTTTTATCATTATCGTGTTGAGTAGTTGCGGTTTGGCAGGGCTTTATTTCAAGCATGTTTTTGCCATGCCGGCCTCTTCGGGAGGAATTCTCGGCGATTTAACAGCAACAGGATTAACACACGCCTTTAATGCATCAGGCGGTTCACTGTTTTTGATTGCAGCATTATTATGCGGTATCACTTTGTTTACGGGTTTTTCATGGTTAGGATTAATTGACGCGATAGGTTTTTATACAACGCGATTTCTGACTTTTATATTCAATTTAATGAAGAAAAAAGAATTCAGTGTGTTACCCAATGAAAACATGTTTGAAAAAGCGGAAAAGAAAATTAGAAAAATTATTACCCCGCGTCTTGAGCCCAAACTGACGGAACCTAAAATCGCAGCACCTCCTCCTAAAATTGTTGAAGCCCGTGCACCCAAACCTAAAATGATATCCGATAAAAAAATCGAATCGAGCGTGGTGCTACAACAAGGCATGCTGCCTCCGCTCGCATTGTTAAACCCTCCGCCACCTTCAGAAGGAAAGGCATTTTCCAATGTGACTTTCGAAGAATTGTCTCAGCTCGTTGAACAGCGGTTATTGGATTTTGGTGTGGAAGCGAAAGTGGTTGCAGTGCATCCCGGCCCCATCATCACTCGTTTTGAACTGGAACTCGCCCCAGGCATAAAAGTAAGTAAAATCAGTGGACTTGCGAAGGATATTGCACGTTCTTTATCAGCAATCAGTGTCCGGGTGGTGGAAGTGATTCCAGGCAAATCCGTCATTGGTCTCGAATTGCCGAATGAATTTCGAGAAACGGTAGGATTGCGCGATATTTTAGAATCGCAGCGTTTTGTGCAAGCAAAATCCCCTGTGACCCTTGTGCTCG
>CAYRUP010000025.1:0-14176 GCA_964427485.1 uncultured Coxiellaceae bacterium | reverse complement strand
TCGCAGGATTTCCTGTCGTTGTGGATTTGGCTAAAATGCCGCATCTATTGGTCGCAGGTACAACCGGTTCCGGTAAGTCAGTCAGCATCAACGCCATGTTGTTGAGCATGTTATTCAAAGCGACACCTGAACAGTTACGTTTTATTTTGATTGATCCGAAAATGCTGGAATTATCCGTATATGAAGGAATTCCGCATTTGCTTACGCCCGTCATTACTGACATGAAAGATGCCGCAAATGCATTGCGTTGGTGTGTCGCGGAAATGGATCGCCGTTACAAATTAATGGCTGCCATGGGCGTGCGCAATTTAGCAAGCTATAATGTAAAAGTAGTAGAGGCAGCCAAGCAAGGCAATCCCATCCCCGCGCCGCCTTGGATGATGGCGGAAGGCAGTCAACCGATGAATCTGGAACCCTTACCAACGATTGTGGTTGTGGCAGATGAATTGGCTGATATGATGATGGTGGTCGGTAAAAAAGTGGAAGATTTAATTGCTCGCATCGCGCAAAAAGCACGTGCATCTGGTATCCATTTAATTCTAGCGACTCAGCGTCCCTCAGTCGATGTCATTACAGGTTTAATCAAAGCAAATATTCCAACGCGAGTTGCTTTTCAAGTATCTTCTCGAATCGATTCACGTACGATTCTCGATCAGCAGGGTGCGGAACAATTATTAGGAAATGGTGATATGCTTTATTTGCCACCAGGTACCGGTGTTCCAGTGCGAGTTCATGGTGCATTTGTTGCGGATGAAGAAGTGCATCGTGTGGTAGGGGCATGGCAAACGTACGGTAAACCAAATTATCTTGAAGAAGTGACTGAGGGCGGCAGTACTGACGCGAATAATTCAACTGAAGGTGGCGGTGAGGCGGATCCTTTATACGATGAAGCGTTACGCATTGTGACGGAATCCCGCCGGGCATCCATTTCGCTCGTGCAGCGTCGTTTAAAGATTGGATATAACCGCGCTGCCAGAATCATGGAAGATATGGAAGCGGCGGGTGTCGTCAGTACCATGGATTCCAGTGGTTCTCGAGAAGTCCTTGCACCGCCACCGCCTGAGTGAATCAAAATAACAGGAGAACATCATGCGAAATGTTATAAGAATTTTTTTACTTGTCTTGGGTTATTTTTGTTGGTCAACGGTTTTTGCAGATACAGCCAGTGCAGAATTGCTTGGATTGCTTAATAACGTGCGTAATATGCAAGGTGAGTTTATCCAGACGATTTCAAATAATAAAGGAAAAACGGTAAATCAAACGCGCGGTTTAATGGCGTTGCAACGTCCAGGAAAATTTCGTTGGGATACAAGACAGCCTAATAAACAGTTAATCGTCACGAATGGACGAAAAGTTTGGATTTATGATCCTGATTTGGATCAAGTGACCGTTCGTTATTTAACGAAAGAAGCAGGTGAGACGCCCGCTTTATTGCTAAGCAATACGAATTCTACGTTGGAAAAAGATTTTCGGGTAGAAGTAGTAAATACGAATTCTTCACTACGTTGGTTTCTGCTCACTCCTAAAGATCGCGGTAGTATGTTTGAAGCGATTCGCTTAGGATTTGAAAATCAACAAATTAAGCAAATGCAATTGCAAGATCATCTTGGCCATATCACGCATATTCAATTCAATCGCGTTGTCATGAATACCGGCTTGTCACCTGCTTTATTTACGTTTAAACCACCTGCAAACGTGGATGTCATTGATGAAACCAAGCGATGAATTTCAGCCGCTTGCTTCACGCATGCGGCCTAGCACGATTGATGAATTTGTCGGTCAAAGTCATTTACTAGCAGAAGGCAAACCCTTACGCAAAGCAATCGAACAAGGTGTTTTGCATTCCATGATTTTGTGGGGGCCGCCAGGCACAGGTAAAACGACTTTGGCACGGTTGATGGCAGAACGGGTCAGCGCCCGTTTTGAAAAACTCTCAGCAATATTTTCTGGCGTGAAAGATATTCGTGCGGTAGTGGATGAAGCAAAACGTGCTCGAGAAGAAACACAACGCGCGACGATTTTGTTTGTCGATGAAGTGCATCGTTTTAACAAAGCCCAACAAGATGCATTTCTTCCTTTTGTTGAAGATGGCACATTAATTTTAATTGGTGCGACGACAGAAAATCCTTCGTTTGAATTGAATAATGCATTGTTATCACGATGTCGTGTTTATGTCTTAAAAAGTTTATCAGAAGAAGAATTGTTGCAAGTTTTATCTCACGCAGTAAAAGATAAACAACGAGGTCTTGGAAAATTAAATTTAGATTTTCCAGCAGAATTGCGCGATATTTTAGTGCAAGCAGCGGATGGTGATGCACGCCAATTATTAAATTTATTGGAAGTGACCGCGGATTTTGCGGAAGAAGAGAATGGCAAAAAAATTGTTAGCAAAGAATTATTGGCGAGTGTCATTCAGCATAATGTGCGACGGTTTGACAAAGGTGGAGAAGCTTTTTACGATCAAATTTCTGCTTTGCATAAATCGGTGCGCGGTTCATCACCCGATGCAGCGCTTTATTGGTATGCACGCATGTTAGACGGTGGTTGCGATCCTTTGTATATTGCACGACGCGTTGTGCGCATGGCGAGTGAAGATATTGGCAATGCGGATCCGCGTGGTTTGGAATTGGCGCTGAATGCATGTCATGTTTACGAGCGTTTAGGCAGTCCTGAGGGTGAGTTAGCGATAGCACAAGCCATTGTGTATCTTGCCGTCGCACCTAAAAGTAATGCTGTCTATGTTGCGTTTAATCATGCTATGAGTGATGCGAAAGAGTCAGGTTCGCTGGATGTTCCTTTGCATTTACGGAATGCACCAACGCGCTTAATGAAAGAATTAGGTTATGGAAAAAAATACCGTTATGCCCATGATGAGCCTGATGCATATGCGGCGGGTGAAAATTATTTTCCTGACGAATTGGGTGAAAAAAAATATTATTACCCCACTTCGCGTGGTTTAGAAATAAAAATTGCCGAAAAGTTAGCGCAGCTACGAGATAAAGATAATAAAAACAAAGGCTTAAAATCTTAATTTGCCCTTTTAATATGCCCTTAATTTAAAACAGATAAGATCTACGTTATAACTAAAGATAACGGGGAACTTAGATATGTCGATTACTCGTGATGCTGAAATTATTAAGTACTTGGAAACACAAGGATTTAGGCAGCTTATTCAAAAACCATTACCGAATCCTCTTCTTTTACGCAAAATACTCACGAATTCGTTACAGATTGATGCCGAAGTAAAAAGTGATGAAATCCCTCATCAAAATCTTGGCAATCTTATCGAAGCGGTTGAGCATGTGACTAAATTGATAGAGCAAGGAAAAGTTGTTCCTATTGATTCCAAAAAAAATCCTCAAATTGTTAACAAAATGAGTCAACGTCTATTTTTAAAAGAAGGAAAAATTTATCATTTGCATCATCAAGAATTAATAAATGAAGAAAAAAAAATAGCAAAAGCAAAATTAGAAAATAAAACGATAGCCATTACGCTGACTCCACGACCCGCAGAAAATATGCGTGGTGTTTTTGCCATTTTATTAGCGCGTGATCCTGATGGTGCTTATATGTTAGAACATAGAATTAATAATTCAGGGCCCGCAGTTATTGCTGGACATCCCGATTTAATTGATGATCAATTTACATCTGTGATTACGGCGGGTGAAGAATTTATTTATGCGAATATGCACCGGCTTTCTTCAAATCAAACAGGACACTGTCATCAACACGTGACTGACATCGGGATGAAAATTGAATATCAAGCAGCACTCATGAATTTTTGTTTAAATGAAATGGCGGGTTGTTATTATGGAATAAAACTTAAAGAAAATAATGAAGTGGATGTAGCCGCTTATGAAGCAGAACGTATAAGAGCAGGAGCCAATGCGCCTGGTATAACGTTACCACGATTGTGTGCCACACCAAGAGCAGCGAGTTCAGCAACGACTATACTAGCTGGACTTGGTATTGATCCTAGTGCGTCAGTGAAAACTGAAACTGTGGCACCGACGACGCCAATGGTGACTGCAAAGCAAACGGAAGAAACGGTGCTAGCAAAAAATGTGAGTGAGCCGGAGAGACGTACTGAGCGTCATTGTACGAACTAAAGGACGAACTCCCTTCTCCCAGCTGGCTGGGCATAGGCGTCAAGCTAAGAGTTTTTTTGCTTTTTTCCTACGCATTTTAAGAGCTTTGATGTCATCCTGAGCGCAGCGAAGGATCGCCTTATTATACTTTAGTGATCCTTCGCTGCGCTCAGGATGACATTTGTTCCTTAGCTTGATGCCTATGGCTGGCTGGGAGAAGGGTCGGGGATGAGGGTGCCGAAAATCCACAGCAACCCGAACAAATCAACGAAAAAACACTACCCAAGTTCCCGCAGCCACCAATCCTGATGCTGGGATAGTCAAAATCCAAGCCCACACAATATTTCGTGCAACACCCCAGCGTACCGCTGCAACACTATGCAATGATCCAACACCCACAATAGCACCGGTAATAGTATGAGTCGTAGAAACGGGTATTCCTAACATCGTTGCTAAGAACAAGGTAATGGCACTTGCCGTTTCAGCACAAAAACCGCCGACAGGTTTTAGCTTTGTGATTTTCATTCCCATCGTTTTAACAATACGCCAACCACCCAAAAATGTGCCCAATGCGATGACAAAATTACAAGTCACAATAACCCAAAACGGAACGTAAAAAGTATCTCCTAACAAACCGCCAGCGAATAAAACAATTGCAATAATCCCCATCGTTTTTTGCGCATCGTTACCACCATGACCTAAGCTAATAAAAGCGGAGGAAACAAGCTGTAATTTACGAAAAACCCCATCAACACGGCTCGGTGTAAAATTATAGAAAAATCGTGCCATTAAAAACATCAGCCACAATCCCAGTATAAAACCCATTAATGGCGAAAGGATAATTGCAACTAAAACCTTAGAAATACCAGCCATTTTTAGCGATGAAAAGCCTGCTTTTGCAAGTGCTGCGCCCATCAATCCACCAATTAAGGCATGTGATGAACTGGAGGGTAATCCGTAATACCAAGTGAAAAGGTTCCAGAAAATAGCGCCAATCAAGGCGGCAAGAATCATATTGACGTTGACGATAGAAGGATCAATCAAACCCGTGCCTATCGTATTGGCGACATGTAATCCAAAAAACAAAAAAGCGATAAAGTTAAAAAAAGCGGCCCATAATACCGCCCAATGGGGTTTTAAGACGCGCGTTGACACAACGGTGGCGATGGAGTTGGCTGCATCATGAAAACCATTCAAAAAATCGAACCCTAACGCAACCAGCGTTGTAATAATAACGATGAGGATTCCAGATGAATGCATATTATGAATACTCGAGTACAATGCCTTTAATCATATTTCCAACGTCTTGGCAGCGGTTTATCACTAATTTAGTTTGGGCGTAGATTTCTTTTAATTTGAAAAAAAGTTTGAAATCTTTTTCTTCTAAAAATAAATGTTGTTCACCCGCCAGTACGACTGTGTGTGCTTCACTTTCAATTCGATCGAGATCTTCGCAGCATTTTAATATTTCATCCGATTTGTTCAAGGAATGAAGTCGATAGACGGCCTGATTTAATGCAATACTTGCTTGCATGCTGAGTTCTGCTAATTTACTGATTTCCGCGGGCACTTTCTTTAAATGATAAAATGGAAAGCGCTGCGCACAGCGATTAATTAAATCAAGTATATCATCTAAGCCGCTCGTTAATTCATGAATATCATAACGATCAAAAGGGGTGATAAAAGTTTTATGCAATAATTCGAACGTACGATGGGTGATTTGATCGGCTTCTTGTTCATATGCTGCAATGGAATCCACATATTCTTGCTGCTTGTCAAGATTATGCAGCATGGTGTGAAATTCCGTCGTGGCTGAGACGAGTGTATCAGCCGTTTTTTGAAATTGTTTAAAAAAATTTTCTTGGCGCGGTAGAAATCTTTTTAACATAAAAATTTTCCCATTAGGCTGTCACTAATTTTATTTCTGGGTTAGCTTGTCGTTTTGTTACCAAAATGAGTGCAAATAATATGAGGAAAACAGCCGTTCCTGTCCAGTGATTTAATTTTTCATGAAAAATAACATATCCCCACATTAAACCGGTCAGTGAGACAATGGTATCCACTAAACTGTAATAGACCGGTCCCGCCACTTTAATTAATTGAAAGAATAGGATATAGCCTATGCTGGATAGAATAATTTCCAATAAAATGACCCAATCCGGAAGTGTTAAAGGAAAATGAGGAAGATAAAAACTGTGATTGAATAAGACGAGTGGCAACAAAAATAAACTGGAGCAAATTAAGGTGCCCGCTGAAACTGAAATAGAGTCTGAATGAAGAGGGCGATAGCGTGCAATATAAACTGAACAAAAAGCGAATGAGAGTGGTGTCAATAAAACTGAAAAAATCCAAGGAATCATCTCGGGCGATGGGAGGCTGGTCTTGGGTAGGACTATTAACATTAACCCTGACAATGCAGAACAGATTCCAATAAATCGCGTCCAGTTAAAGGATTCAACGCGTGCGAGTAAAGCAAGCGGGTATGCCATAATTGGCACGATATTGACGACAACAGCCAATAAGCCAGCCGGCAAATGGGGTGCCGCAAAATACATATTGGTATTGGGGATAACAATCCCCGTTAACCCACAAATTAAATAATAACGCAGATAAGGCGTGGTTATTTTCATGGTGGGTCGAGTTTTAAATACGATTAAACTAAGTAAAATTGCAGGCCCGAGTGATTGCCAAAAGCTATAACCTAAAGGTGGAACACCATTCGTCATGGCAAAACGCGCGATGGAGTAACCTGTGCCCCAGATGAAACCCAGGAGTATCAATAATGTGAGGGAGAGGGTTGCACTGGTACGCATATTTATTTGAGGCCTCGGATATTGCAAAGTGGGGGTATTCTAACATAGATAGATAATTTATATATAGACCCTCATCCCCGACCCTTCTCCCGCAAGCGGGAGAAGGGAGCTCTTAGTATTAGCTCCCTTCTCCCAACGCAGTTGGGAGAAGGGTTGGGGATGAGGGTAAAGACCACCCTACAATACCCCCAAATCAAAAAACTCCCCCCTCAGCACCACATAAACAGGCCACCCACGTAATTGCCGGCCTGCAAAAGCGCTCCAACCACATTTCGTTTTTAATTGCGAATTATCAATCGTTTTGCTTTTTTCCAAATCCACTAACACAATATCTTCGTTATGAGGCAAACCAAAAATTTCTCGTGGACGATCACATGTTAATGAAACAATTTTTTCTAACGAAATAAAACCTTCATGATAGGCATTCAGCAATAAAGCGAGTGTCGTTTCAATACCAGGCATGCCAGATGGACATGCACCATAAGGTTGAAATTTTTCATGCTCAGTATGCGGGGCATGATCTGATCCAATCGTATCAATCGTGCCATTGTTGATAGCCTCCCACAGCGCAGCGTGCTGGTTTGCTGAACGTAACGGTGGATTGACAACCGCTTTGCCATGTAAATGGGAATAAATGCTATCATCTAAAAATAAATGATGCGGCGTGGTTTCAGCAAATACCGGCAGCCCCGCTTTTTTGGCTTTTGCGATTAAATCAATTTCTTCTTGGGTGCTCGTATGCAAAATATATAATTTGGTGTTGTAAATTTTAGTTAATTCAATCGCTTTTTCCACCGCGCGCGTTGCAACGAAAACATCCCGAATTTTCGAGTGATCACTATAATTCGTAGCCTGACTAAATTGTTTTTTACGTTGCTGAATTAATTCTTCATCTTCTGCATGCACAGCCACGATTAAATTTTGGGTAGCAGCAATCGCAAAAACAGCATGTAAGCTTTCATCATCATCAATAACTAAATTACCCGTGCTGCATCCCATGAAAACTTTAATACCAATCACATCATTTTTAATTTTGTGAATTTCACTTAAATGATTTTTATCAGCACCAAAAAATAATTCATAACGTAAAGCAATCCCTGCTTCTTTGAGTTGAGAATCAATTAATAATTTTTTTTCTTTTAAAAATGTTTCCGTAATCGTAGGTGGAATCGTGTTTGGCATGTCAAATACGGTCGTATAACCACCACGCAAGGCAGCTTTTGCTGCACTCAGCCAATTTTCTTTGTGCTCCATTCCGGGCGTGCGAAAATGCACATGGGGATCAATCAAGCCTGGAAAAATGAAGAGTCCCTGTGCATCAAAAGTGAAAGATTTTTCACTTTTGAAAGTGAGATTTTGGGTGCTACCCGTAAGAGTATTTGCATTAATAATATTGAGCGTCATATTTTTACTTTGACCTGATCACGGTGAAATACTTTTTCGCAATAATGGCACGTTAAATGAATTTGTTTGCCTTCTTCTGTAATGTGAAACGCACTATCAATGGATTCTGTTTGCGTAATACAAGTCGTGTTAGGACAAATAAAAACGGCTTTCATCATGAGCGGTAAATGCGTTGAAATTTTATTAATGACATTAAAATCTTCGATCACATTGATTGTTGCAGACGGGGCAAAAACCACTACTTCATTCGCTTCATCATCGGTCAGGATATAATTTTCAATTTTAATTAAATCTTTGGTGCCTAAGCGTTTACTCGGTAGATTCATGCCTGCCATGATTTTAAATTTACGTTTGAGCAAAGTCAGTAAATGCATGATACGTAACGCCTGCCCTTGCGGTATATGATCTATCACAGTGCCATGCTTGATGGCTGAAACAGAAAGTTTATCATTCATGACATTGACTCATTTAAAATTAATGTTAATAAAGCTTGTCGGATTGGAACACCATTACTTGCTTGTTGAAAATAATAGGCATAAGGCGTTTTATCCACTTCCGTCGTAATTTCATTAATGCGCGGCAGAGGATGCAAAATTTTTAAATTAGCACGGGCATTTTTTAATGTCTGAGGAGTCAAAATAAATTGATCTTTTACAAGTTGGTATTCAGCCCCACTAAAACGTTCTTGCTGAATACGCGTCATGTATAAAACATCGATGTTGGGTACAACTTCTTCGATGGTTTGATGAAATGAAAAACGCACGCCGCATTTTTTTAATTTATCGCAAATGGCTTCTGGCAGCGCTAAATTTTCTGGAGAGACTAAATAAAGCCGCACATCAAACAAAGAACAGGCTTCAATAAACGAATGAATAGTGCGTCCATATTTTAAATCACCCACCAAAGCAATCGCCAAACCATTTAATTTAGGTTGAGATTCTTTTATCGTAAATAAATCGGTTAAAGCTTGCGTCGGATGTTGATTTGAGCCATCTCCTGCGTTAATAACCGGGCAGGGCGCAACTTCCGCTGTGAGACAAGCGGCTCCTTCGCGAGGATGACGAATGACGATCAAATCCGCATAGTCAGAAATCACATGCATCGTGTCATGCAATGTTTCCCCTTTTTGCACCGAAAGTCCCTCGCCGCTACCAAAGCCTATGATGTTTGCACCTAAGCGTAAAGCAGCCGTTTCAAATGACAAGCGGGTACGTGTTGATGGCTCAAAAAAACAGCTCGCGATGATTTTGTTTTGCAAAGTAGACGTAAAATTTTTTTCTTTCATTTTTTTTGCTGTCTGTAAAATCAATTCAACTTCCTGCAGTTGAAGATCTTTCATCGTGATCACGTCGCGTTGAAAAAGTAAATTCTCAGTCATAAATAACCTTTATAGGTGAATCATTGTGTTCTTCATTGTTAACAATTTCACGCCATGAATGCACAGGAAGAATGGTTTCCTTTAAGTGGATCAGGCATTGCAACATAATGTGGGCTTTTTGCGGATTAGTGATCAAAGGAATATGATGATCGATTGCTAAACGCCGAATTTTATAACCATCTGATTGGGTACTGGGTTTGTTGCTATTCGGAATATTGATAATCATGTCCACTTTATGCTGAGTAATAATGGTCTGAATATTCGGTTCATTCTTGACACTCGATTTATAAACGAAATAACTCGCCACCCCATTTTTAAATAAGAAGGAATGCGTGCCTTCGGTGCTGTAAATACGCCATCCTAACGCTTCCAATTGTTTCAACGCAGGGAGTAATTTGGCTTTGTAAGGATCGGCAATGGAAACGAGTAAATGATTGTTAATGACGTTTTGTTCGGACGCAAGCCACGCGCGCCAGAATGCATCTTGTAAATTTTCGCCTAAACAAGCGACTTCACCTGTGGATGCCATTTCGACATGGGCGACGGGATCAGCGCCTTTTAAACGTTGATAAGAAAATTGCGGTGCCTTTACGCCAACATAATCCAATTCTAATGTTTCATAATTCTTAAGTGTTGGCATATTCAACATCGCTTGCGTCGAAATTTCGATGAAGTTATGGTTTGTGACTTTTGAAACAAAAGGCAGCGAACGGGATGCACGTAAATTACATTCGATGACTTTAATGTGATTATTTTTCGCAATAAATTGAATATTGAAAGGGCCCGTGATATTCAATGCACGCACAATTTGGCGCGTAATTTTTTTAGTGCGGCGAATTGTTTCTAAATATAAATTTTGCGGCGGCAAAACCAGTGTCGCATCACCTGAATGCACGCCCGCGTTTTCAATGTGTTCATTAATCGCTTCGATGACAATCTGACCGTTTTTCGCGACGCCATCAATTTCTAATTCTTTTGCATCTTGAATAAATTTGGAAATAACGACAGGATGCACAGGCGATATTTCCGCCGCTTGCAACAAATATTCTTGCAACGAGATATCATCATAAGCCACATTCATGGCAGCGCCGGACAGAATATAAGAAGGTCGTACTAAAACAGGATAACCCATTTGTTGCGCGAATTTTTTCGCATTATCAAGACTTGTCACTTTTTCCCAGGCAGGTTGGTCAATATCCAGATCATGCAATAGGGCAGAGAATTTTTCACGATTTTCTGCGCGATCAATATCTTTCGCCGCAGTACCCAACAACTGATAACCGGCTTCAGAAAGAGGTAACGCGAGATTATTTGCAATTTGTCCGCCGACAGAAACAATAATGCCAAGCGGTTTTTCGAGGTCTGCAATATCTCGGACGCGTTCAAGCGTGAGCTGTTCGAAGTACAATCGGTCGGATACGTCATAATCTGTCGAAACGGTTTCTGGATTGGAATTGATAATAATGGCTTTTTTTCCCAGTTGGCGTAATGTGCGTGCCGTATTGACAGCACACCAATCAAATTCAACAGAGGAGCCAATTGCATAAGGTCCTGAACCCAGTACGAGCACCGGTTTTTCTTCTGTACTACTGATATCATGCTCGGTTCCATGGTAAGTCAGATATAAATAATTTGTTTTTGCCGCAAATTCACCAGCGAGTGTATCAATTTGTTTAACGACGGGCATGATGCCTGCGGCAATACGTCGCTCGCGAATAGCGGATTCGGATTGATTTAATAAATAACCTAAAGCTTGATCGGAAAATCCAAATTGTTTAGCTTGACGCAACAAATCATCGCTACAAATGTCATGTTTGATTTTATTTTCAAGCAGAGCAGTTTGTTGTATGTGATATAAAAACCAGCTATCAATTTGAGAGAGTTTATAAGCTTCTTCCAGCGTTCCATCTTTCGCGAGATATTGATAAAGCGCAAACAATCTACGATCAGTGGGATTTTCAATTTCATATTTAGGATTTTCAATTGTTTGTGGATAGTCACTCAAACAAGAGGCACCGATGTTTAACATGCCGACTGCTTTTTGCAAGGCTTCCGGAAATGAACGGCCAATCGCCATGACTTCGCCAACACTTTTCATTTCCGTACCAATGTTTCGGCCAGCGCTTTTTAATTTTTGCGTATCCCAGCGTGGAATTTTCACGACTAAATAATCCAGCGCAGGCTCGAAAAACGCGCAGGTTTTTTGGGTGACACCATTAGTAATTTCATGTAACAACCAACCCAAGGTTAATTTCGCGGCGACAAATGCTAAAGGGTAGCCCGTTGCTTTTGAAGCGAGCGCACTTGAGCGTGATAAACGCGCATTGACTTCAATAACGCGATAATCACCATTGGCAGGATTGACTGCATATTGGATATTGCATTCGCCGATAATATTAAAATGCGTTGCCACTTTGATGGCAATATTGCGTAGGAATTGATGTTCTCTATTCGTGAGCGTTTGCGCGGGAGCAACCACAATGCTTTCGCCAGTATGGATACCCATCGGATCCATGTTTTCCATGTTGCAAATGGTTAAGGTGTTACCTTTGCAATCACGAATAATTTCATATTCAAATTCTTTCCAACCAAATAAATATTCTTCAATGAGAATTTGCGGTGAGCCCGAAAAACATTCCTGTGCACGTTCTTCTAATTCTTTGGCATGTTTAATTTTGCCAGAGCCGAGCCCTCCCAAAGAAAATCCAGAGCGCAACATCACGGGGTAGCCAATTTTTTCGGCAGCATTCAGTGCATCTTGCACATTGGTCACAGCAATACTTTTCGGCGTTTTAACACCAATCGATTCGAGTTCATGTTTGAAAACATCGCGATCTTCTGTTTGTCGAATGGCGGCAATTTGTGTGCCTAATACTTGAATATGATGTTCTGCGAGGACACCCGCTTCATCTAGTAATAAACCTAAATTTAGTGCGGTTTGGCCACCAAATCCTAACATGATGGCATCCGGTTTTTCTTTTTTAATAATGTTAGTAACGATTTGGCAGGTGAGTGGTTGCAAGTACACTTCATCCGCCATTTCATGATCGGTTTGTACCGTCGCAATATTGGGATTCACTAAAATAGTTTTGATCCCTTCTTCTTTCAGTGCCTTAATTGCTTGTGAACCGGAGTAATCAAATTCACCTGCTTGGCCTATGCGTAGTCCACCCGAGCCTAGAATTAAAACTTTTTTACCTTTAAATCGCATGTCTTTATTCTCTTAGTGATTGCCGAGGGAATCGTAAAACTTTTTAAATAACCATTCGGTATCGAGTGGTCCGGGTGCTGATTCTGGATGAAATTGCACAGCGAAAAAGGGAAGTGTTTTATGTTCTATGCCTTCAACGCTTTGATCATTCAAATTGCGAAATATCACTTTCCAATCGGAAGGTAATGTTTTGTCATCGACTGCATAACTGTGATTTTGCGAAGTTAAATAACAGCGCTCAGTATCAAGATGCATGCAAGGTTGGTTATGCGAACGATGACCGAACGGTAATTTGTAGGTTTCTGCACCGACTGCGAGTGCCATTAATTGTGTTCCGAGGCAAATACCAAAAATAGGTTTTTGTTTTGCCATGGCTTTTTGCAAAATATGAATCGTTTCCTTGCAATGTTTTGGATCGCCGGGGCCATTTGAGACAAATACCCCAGCATAGTCTTCTTGAGTGAAATCGTAATCGTGCGGAACACGCTTTAAACGCACGGGAAATTGCAGTAAATTGCGGATGATGTTTTCTTTGATTCCGCAATCGACTACGATAATTTCTTTTTCGCCGGATCCGTAATAAATGGGTTCTTTGATACTGACTTCTTTGACCCAATGGATATTAGAAAAATCCTCGAAATTCACTGGTTTTTCAGTACCTAGCGCAATCGCACCGGGAATCACGCCTTGACTGCGTAACCGCGCTGTAATCGCACGTGTATCCACGCCAACCAAAAGAGGAATTTTTTGTTCAGTTAGCCAGTCGAACAGCGATTTACATGCTGAGTGATTAGAATGGTGCATGGCCAGTTCTGACATAATGACACCTTTGACATGAATCGCATTGGATTCCCAAGTATCTTTATTTGAAACACCATAATTGCCAATCAGCGGATAAGTGAAAACTAAAATTTGACCAGCATAAGAGGGGTCAGTTAAAGATTCAACATAGCCTACCATTCCAGTACTGAATACCACTTCACCAAAACAGCAGTTTTTTTGTTGAGAAGGCGCGAAGCCAGAAAATGTTTCACCTGTCTCAAGAATCAATTGTGCAGGGACGAATTTTGCTGGATTTATCATAATAAAACTCTTCATCCTTGTTATAGGTATAGGACACACAAAATTACCGCATTGTATTCTGATTTGTTGGGAGGTGCTAGAGGAAAATTGATTTTAAATGGGGATCTATGCCCCTGGGGTATCCCCACGAATTTTTATAAAAATGCCGCTTAGAAAGCCTTCCCAGCAGGGGAAGGTGCCCAACGGGCATAGGCATCAA
>CAYRUP010000024.1:0-18299 GCA_964427485.1 uncultured Coxiellaceae bacterium | reverse complement strand
TTGAAAAGCGTCGCGGGACGACGTTCTAACTAACTTTTTCGCTTAGCTTGACGCCCATGCCCTTTTCCCAGCGTAACTGGGAGAAGGGCGGGGGATGAGGGTGTTTAACACGTCACCTTACTCACTCGACCATAATGATCTTCAAATCTTACAATATCATCTTCGCCAAGATAAGCACCGCTTTGCACTTCGATAATGACGAGATCAATTTTGCCTGGATTTTGTAAGCGATGCTGATGTCCTGCGGGGATGAATGTAGATTCATTTGCATTAACGATAAATTCGCGCTCGCCATTGACTACACTCGCAGTACCGCTGACTACGATCCAATGCTCACTGCGATGATAATGCATTTGTAGCGATAAAGTGGCGCCAGGTTTGACTTTAATACGCTTGATTTTGAAATGTTCGCCTTCATCCAAGATCGTATAAGTGCCCCAGGGACGATGTACTTCACGATGAAGTTTAACCACTTCACTGCCGGAATTTTTTAAATGCTGCACGATATATCTCACATCTTGGGCACGATTGCGGTCTGCGACTAATAATGCATCGGGCATATCGACAATCACTAGATTATCAATTCCAATAGTGCTAATGATGCGATCGCTGCCGTGTACATAACAGTTGGAGGTATCATGCAAAACCGTATTGCCGAGCACTCGATTGCCATTACTGTCAGGCTCGACTAACTCACTTAATGCATTCCACGAGCCAATATCACTCCAACCAAAATCCCCTGCAACAGCAGCAACGCGATCCGATTTTTCCATCAACGAATAATCGATAGAAATATCTGGCGCATGGGCAAATGCTTCACTGTTCAGCTCCAAATAATTTTCGGTTTTTTCTGCAGCTCGTAAAGCGAGTTTCACTGCATCGAGCACATCTGGCGCATGCTGATTCATTTCATTTAATAAGGTACCAATGCTGAAACAAAACATACCTCCGTTCCAGTAGTGATAGCCTGAGTTGAGATACATTTGTGCCACTTCTGCATTCGGTTTTTCGACGAAGCGGCGAACACGATGGGTCGAAATGTCGTGATTATTTTGGCGGTCCATTAATTTGTTTGGATCAATTTCAAGATAGCCATAACCTGTTTCAGGCGCATTGGGTTTGACAGCAAATGTAACCAAAAAACCTTCTTCTGCTAACTGAACTGCATGCTTACAAGCCTCAATGAAACAAGGCAAGTTATATATCAGATGGTCTGCGGGTAAAACGAGTAAAATCGTTTGATCATCATACTGATTTGCCAAATAAAGCGAAGCTGCTGTAACAGCGGGAGCCGTGTTGCGTCCGAAGGGTTCTAAAATGTAAGAAGTTTTAATGTTAGGATTAAGAGCTCGATATTCATCTTGCGTATGAAAAAATACGTCACGATTGGTAACGGTAAGAATTTCTTCGACAGAAGAAATTGCTTCTGCGCGAATAAATGTTTTTTGTAATAAACTCTGCCCATCAGGTAATTTGATGAAGGGTTTAGGATGCGCTTCGCGCGAGAGCGGCCATAATCGACTACCCACGCCACCCGATATAATGACGGGTATTACAGATGATTGACGCCCTGTTTTCATAATCTGATATCGCCTGCTTAGTTAAAATTTTTAAAATTTATAGCATATTTTCTAGATTAATCCTACCTACCCAGCCCTTCTTCCCGTTTCCGGGCATAGGCGTCAAGCTAAACAAAAATACAGTTTAGAACGTCATCCCGCGACTCTTTTCAAGCGGGATCCAGCGCCTTTTATTAAATTATTTTTCTATCTATTCATGACAAACTTTATATTGATCTGGCCTAGAAAGACGCACGCGGGCACGGGCACGCAATCGGGCACGAATGGGTCAGTGGCAGCCGCTGAATAGATACGAAATTTTTTTATTAATAGCATGCTTAATTCTCGCGCGAAATACTTCCGGTGCAAATTGAGCCGCATTATTCACACAATTGTCTACACTAAATCGTTCACGATTTTGTTCGAATGTTTTAATGGCTTGAACAATAGCAGAAACTTCCTGCTTCGGAAAAAATAATCCCGTGGGGTGGGAATGTTCTGGCCCGCGCACGGTTTCGAGTGAACCACCTTTGCCATAAGCAATGACGGGTGTGCCGCACGCTTGTGCTTCTAGCGGCACGATACCAAAATCTTCTTCTGCAGCAAAAATAAATGCAGCCGCGCGCTGCATATAGTGAATGAGCCTATCGGTTGGTTGATGTCCCAGAATTTCCACATTCGAAGTCGCTTGGGCTTTGACTTTGGCTAATAGAGGGCCCTCACCAATCACAAGCAATTTTTTATCAGGAAGTTGTGCGAAGCTTGCAACGATTAAATCCATTTTTTTATAGGGAACCATACGCGAAGCCGTCAGATAAAAATCTTCTTTTTGCGAGTGCGGTGTAAATAAATGTGTTTTGACGGGTGGATAAATGACTTCTGCTTCTCGGCGGTAGGTTTTCCAAATACGGCGGGCGATGTAATTTGAATTCGCAATAAAATGATCAACGCCATTGGCAGTGCGTTGATCCCATAAACGCATTTTATGTAATAAGCGTTTCGCAAAATAACCTTTGATTCCTGTGTCTAAACCCGTTTCTCTTAAATATTGATGCTGCAAATCCCAGGCATAACGCATGGGGGAGTGCACGTAACTAATATGGAGTTGATCGGGAGCCGTAATCACGCCTTTGGCGACGGCATGTGAACTTGAAATGATAAGATCATAGCCGGATACATCAAGCTGTTCGATTGCCAATGGCATCCAATTCAAATAATGACGGTAATATTTTTTAGCGAAAGGCAGATTTTGAATAAAGCTGGTTTTTACCGATTTGTATTGTAAAAAATGACGATCTTTGGGTTCGACAAAATCGACTACCGCAAAAATATCCGCATCAGGATAGCACACTAACAATTCTTCTAAAAACCGTTCAGATCCCGCGTAAGATATTAACCAGTCACACACTATCGCAATTTTCATCGATTCGAATCCCTCATGCATCAACTCTACCAAACATCACGCCATAAATTTTTTGCATGGTAAAAAGAAATCCATGATGACGAAGGTAAGTTCTGGTGCGTTTAGTCAAATAGATAAACTTAATAAATAATCTAAATAGACTGTGTTTGTATTGTAAAATCGTCGTGTTTTTTATTTTGGAATTTGGCGGAAGATGAGAAAAAACAGTTTGCCAGACAGGAGCAACTGCTTTTATGGAATAATTATTTTTTACATCGGCATTTGCATTTGCAATGATTTTATTCCGTAAGGATTTATCCTCGATTAAAGATTTCAATGCAGCATACCATTCCAACTCATTTTCATGTGCCAATAAACCATTCTGACCGTGAGTGATACAATTCTGATAAGGTGCTAAATTAGAGTAAACTCCTGCAATGTGACAGGCACTGTATTCGCGATATTTTAAATTGGATTTTGCTTGATTAGATAAAGAATTTAAAAGCGGAGCAAGACCAATATCAAAATTTTCCGTATATTGTTTTACGATGTAGGAACTGTAATTATAAAATTTTTCATCAAAAATAACATTATGAAATGACTTCAACGCAGGCGGAACAAATCCGTAAAAATACATGCGAATTTTATCTTGGTATTCTGTCAAAAGTTTTTCGAGTGCAGAAATAATAAATTTAAAATCATGATCGCGGTAATAAGAACCCGAATAAATTATTTTGACGGGTTCTGAATTCGAAGGACAGAGTGCATTTTTAGGCGTTTGAGAAACACCATTCAACAGGGAAAAATCAAAACTAGCATGAATATATTTAGCCGATGTATTATAACGACTACGAATATAAGCCGCTAAATTTTCGGATCCCGTGATAACTTCATGGGCGAGAGACACAAATTGATTAAGCGTTTGAATGATTTGTTTATCTTGATAACATTGTGCAATCGGGCTGTTTCCGGTTAATTCCCAAAAATTATCATCCAGATAATAAACAAATGACGTGTTATTTTTTTTCATGAATTTAATCAGCATATTCCACATGGGATGACATGTGCGAATAAATAAAATTTGATATTCTCCAGAAAAAAAAGTTTTCAGGCACAGTTCATTGGGGGTAACTACTTTAATTTCATCAAAACGAGGCATTTCCTTCAACGCACGCACGATAATGTCGGTTGTTGGAATATGACCTTCTATGATGACCAGTAATTTATGCATAAAACTTTTTAATTATGTCACTTATTTTTTCAATATCTTGATTCGTTAAATGTAAATGTAAAGGCAAGCTTATGACTTCTTGCGCAATTTTTTTGGCATTTGGGCAAGTATCCAATGCATAACGATACATTGCATATTCCGTATTATCACAATAATGTACGCCTGGATAAATCGCATTTTGATGGAGATGATCAAGCAACTGATCGCGATTGGGAACGCGAATTTGAAATAAATGTTGCGCTGATTCACAATCAGGAATTTTTTCAATAAATTGAATTTTGGGAGCCTGGTTTAAATTTTCTTCATAAAGATTTGCCATTTCGCGGCGTCGTTTATTATCGCTATCTAAATAACGTAATCCAACCAAACCCAGCGCTGCCATAATGGAATTACCGTGGTATTTAAAACCCACGTGTTCGACATCATATTTCCATTTATAACTGCCTTGTGCAACTGTTCTAGCATAAGTATCTTTATTAATTCCCAACCAACTTAATTTACGAATTTCATCCGTCCATTCTTGTTCTTTGCAGCAAATCATACCAGAATCCGCAGTAGGGAGATTTTTTACTGCTTGAAAACTAAAAATACTGACATCCGCTTCTGATCCAATATGCTTATTGTGATAACGTGTGCCGGCCATATGGGCGGCATCCAAAATCAGTTTTAAATTATGTTCTTTACAAAGTTTAGAGACTTCGGCAAGGCGACCTGTATTACCACCAAAACCCACATACATGACCGCGCGCGTTTTGGAGGTGATTTTTGCTTTGATGCTATCTGGATCAAGACATAAAGTATTATCCACGTCGGCGAAAATGGGTTTCAAATTTTCATATTTAATGGCATGGTTGGTTGATATAAATGTTAATGGTGTTGTAATAATTTCGTCTTCATCGTTCCAACGATAAAGTCTTTTAAATAAATTAAGGGCGAGATGCAAACCAACTGTATTTGAATTTAAAAAATTGGCATGCGGCAGATTCGTATATTCACACCATTTTTCTTCAAATAAAACGGTCTTGTAACCTATGCCAGTCCAACCTTTGTCAAGACATTCTTTGATTTCTGCCAAGCATTCTTCGGTGCGAAATTTGGGTGTAAAAATTTGAATTGTCATTGTGCTAACCTTATTTATTCAGACATTAATATACTGGCAATAAATCAGTCGGTATTTGGTTCAAAGAAAGATATTTTTGATCTTTGGCGGATAATATAGGTTGAGTATCCAACGGCCAAGGTATGTTTAATTGTTCATCACACCATAAAACACCATGATCATCATCCGGTCGATAAAAATCCGTACATTTATAATAAAAACTTGCCCAATCACTTAAAACACAGAAGCCATGTGCAAAACCAGGAGGAATATAAACTTGCGCATATTTTTGCGCGTCGAGTTCGAATCCCGTCCATTCACCAAACGTGGGTGAATTTTTGCGAATGTCAATAACAACATCAAAAACCACCCCTGCTGTGACACCCACTAATTTTCCTTGCGGATGCTGTAACTGATAGTGCATGCCTCTTAGGGTATTTTTTTTCGAAATCGAATAATTATCTTGTACGAATAATTCATTTATTCCTATTTCTTGATACCGTTTCGTTTGAAATGTTTCAAAAAAACAGCCGCGATCATCCTGAAATACTTGAGGTTGAATAAGAATAACTTCTTTGAATTTCTTATTATGCAGATACTGCATGTTTATGTGATTCCTCTTCTCTTAATATCTTTAGTAAATATTGACCATAAGCGTTATTTTTTAAGCGATGTGCCTGTTTTGCAAATTCATCTAGAGTAATGTATTTGCACTGGAGTGCTACTTCTTCTAGGCAAGCTACTTTTAATCCTTGGCGCTTTTCAAGTGTTTCTATGAATTGAGAAGCTTGTAATAATGAATCATGTGTCCCACTGTCCAACCATGCGGAACCTCTGCCTAAATTGATTAACTTCAATTGCTTGTTTGAAAGATAATGTTGATTAATAGAGGCTATTTCTAATTCGTTACGCAGAGACGGTTTAACCGTTTTTGCAATATCGACAACTTGATTGTCATAAAAATAAAGACCTGTGACGGCTAAATTAGAAGGAGGGTGTTCTGGTTTTTCAAGAATGTTGATTGGGTTACCCTGGGCATCGAATTCAACGACACCATAGGCACTGGGGTTGTCAACATGATACACAAATAGAGTTGCTCCGTCTTTGTTCTCATTCGCTTGCCGCAATATCTTAGTCAGGTTGTGGGCGTAAAAAATATTATCTCCCAAGGTCAGTACAGAACTCGAATTTCCTATAAACGTTTCTCCAATGAGAAAAGCTTCGGCAAGGCCTTTGGGTGATTCTTGTATAGCATAAGTAAAATTAACGCCCCATTGCTGACCGTCACCGAGCAACCGATGATATTGATCCATATGTTCGGGTGTTGAAATAATCAGAATATCGCGAACACCTGCTAACATTAATACGCTTAATGGATAATAAATCATGGGTTTATCATAGACGGGCAATAATTGCTTGCTAATTCCTAAAGTAATAGGATAAAGCCGAGTCCCCAAGCCGCCCGCTAAGACGATTCCTTTGCGATTCATAATTATTATTTCCGATTTTTATGTAGGGGCACGACGCGTCGTGTCCGGTTGAATATTCTCGCATTGTGCTCATTAAAAAGTCTTGCTATTCTAGCGACTCAGTTTAGAAATGACAATAACAGGGTGACTTTGTTATGAAATTAATTGCCATAATGAGTACCTATAATGGGGCAAAATTTATTGCAGAACAATTAGATAGTTTGTTGACGCAATCACATCCATTAAATCGTATTCTTATTCGCGATGATGGTTCTACTGATGAAACTCCAACAATTTTAGCAAAATACCGCCAAAATTATCCCGATACAATTGAAATCATCAAAGATGATTCAGGCAATATTGGCATAAAAAACAGTTATTTTAAAATGACAACCTATGCATTGGAAAAAAATCCTGATTACTTACTTTATGCAGATCAAGATGATGTTTGGTTGCCGCATAAAGTTGAGAAGTTGTTGAGAGAAATTCAATTATTAGATCCAAGAAAACCAGCGCTCGTGTTTTCAGATGCATTGGTAGTTGATGAACATCTGAAAGAACTTTCTTCTTCTGTCGCAAAATTTCAAGAATTTCATCCTGTCACGCTGCCAATCTCGATCAAATATTTATTGTTACATTGTCCTATCTTGGCATGTACAATGATTATTAATGCAAAGTTACATCAACTTACCGTTGAGAAACATAATGCATTATTAAATCCAGATAAGTGGGCTTTAATTATTGCAGTCGTGTGTGGAAATGTCGCTTATTTAGATGAGCCTACTCTGCTTTATCGTCAGCATCGGGGAAATGCGTTAGGCACTCGAGGTGGAATAAAACGAAAATTGTTTAATCCTAGAAATCGCTATTTTTTACGAGAGCGTTATCAAACCGCAATCGATGAAGCGCGCCAATTGCTGACATTGGCATTGCCTTTTTCAGAACAAGAACAAAAACAGATTAAAAATTTTATTGCTTTATTTACAACAAATATTTTCACTCGAATGGTAAATTATTTTAAATTTTGTTTAACTCCGCCTCATTGGAAGCGAAGGGCAGGATTATTTCTGAGTTTGCTTTTTCGATATCAATGACGTGTTATTTGTGACGCACAAAAATAATTATTTATGTAGGATATCATTTTTATGGAATTGAGATTTGAATCAGAGTGGTCGAGAATAAAAAAAGACTGTATAAAGTCTCTTTTGGCTTGGCGTATATGGGTCTATCTTGGGACGCAAGATGTGCGTAATCAATTTCGTCGTTCGCGTTTAGGTCTGAGTTGGTTAGTCATCAATATTTCTCTGATCACCGTCAGTATCGGTTATGTATACGGTCATTTGTTCCATGCCGATTTAAGACAGTTTTTTCCCATGCTCGTTCTTGGAATTGCACTGTGGACTTTTATTTCGACTACCATAACGCAAGGCTGTCAAACCTTTGCCGCATCGGAAGGTTATATTAAACAATTTGCTTTTGCAAAACAGGTTTATATTTTTCGTTACATGACATCGGCATTAATTAATTTATGTGTTGGAATGGGTATATTTTGTATTGTTGCCGTTTATACCCAAATACCTCTTCATATCGGCAGTTTGTGGTCTATTCCTGGCATTATTTGTCTCATTTTAATTAGTCTAGGACATCTCATTATATTTTCCTATCTGGGTGCGCGTTTCCGGGATCTACCGCATGCATTAACGGGTTTTTTACAAGTTATTTTTTATGTAACACCCATTATTTTTACCGCAGACATGTTAAAAGCACGAGGACTTGATTTTGTTTATCAATATAATCCTTTCTATTATTTAATTGAAATCGCACGCTATCCACTGCTGCACGGTGAAGCTGCTCCCATTAACGTCTATTATTTTGCACTCTGCTATGGCGTTTTAGTTTGGTTTATGGCGGTGGCTACTCTTATTAAATGTGATTCTAAGGTTGCGTATTGGCTATGATTGAAATTTTGATGAAAGATGTAAACGTGCATTATCCCATTAATCAAAGCAAATCACTGAAAGATTTTTTTGTAAAACCTAACATGATCACTGCGTTAAATAATGTGAATTTGCGCATCAAGCGCGGTGAGCGTGTTGGATTGATTGGGTTAAATGGCGCAGGAAAAAGTACGCTGTTAAAAGTGATGGCGCAAATTTATCGACCTACGCGAGGCATTTGTATTACGCAAGGTAATATTTGTCCCTTATTCGAATTTGCTACCGGGTTTGAAATGGATTTGACTGGATGGCATAACATTCGTATCCGCGGTATGTTGTTGGGCATGTCGCGTAATGAATTGGATGAAAAAATCAAAGAGATTGCCCAATTTACAGAATTAGGTGATTTCCTAAATTATCCTGTTAGAACCTATTCTGCAGGTATGTTCATACGACTCGCTTTTGCTGTCTCAACCGCGATTGATCCAGAGATACTTTTGTTAGATGAAGTGATGGGTGCAGGCGATGCGGCTTTTGCTAAAAAAGCGCAAGATCGCATCAATCAATTTATTGATAAAGGCCAAATCATGATTTTTTCTTCACACTCGTTTGACTTGCTACAAAAATTTTGCGAACGAACGATTTGGCTGCAAAAAGGTGTCGTGATGGCAGATGGACCGACGGAAGCGGTGTGGAAAGAATATAGTAATTTCGTTAAGGCTTATTCCGTATGCTAAGCACACAAACGATTAAAGCGGATTTAACTCCCTTCGATTATAAAAATATTTCGCTGCGTTTATTACGTAAAGACGATTTGCCTGAAACTTTGCTGTGGCGTAATACCTACCGCGCTTTCTTTACCTATTCAGACGAAATTGATTTACCTTCCCATTTAAAATGGTTTGAGAATTATTTACAAAAAAATGATGATTTTATTTTTATTATTGAAAATCAATTGCAAGAAAAATTAGGTCAAGTTGCGCTTTATGATATTAATTGGGCTGAAAAATCTGCGCAATTCGGCCGTTTTTTAGTAAATCCGGCTTTTGCCAATCAAGGCTATATGAGTACAGCTTGCAAAGCCAGTTTGTTGCTGGCGCGAGATGTGTTAGAACTTTGTTCTTTAATGTTAGAAGTGAAAGCGACGAATGAAAGAGCGATTCGTATTTATGAAAATTGTGGGTTTCGTTTTGAAAAAGCGATTGGTCAAGAATTGTTGCGGTATATGTTATATTTAATTTAAGTTCTAAAGAGAAAAAATGATAAATCCAACTGCAACAATCCATCCCCAAGCGCTTATTGAAAAAAATGTGATGATTGGCGCGAATACGAGAATTTGGGCCTTTAGTCATATTTTATCGAACGTAATGATTGGCGCGGATTGCAATATTTGTGATCATACGTTAATTGAGAGTGGTGTGAGTATTGGCGATAGAGTCACTATTAAGTCGGGTGTTTACCTTTGGACGGGGTTAAAAATAGAAGATGATGTATTTATTGGGCCATGCGCCGCGTTTACGAATGATAAGCGCCCACGCAGCAAACAATATCCTGAATCTTATCCAACTATTTTGTTGCAACAAGGTTGTAGTATCGGTGCGAATGCCACAATACTTCCTGATATTAAAATTGGACAATGGGCCATGGTGGGTGCGGGAAGCGTCGTCACAAAAGATGTCCCAGCGTATGCCTTGGTTTATGGTAATCCAGCGCGAATTCAGGGGTGGATTTGTCGATGCGGCAAACAATTTAATGCTTCAACTCAAGAACATTTGTGTTCATGTGGGTTAGCGTATCAGTTTAATGCTCTGAAAAATGGTGTTGAGTCACTAAGCGAAAAAGTTAGTTAGAGCGTCATCCCGCGACGCTTTTTAAGCGGGACCCAGTGCCTTTTTTGGGCATTAATAGAAAAATAATTTAATAAAAGGCGCTGGATCCCGCTTGAAAAGCGTCGCGGGACGACGTTCTAAACTGTATTTTTGCTTAGCTTGACGCGTATGCCCCCAACCCCGAAGGATGAATTAATCTTGTTGTTATTCTCTGCAAAAAATGATTTTAAAAATTTTATGCAAATAAGTATTCCTATATCTTTGTCGAAAATTCATGACAAATTTCTTTTTTATTGATGTGTGAGTATCAATAGCCAGCGCGGATTTTTGAAAATGGGTTAGAGGGCTAGGGATATTGATACGACCTTTTAATCTTGCTTTGACTGAATACGGTAAAATTCTTTTAAATACTTTGTAAGCAAAAGCATAACTCGTCCATTGTTGAAAAATTCTTGAAGATTCCCCATTAGATAGTTCTTGAAAATCTTTTGCATGTATTTGCTTGAATGTACCTTGGGTTTTACTCGGATGCAGGTCGAATCCAAAGGTATTTTCTAATTCAATTAAACGATGATTAAAACGATGATTTTCTTCTATTGCTAATTGTGAACCAGCTACGATTTCTTTTCGCCAAATATCATCTTTTAATAATTTTTTACATAAACTTCGTGCTTCAAAGGGATTATTAAAAATGGGAATATCGACGTATTTAGAAAATAATGTGACTAAGTCCTTTCTGTAATCTGAAATTAAACAAGCATTCGTTGCCATAATATCTCTTACCCGCCATCCAAACGTATTTTTTGCTTGAACATGGGTAATATTGATAGCAATCTTGCTCGTGTTATATAAATTCTGATTTTCTGCTACCGTACAAACGGATTTATCTTGAAAACAAAATGCAAAAGGTAAGGAAAAATCAAAAAAATCATACCAAGCTTTCGACCCATATAAATGCAAACCTAAATCATGAATATGATAAAGCGTTTGTGAACGAATATTGCTTGATAAAAGATTTAATAACGTGACGTGAGGAATTTTTTTTAAAATTTTCTGACTGGTTTTGGATAGAGAATCTAACAATGTATCAGGCGATAATAAAACATCTTTTTCGAAGGCACATAAGAATTTTTTTAAATCATTCCTGACAGATTCTTCTTGCATATCGTGGTAAAACACTTCTTTAATTTCTGGGGTTGGCAAAAATCGAGTGCCAATAAATGAAATGGGGATTGATTGTTCGAGTTGTTCAGCCACAAAATCACTTGCATAGGCAATAAGATGCATTTGACTATTTGTGGCGCGAAAATGCGATATTAAAGAAGGGTAAAATTCGGTCGTTGGGCAGATAAATTGGTAGCGGCCGATATCCCTTTTTAAGGTATTTTGGTCGCAAAATAATGGAGGAGAATCCATCGCCCAAACTAAAATAGGGCAGTCAACGACATCGGCTATGCCAGCAAATAAAGAATTATTGCAGGTAATGATAAAATCTGGATTAAACGCTTTTACTTCCTGAAGGACAGCATGACGATTGATGTTATTGCCCGGTTGATTTGTTATCCAAGGATTCGTATGGAATTTATTGGTAATCATTAACATAACATCATTGCCTTCCCTGAGTAAGGCATTGATAAAACCTTCATAAAAACAAGGTAATAAATCCGGATAAGGAAGTCCTGAGATAGTGCTAAATAAAATTTTGCTCATATAGTCCTTTGTTACATGTTATCGACTTAGCAATTAACTGCGCTATTCCCAATATTGCCATATTAAAGAAATAAATTTTAAAGAAAATAAAATAGCGTGTTTCATAATGCGCAAAAGTAAAAATCAATCCATAAGCTAAAGCAATCGAGCTACTTAACCAATAACTGATTAGGGCATGCGATATTCGTAAAGATGTGAATAGCCAAAAAAAACTAAAGAAAAAACAGCCAATAAAGAGTAAATCACTGAAATTATTCCAAGCTGCACTGCATAGAGATTTAACCGTCATTAAATTGGTATAGTTATAGGAGTGGATAAACCAAAATGATGTCAGTAATTTTAATTTCATTGCTATAAAAGCGTATGGATGTAGTAACGCAATTTGTACTATCTTGTTACGTAATTTAGCAGGGGGCAATCCTTCTGCAATTTTTTTCTGAATTTCAGCACATTCTTTTGGTGCAATGACACAGGTAGTATTTCCGCCACCCGAGCTAATAAACCAATCACCTTTTTTTTCGAGCTCTGCAGAAGTCATAAAATTATTTAACATCATTTGATTGCTAGTTTGTACCCAAAGCAGGGTATGATACTGCATATAATTATATATTCGGTAGGGGATCGTTTCCGCATGGAACATTAGGAGGGCAAGCAAAATTGTTGAAAATGGAGTGAGGATTTTAAAATTACCCATCGTAACAAGAAATAGCGACGATGATTTTTTTATTTTAGTATAAAAGAAATAGACCATCCCTATAAATAAAAAATTAATCGTTGCTACCAAAAAAAACATTTCGAATTGACTGTGAAAATAAGCACTCAGTGCAAACGCTGTTCCAGCTAAACAAGCTAATGTCTTGCTATTCTTTGAATACGCGATATACAAACAAAATAACCCAATTAAAACAAAAGTAATTGCGAAACTATCACCCACTAAAAACAATACGCCATCCGGAACCATTAAATAAAATCGAAATTCGAGCGGAATTAATAACAATAAAGGAATAAAGAGTGCGAATAATTTAGGTATAAAAAAATTTAAGGTATATCTAAATAAGCTGAAGAGAATAGCCAAACAAAATGCTAATAAGGCTTGCAATATCATGATGAAAGGCGCATTCGCGCCAAAAATTTTTAAAATGACTGCTTCAAACAGCATAAAACCAGGCGGCCAGAGACTCATGAGATATTTGGTCTTCGCATCAAACCAGCCATTTTTAAAAATAGCTAATCCACCGCGAGCAAATGAACCCTGATCACCCTCGCCATAATTTTTGTAAATATCGTATAAAGACGAATTGAAATGAATAGGCAAATTCAATGTTTGAAGTCCTAAACTCGCATGGGCTACTAACAAAATCAGGATAAAATAAAAAAGAAAGCATATTCCATTTTCACGCTTCATCATTAACTACCACTTCACTGCGATATCGTTTCAATTCAGTATCACGCCATTCAATTTCTTTTTGTAAGACGATTGTGTTTTGTTTCGCATCCCAGTCCGAGATTTGTTGAGTATATAAGCCTTCCAAAATTGTATTATGAACGCTCCAATTTTCTGAGGTTTTTTTAAAGACAACGGTGGGATGGTTATTCGTCCATGAGCGAGGTGTATTGTGGCAAAGAAGTCGTTGCCAATGATCTGGAAATTTCCAAATACCTTGAAAACGATAATTTCGTGAGTTTGATATATAAATAGTGCCATCACACTCAATGCATTCATCAAAAATGTTTACATAAAAATCGACATGTTCTTGCACCATCTCTTGCATGCTTTCTATATTGATACCGATATTAAAAGAAGTATTTTTAATACGGTCCAAATGCCAAGGCGGCAATATGTAAAAATCATAAGATGGGTCATAGGTATCTGTTAAATAAAACCCTATCTTTTTGTGTGGAAATGCTTTTTTTAGATATTCTTGTGCATACAATAAGGAACCAGGTACTGCATCGACTAACACATAATGAAATTCATTATCGAATGCATTGGTCAGTGCTTCAGCCAATCGCCCGTATCCTCCACCGATTTCTAAAATAAAATAACGCTTATCTTTTTGAATGGGTGCAAGGCCAGCTATTGTATTGACATCTAACATGCTTCCTAAGTCGGTGTTCAACATATTTTGTTTTATCGCAGTGGTGAATAAATCCTGTCCGATTAAACCACAGTGATCAATGTTATTTAACACGGTGGAATAATGATCTATTTGTTCTTCAGATACGGGTTGCATACCTATGCAACCAATCCAAGGATCCATCATCAATTTCATTGTGGCAAATTTTGTTAAGAAAATTGCATGCATGTTATCTCTAAATGTTTGTTGCAGAACATTTTCAGTTATCGAAGTATCTACGGAATATTCATTCCAGACTCCAATCGGAACGAGATTTTTTCCATTTAATTTCATATCTTCCACAAGAAGTAAAAAAAGTTCGAAATCCACTGTTAGATCGAAACGTGTTTCATCTCGAATTGAAATGATTTGACGGCCAAGTTTAGAAGAAATTAAAGGCTCTCTTTTTTTTGCTAAAGCGGAAGTATTCAATTTTGATGGTTTAGGCAAGGTATTTATGAGCTGAGATGCCAGCTCAAGCTTTTCCTGTAGGGCAGCGTATTTAGTATTTAGTTCAGTTAGTTGCCTCTCTTGCTCGGCTAATTGATTAAGAAAATTTGTTCCGATCAGTCTACGGATAAATTTTACTATTGAGGAACTCACCTTTTTCATTCTCTATTCTCCTTGGCTAAACCGACCACAATGTAGGTCATTATACTTATTGACCATATGAGATCAACATTCTTTCCAATGTCTCAATGCATTGCTACACTTGCAACTTAAAATTTATGAATGAGAGACATATATGAATGATGAAAAATCCATTCCCATAAGTGTTTGCATGATTACGTATAATCATGAAAAATATATTGGTCAAGCTATTGAAAGCGTTCTCAATCAGTCATTTTCAAATTTTGAATTCATCATTGTGAATGACGGATCGAGTGATCGAACGGACGAAATCATTCTGACTTATCACGATCCCCGTATTTCTTATGTCTCACAACTTAATCAAGGTCCGAGTACCGCTTTTAATCAAGCGATCCGCAGGGCAAAAGGGACATATATTGCTCTCATGAGTGGCGATGATATTTCTCATCCGGAACGACTTGCCATACAATATGCCTATTTAGAAAAACATCAGGCCAAAATCACTTTTTCACAGGCGGATTTTATTGATAGTGACAGTCAAAGATTGCTCAATCCTACCTTATATGATTTAATTATCCAACTTCAGTTCAATACGCAAGAAGAGATGATTAACCAATTTTTTTTTAATGGTAACTATCTTTGTGCAGGCACCTGTATGGTGTTGCGTGAACTCATTGTCGAGAAAGGGATGTTTAATCCGGCATTAATCCAATTACAAGACTATGCGCTTTGGTGCAAAATAGCATTAAGCACCCCTTTGATTGTTCTACCTGAAAAGTTATTGAAATATCGAATTCGTGCTGATCAAGGTAACTTAAGTCATACCAATAACCAAGCTCGGGGCATATTTGAATACGTCGAAGTCCATCGCATGATGCTGAATGAGACATCCATACCTGCTTTTAAAGAAGCTTTTCAAGCGTCTTTAATTCGTCCTGAATTTTCGGATGAAATCAGTTTTGCTTTTGAAAAAGCGTTCCTTTTTTTGAAACATCGTCTAACTCTCGTACAATATATTGGCTTACAAAATTTATTTGTGCTTATGCAAGATGAAGCAATGGTGAAACATGCTGTTGAATTTTATAATTTCAATTTGCCGAAGTTATATAACTTGATTCTTGAACAAAATTGGTTACCGGAATTTTATAATACTGATCCAAAAGCCTATATTTATGCGCAATTGCGAGCCAAGCGAACCCGTGTGATTCAAGAAATTTTATCGCCTGTTAAAAAAGCACTTAGAAAAAGCATAAGATGCTTAGGATTTTAATTTTTTACTATAGACTTATGAGATTACTTCATATACGATTGCTTACTTTATTTTAAGTGATAGAGTGTAGAGAACCTTTATGAGTTTGGAACTCTGTAGAATTATTGAATTACCTAAAATCACGGATGGTCGTGGTGATCTGACTGTCATAGAAAAACAAAATCATGTCCCTTTTACAGTTCAACGCGTTTTCTACACTTATAATCTTCCTCCAACTGTACGCCGTGGCGAACACGCCCATCGCTCTTTAGAAGAGGTCTTGATTTGTTTATCAGGAAGTTTTGATGCTTATTTAGATGATGGATCTAATAAAACTGTTTATCACTTAAATTCACCCGTTCAAGGTCTTTACATTCCACCCTTGATTTGGAGTACGCAGACTAATTTTTCTCCTGGAACAGTATGCTTAGTTCTAGCATCACTACACTATGATGAACATGATTATTTTCGCAACTATAATGACTATTTGCGATATCTTAAAGCTCAAAAATGTAGTTCTATGCGGTTTACTTCCGATCTGGAAATAAGCTGAACGACCGCTACGATAGCCATCACAAAGAAATAAAGTTTGAAAAAAATAAAATAGCGTTCTTCGTAATGCGCAAAAATAAAAATTAATCCATAAGCTAAAACAATCGAACTGCTTAACCAGAAGTTTATCTGCGTGAGCGGCGACCTAAATGCAGTGAATATCCAGATAAAACTAAATAAAAAACATAGAATAAAAATATAATTGCTTATATTAGCTAGATAAAAAGCAGATTGAGTGGTTGTGCCCATATTGTTAAACCAAAACGCAGGAAGTAATTTTAATTTCATTGAGAGATAAGCTTCTGGATGTTGTAACAGAATCCCTATTATTTTGTTGCGTAACTGCGATGACTGTAATCCTCCTAGCGCGATTTGTTTGTTCACTTCAGCACATACTTTAGGTGCAATGACGCAAGGAATATTGCCGCCGCCGGCCCTGATAAAGGAGGCACCATTTTTATCCAGCATTTCAGAGGTAGCAAAATTGGTTTGCATCATTAAATTACTGGTTTGTACCCAGAGCAGATTATGCGTGCGTATAAAACCATATATTTTATAGGGCATAGTGACGGCATGGAACATCACAATAGCGATAAAAATTGTCGAAAATGGTGTTAGGGTTTTAAAAACACTTTTGGATAAAATAAAAGGAGCAGACCGATTTTTAATTTTTACATAACAGAAATAACCTATCCCCATGAATACAAAATTAAAGCTTGCAATCATAAAAAACATTTCGAATTGACTACGAAAATAGGCGCTTAGACCAAAGAGGATGCCAGCTATAATCGCGGTTTTTTTACTGTTCTTTGCATACGCCAGATATAAACAAAATAAACCACTGAGTGTAAAACTGATTGAAAAAGTCTCGCCCCGTAAAACACTGTCAGGTGCCAAAAAATAAAATCGGGATTGTTCCGGAATTAACAACACTAAGGGTATCAATAATGCAAGGTATCTGCGCGTAAACAAAGTGAGAAAAGAATGGAAAAAAAGCAATGTAGCAGCAAGGCTGAGTGAGGCAAGTACTTGTAGTATGATGATAACGGGCGCATGTTCGCCAAAAATTTTTAAAATCGCTGCTTCAAGCATCATGAATCCCGGCGGCCAAAGATTGATGAGCCAAACAGTCGCTGGATCAAACCATTTGTTATGAAATAGCGTGAGCCCTCCTAACGCAAAAGATCCAGGGTCACTAATGCCATAATGTTTTAAAACATCTTGCAAAGTAGAATTAAAATAAAGAAATACGTCTAACGCCGAATGGCTTAAATGAGCATCAAAATTATCATATTGCATTGCTATTAGAAAAATTAGCACAAAATAAAACAGAAAACTTAATCCATTTTTATGAGCCATTCATTATCACTCTAACAGTTAAAATTCCTGTGGAGCATAGCAAATCTTTTGGTTACATTACAGCATAATTGGCCAGAGTTATCCTGAAATCGGTTCGTGCTTAGAATGCCTTCCCAGCAGGGGAAGGTGCCCGACGGGCGGGCATCAAGCTAAGCGAAAAAGTTAGTTAGAACGTCGTCCCGCGACGCTTTTCAA